>CAYWCK010000448.1:0-4311 GCA_964456685.1 uncultured Bifidobacteriaceae bacterium | reverse complement strand
CATAACATTTCGCCACGGAAAGATCGAAAACGTAGGAAAACTTCCGGCTGGCTCGAATATCTTTCCCACTCCCAATCACATCACCCCCGGCTTGATTGACGCCCACAGCCATACCGCCATCGTCGGAGCGGTGAATGAATCCACGTTGCCCTCGACCGCAATTTGCCGCATCGGCGACGTAGTGAATTCGGAAACGAGGAATATTTACGAGCAACTCGCGGGCGGATTGACCACGGCGAATTTGCTGCACGGCTCGGCCAATCCCATCGGCGGGCAGAACCAGGTCATCAAGCTCCGCGACGGCGCGTCGCCGGAAGAATTGAAGTTCGAAGGCGCGATGCCCGGCATCAAGTTCGCGCTCGGTGAAAACGTGAAGCAATCCAACTGGGGCGAGCGCAATGTCACCCGCTTTCCGCAAACGCGCATGGGCGTGCCGACGTTTCACGCGAACCGCTTCACCGCCGCGCAGCAGTATCTGGCCGCTTGGAAGAAGTTTGAAACTTCCGGCGGCCCGCAACCGCGCCGCGATCTTGAGCTGGAAACCATCGGCGAAATTATCGAGGGCAAGCGGTTGATTCATTGCCACAGCTATCGCGCCGATGAAATCCTCGCGTTCATCCGCACGATGGAAAGTTTCAAGGTCCGCATCGGCACGCTTCAGCACGTGCTCGAAGGCTACAAGATCGCGGATGAAATCGCGGCGCACGGAGCGGGCGGCTCGTGCTTCTCGGATTGGTGGGCATACAAATTCGAGGTCTATGACGCGATACCGCAGAACGGCGCGCTCATGCGCGAGCGCGGCGTGCTAGTGTCGTTCAATTCGGATTCTTCCGACCTCGCACGGCGGCTAAACACGGAAGCGGCGAAGGCGGTGAAGTTCGGCGGCACTCCGGAAATCGAAGCGCTGAAGTTCGTCACGATCAATCCGGCGAAGCAACTTGGCATCGATAAACGCGTCGGCTCCCTCGAACCGGGCAAGGATGCCGACTTCGTGGTTTGGTCTGGCAACCCGCTCGATTCACGCAGCGTGGTGCTGCAAACCTGGATTGACGGTAAAAAGTATTTTGACCGCGCGGAGGCGGCCACGCGCGCCGCGGCGCTGAAGAAGGAGCGCGCCGACCTGATTGCAAAGGCGAAGAAGCTGGCCAAGCTCTCCGGCGGCGGTGGCGGAGACGGCGGCGGCGGGAAGGACGAAGGTTCGTTTTTCCGCGTCGCACTCGAACATCAATTCGACGGCGTCGAGCGGCACTGCCTCGACGAGGAGGGCGCGCAATGAAAGCTGCGATTCACGTATTACGAAGGACGATTGGCTGCGCTGCCGCAGCGTTCTGCCTGGTTCAATCCCGCCCCATGCTGCAGGCGGAAACCTTGTTGCTGGCCGGGGCCACGATTCATCCCGTTGCGGGACCGGTGATCACGAGCGGCGAGGTCCTGATCCAGGATGGAAAGATCAAAGGCGTCTTCGACGCGACGCAACCGACGCGTGCAGTGGTTCCGTCGGATGCCCGGCGCATCGATCTGAAAAGCCTGCATCTTTACCCCGGCATGATCGCGCTCAACACCGAAATGGGGCTCGTCGAAATCAGTGGTGTGCGCGCCACGCGGGACCTGACCGAAGTGGGAGAATTCACACCGGACGTGCGGTCTTGGCTGGCGGTGAATCCCGATTCGGAATTGCTGCCCGTGGCGCGGGCCAACGGCGTGGCGTATTTCGAACCCGCGCCGCAAGGCGGTTTGGTGGCCGGCCAATCTGGACTGGTCGCGCTCGACGGTTGGACGGCAGAACAGATGGTCTTCCAGAAACCAATCGCTCTGCACCTGTATTGGCCGGACGCCGCGCTGGATACCACTTCCAAAGATCGCGCGCGCAACAAGGAGAAGTGGAAATCGCTGGAGGAGCAGGACAAGGAACGGCGCGAAAAACTCAAAGCCTTGGATGAATTCATTCAGGATGCCCGCGCGTATGCCCGGGCGCGTGCGGGGACAAAGGAGCCCACCGGTTTTTCAACGGTGCCGGCGTGGGAAGCGATGTTGCCGGTCGTGCGCGGCGAGATTCCCATCACGATCCACGCCGATGAGGCAAGGCAGATTCGCGCCGCGTTGAAGTGGGCGGCGACCAACCAGTTCAAAATCATTCTGGCCGAAGCGCGCGACGCCTGGAAGGTCGCCGACCTGCTGGCGGCGCATCACGTGCCCGTCATCTACAACCACATGTACACGCAACCGGCAACCGACACGGACAGCTACGATGTGCAATTCGCCGCGCCCGGCGTGTTGACGAAGGCCGGGGTGAAAGTGGTCATGGGCTTGAGCAGCTATCGGGGGTCGTTGGTGAAGAACCTGCCGTACGAAGCGGCGCAGGGCGTGGCGTTTGGTTGGGCGGCTGACGAGGCGGTGAAAGCGATCACCCTTTATCCCGCGCAGCTTGCGGGGGTGGCGGAACAACTGGGTTCGATCGAAACCGGCAAGGTCGCCTCGATCATAGCGTGCGACGGGGACCTGCTCGACATTCGCACGAACGTGAAGCGACTGTGGATCGCGGGCAAGGAAGTTGGCCTGGACAACCGGCACACGCGCCTCTACGAAAAATATCAAGGCCGGCCCCGGACCAAATAGCGCGTGGTCACATCGCTTTTCCTCCGCGGCTGCATCATTGGCCTTTCCATCGCGGCGCCGGTCGGCCCCATCGGCATGCTTTGCATCCGGCGCACTCTCGCGGAAGGCAGGCGGGCCGGATTGGCCGCGGGCTTGGGAGCAGCGACGGCCGATGCGATCTACGGCTGCATCGCCGGGTTTGGGCTGACGGCCATCTCCAATTTCCTGCTGCAACAGCAAACGGTGCTCGCGCTGGCCGGCGGATTGTTCCTGTGCTGGCTGGGCGTCAAAACTTTCTTCAGCCGGCCCGCGGCTGAGGCCGTCATAACCCAGCCGGGCCACTGGCTGGCGGGTTACGCTTCGACGTTTGTGCTCACGTTGACCAATCCGTTGACGATCCTTTCTTTCGCGGCCGTGTTCGCCGGCTTGGGGCTGGCGGGAACAGGAGGCGACTACTTGGCGGCCAGCGCTTTGGTAGCTGGCGTTTTCACGGGCTCGGCAGCCTGGTGGGTGATGTTATGTCTCGCCGTCGGTTTGCTGCGGTCGCGATTCGATGTGACACGCCTTCGTTGGTTGAACCGGCTCTCCGGTTTAACTATCACCGGCTTCGGGTTGTGGGCTCTGTTCCATCTGCGCCGCTGAATTCCCCGCATCAAAAGCTCTCCGGGATACTGACTAATGTCCCATCAGTAGGCAGGTGACAACCCGACTGGGTCCGGGCTACTCTCGACGACAATTCACTGCGCTTCGCCCCGGCAATTCGAATCCCGGCGGGCGCGTCAGCGTGCATGATTGGCTAAAATGAACAGGCAAGTTCTCCCAGCTCGACGGCTGCCGGCCGCCTTCACCTTGATCGAATTGCTGGTCGTCATTGCGATCATTGCCATCCTTGCCGCCCTGCTCCTGCCCACGCTGGCAAAAGCGAAAGCGCGCGCCGGTCAGGCAGTTTGTTTCGGCAACGTGAAGCAACTCGCCTACGGCACGATGATGTATCTCGACACCTACAACGGAGTTTTTCCCGCCTGCGCCTCCCGGGGCACTTACAATTTCGCGGCCGAGGATTGGATTTACTGGCGGTTGAACAAGCCGGGCTATCCCATTCAACAGAGCCCCATCGCCGTGTTTCTGGGCAACAACATCAACAGTAATCTCTTTCGCTGCCCGTTGGATCGCGACGACTCCCAGCGCTTCGCCAGCACAGGGCAGCCCGGCAGCGATCCCGGTCCGTACATGTGGAGCTATTCGATGACGAGCTTGGGGGCGACCGTGTTGCAGAGCAGCGGCATTACTTCCGTCCGGGACAACAGCGGCGGCGGCCTGAACGGGCGTTGGTTCGGTTACAAACAACTGACGGTCAAAAACCCGGCCAAGAAACTCATGCTCGCCGAGGAGCAAACCGTCCTGCGCGGTCCGGAGTGCTCCGACCCGAGTCGCGGTGTCGTCGTGGACGGTCGGTACGTGCCCGGCGGCAGCGACACGCTCACCAGCCGCCACAATAAACGTGCCGATGTCGGCTTTGCGGACGGGCACGTGGAGAACGTCAAGTGGCAGTTCGGCGACAATCTCAACAACACAGATCCGAACCGACCGTGAGGTTTCACCTTCCGCTAATGCGAAACCGCGCGACGAAAAGATTATCCCACTCGAGGAAGCGGTGTGTCGGTTGACTTCATTGGCTGCGCACAATCTGAAGCTCGATCGGCGCGGAGCATTGAA
>CAYWCK010000447.1:0-4328 GCA_964456685.1 uncultured Bifidobacteriaceae bacterium | reverse complement strand
GGTCGGCGTGAAACTCCAGCGCGACTCACGGAACACTCAATTTTTTCCCACCCGCGGCTCCTTGTTCAATGTCACCGCCAGCTTCTTTGATGAAGCATTCGGCAGCGACTTCACCTTCCAGGCGTACGAAATCAGCTACAACCAATACTTCAGCCTCGCCACCAATCACGTCCTCGCCGCGCGCGGTTATGGTCGATTCACCAGCGGCCGCGTACCGTATTTCGCGCTGTGCTCGTTTGGTTCGAAGGGCGATCTGCGTGGCTATACCCCCGGCCGGTACCGCGACAAGATGATGCTCGCAGCTCAGATCGAATATCGCTGGCGAATCACTGCGCGGCTCGGCGCTGTCGCGTTTGGCGGTCTCGGCGGGGTAGCGCCCGAACTGGACGAGTTCGAAACGCTGCTACCCAGCGCCGGTGTGGGCGCTCGCTACGTGATCGCGAAGCAGAATAACGTCAGCCTTCGCTTCGATGCGGCTTGGGGCAAGAACGAGCACGCATTTTATTTCGGGATCGGGGAAGCGTTTTGATTCCGCGCACGCGGATCGAAAAGCTGGCGAGTCAGGGTGGTTGATTCCTCTGGCACGGTCACCGCCGCACTCAAGTTTCTATGGCCCGCGACGGCTGCAACCGTCCACGGGCATGAGTTGAACAATCACCAGCCGAGTTATACCTCGCGACGTCTTATTTGGTAACCGGAACGGTCGGAACGACGGCAGAGGCGTCCGGATTCACCAGCAATTGACCTTCATTGGCCGCGACCGTGTTGGCGAATGTCCCCACGATCATCTCGAGATACTTCGTGGCCGTGCGATACGGAGTGAACGGCACATACACGATGTCATGTGGCTCCAAGCGCACATCCGTTGATTTTCCCGTGATGATGGCCTTGTAATCCACCACGATCAGTTCGGGGTTCGCCATGGAGCCGCGCACGATGCCGACGTGCGAAAGATAGGCATCCTTGATCGTGCCGTACGCCGCCGCGATCGCGGAGACGACCGTCACATTTTCCTGGTACGGGATTGCGTGCGGTGCGCGCACGGCGCCGAGAACGTAGATCTCCCGGGCGGAAGCCGACGGCACGTAAACCATGTCCTCCGGCTTGAGATAAATGTTCTGGGTCATGTCGCCCTCGCGCAGCAGCTTGCCGAAATCCACTGGCAGAACCTGGCCCTGACGCGCCACGAAGCTGTGTCGCAAATCGCCCAGATCCTCGGTCGTGACCACGGAAACCGAACGGGCCGTGCCGCCGGCCAGCGCAAAGGCCTCCAGCAAAGTCATCGGGGCCGCCATGGGATAAATTCCCGGCTTGGCGAACCGACCCATCAGCCACACGGACTTGCTCCCCACGGCGCGGAGAGTGACGGCGACTTGCGGTTCACTGATGTATTTGGCGAGTTCTTTCTCCAGCAGGGTTTTTGTTTCCGTCAAGGTCAGCCCCCAAACATCCTGTCCGCTCAACAGGTGGTAATAGATTTTGCCGTCCGGGCCGACCGTCGCGCCGGCGCGTGAATTGGCATTGCCAATCAACTCGATGTCCACCCGGTCGCCGGGGCCAAGCGTGAACAACTCCGTTGGTGGTTGGAGCAGAGCCGCACGGGAAATTTCAGGCGATGCTTTCACCGGGGCTGGGGCCGGGGTGGCGGCCTCGGGCAGGGCTTGAAATTCCGGGGTGGTCGCGCAGCCGGCGAGCAATCCGAGTGTCGCGCTGGCAAAAGTGAGAAGGAGATTCTTTTTCATACGATGGATGCGTTAGGAATCACGGTCTCGGGGTGGCATGGATACCTGTCCACGTCACGACGGCGGCTTGGACGAAAGACTGCGTGGCACTGTCCAGCAATTCTTCGGCCTTCACCCACGGGCGGGCGGCGACGTAAACGATGTCTTTCGGCTGAAGTTTGAAATTGGTTGCCTTGCCCGCAAGCATGTCCTTGGTGTCGAGGACGAAGGTTTCGGGTTTGTTCAACGAGCCACGAACCACCAATACGCGCTGGCGGTAAGCGCGCTCGGTGTAGCCGCCGCGTTCCGCGATCGCGCCAATTATGTTGGCATTCGGTTTGTAACCCAACGGACCAGGGGCGACAACTTCGCCCAGCACGTATATCTCGTTTAAACTGGAGGAAGGAAAGTAGAGGTAGTCATCCGGTTCGAGCGAGATGTTCTGAGCAAGGTCGCCCTGTTGAAAAAGTTTTTCGAAATCCACGGTCAGCCGCTTGCCCTGGCGCACCAGAAAACTGTGCGTCAAGTCCGCTTGCTCCACCGTATTCCGCTCGAACAAGCCGGTTTCCAATCCGCCGGCTTTGGCGACGGCTTCGATGACCGTGGTCGGGCGATCCAGGAGGAAGACGCCTTTCTGGGTCACCGCGCCGAGCACGAAGTAGCGTTTGCTCCGGATGGCGGAAGGGGTGACGATCGTTCGCGGGTTGCGATAATACTTGGCCAGTTCCTTGTCCAGCACAGCGCGTAGTTCATCAACCGTCAGGCCGGTGGCCACGATGTCCTGCGCCTGGAGGTACGTCACCCGTCCGTCCGGGCCGACGGCGATATCCTGACGGGACGAATCGGGCGCGTCGAAGAGCGCGAAATTCAACACATCTCCCGGCCCCAGCGTCAGGTGTTCCTGCCACTTGGCGCGTTTCGCGGGGCTGGACGCGGAAAGCGTCGCCGGTGCGTCGGCGGCCCGGCTCGATGACACCAGCGCGGCCACCGTCAGTGCGGCGAGCAAATGATGCAAACGGAGTTTCGTCTTCATAAATGCAAAACAGGTTTCGGTTCGTGATTCAAGACCGCGCCCACCAGCCGGCACTTCGCGTGGCGCAGCGTTTCCAACTGCTCGCGGGTGGCCCGGGCCCGGGGCTTGCCGCTATCCACCAGCCAGATTAATTGCGGCAAGTTTTCCGCCAGCAGCACCGCTTCCGGAACGGAGGCCGGCGGTAACTCGACCAGCAATACCATGCTCTCGATCGAACGCCAATGCGCAAGTGCGCGCTGAAATTGCTTCCGGCGGTCCAGATTCCAGACCCAGCCGGGCAGGGCGATGTGCGCCGAGGGCACCGCGTTGGGGCCGCTAAATTTTTGCGAGACCTCCGCCGGGAAGGCCAGCGCCTGTGCCGTCATCGTCACGGCGGTCGCCGGAATGTGCGGCTGCGCTTCCGTCACCGCTGCCGCCACGGCATCGCTGAACGCCTGCTCGGATTCGGCGGCGGCTTTCTCCATTTCCTCGATGTCGCCGGGGGAGGGGCGGGTGCTGATGGTCAGAACCCGCAGGCCGCGCTGGCTGGCGGCATCTACCAGCAGGTTGATCCACGTGCTGCGCCCTTCACCGTGCGTTGAGGAAATGAATCCGCACACCAAGCCATGATTCGCCGAGCGACTGAGCTGACCGGACAAGGCGGTCCAGGCACGAAAGGCCCAGGTTTCCTTTTCGGCCGGGGTCATCTGGTTCAAATCGCCGAGCGAGGCCAGCACCGGCAGGCCGGTGACACGTTTTACATCGGCCGCGGTCTTGAGGCGATCATCCACGGCTTCAAGCGTCGCGATCACGGCCGCGGTGCCGAGCAGGCCAAGCGCCGCGCCGAATGCCGCCATCAGCAACGCCTTGACCAACCGCGAACGCGAATCAACGTCCTTCAGCGTAGCGGGGGCGAAGACGCGGTAATAACCCTCCGCATTGCTTTCGTAGAGTTGGGCCACGCGCTGACGGTTTGCGAGCATCTGGCTGGTTTTTTGAAGGGAGTCCAGCCGGGCCTTAATCATGGCATAGCGCGCGCCGTTTTCGGATACGGTCATCATTTTTTCCTCGAGCGTCTTTTTCTGACGGTCGAGTTCTCGCATTTCTTTTTCCAGAGTGGCTTTGCGTGAGCGCAGTTCGACTAGACGGAGATAAATCGTGCTCGACATGCTACCGGCGGCCATCTTCGACGTGTCCACCGCGTTGGTGCTGGAGGTGGCAAGCTGCTGCTCCAATTCGCCAATTTGTCGCCGAAGATTTTGCACCGCCGGCCAGGCCTCGGTGTAGGAGCGGAGCAATTCGGCCAGTTTGTCCTGCGCCTCCCGCAGGCGTTGGGCCACGGGGTTCTGCTGCTGCAGTTCGTTCAACAGGTTGGTGATTTGCAGGTCGGTGGTCTCGGTCTCCATCTGGTCTTTGTAGATCAGCGAGTTCAAGTCCATCAAAGCCTTCATGTTCGACTCGGTCTCGACCGTCGGATTGATCAGCCCCGTGTTTTTCTGGAAGGACACCAGGTCGTTGTTCGCTTTCTCGATTTCCTCGAAGGCCGCAGCGGCTTTGTCGCGATAAAACTTGTTCATCCGGCTGAGTTCTTCGAG
>CAYWCK010000446.1:0-4332 GCA_964456685.1 uncultured Bifidobacteriaceae bacterium | reverse complement strand
TGATCGCCGGTGATCATCACCGGCCTGATCCCGGCCGAGCGGCAGGTGGCGATGTGGCAGCAACAGATGGACGACCTGATCATTCGCGCGCCGTTCGCCGGCGTCGTCACCACGAAGGCGGCGCAGCCCGGCGAAATGATTTCTCCCGTTTCCGCCGGCGGCGGATTCACGCGCACCGGCATCGGCACGATCGTGGACATGGAGTCGCTGGAAATTGAAATTGATGTGAACGAGAGCTATATCAATCGCGTCGAGGCCGGGCAGGCCGTGGAAGCCACGCTTGACGCGTATCCGCAGTGGAAGATTCCGTGCAAAGTCATCGCGATCATTCCCACGGCGGACCGGCAGAAGTCCACGGTGAAGGTGCGCGTGGGCTTCGACAAACTCGATCCGCGTATCTTGCCGGAAATGGGCGTGAAGGTGGCGTTTCGAGATACGGCCGGCAGCGCGCCGGCCAACGCGCGCGCGGTGGCGATTCCGAAAGTCGCCCTCCGGCAGCAAGATGGCCGCGATGTGGTGCTGGTGTTTCTAAACGGAAAGGCCGAGCGGCGGGCGGTAACAGTAAGCAGCACCATGGGCGAAGAAACCGTGGTCAGCGCCGGACTCGCGACGGGCGAGAAGGTGATCGTGGATTCGCCCGCCGGACTGAGCGACGGCGTCGCCGTTAAAGAGAAGAAAATATGAGCGAGACCAAAGCCAATCCGGAAGTGCTCGTGCGCGTGGACGCCGTGGAAAAGGTTTTCCATCGCGGTTCGGAGGACATCCACGTGCTCGCCAATCTCAACCTGCAAGTGATGGCGGGCGAATTTCTCGCGTTGATGGGCCCATCCGGCTCGGGCAAGAGCACGCTGCTGAACTTGATCGGCGGTCTGGACACGCCCACGAGCGGCAGCGTCGCGATCGGCGGCGATCGCATTGATCAACTTTCCGGTCGCGAACTGGCGGCGTGGCGCGCACGGCACGTCGGGTTCGTCTTCCAGCTTTACAACCTGATGCCGATGCTGACGGCTGAGCGCAACGTGGAATTGCCCCTGCTCCTCACGCACCTGAACAAGGCCGAACGGAAAAAGCACGTGGAGACGGCGCTCGCCGTGGTCGGTTTGTCGCACCGCACGAAGCATTATCCGCGGACCTTGTCCGGCGGTGAACAGCAGCGCGTGGGCATTGCGCGCGGCATTGTCACCGACCCAACGATTCTGTTGTGCGACGAACCCACCGGCGATCTGGATCGCAAATCCGGCGACGAAATCCTGGATTTGTTGCAAGCGCTGAATCGTCAGCACGGCAAAACGATCATCATGGTCACGCACGATCCGCACGCTTCGGCGCGCGCATCGCGAACGGTTTATCTGAACAAAGGCCAGTTGAGCAACGAGCCGGTGAAATGAAATTTCTCCATCTCATCTGGACGAATCTGAAGCGCAAGAAGCTGCGGACGTTGCTGACGTTGCTTTCGATTTTCATCGCCTTCGTGCTCTATGGATTGCTTTGCACGATCAAGGAAGCGTTCACGGCGGGCGTGACGATGGCCGGCGCGGACCGGTTGGTGGTGCGGCACAAGGTTTCCCTCATCATGAATCTGCCGGCTTCCTATCGCGACCGGATGGAGAAAATTCCGGGCGTGACGTCTGCCATTCATTTCACCTGGTTCAATGGCATCTACAAGGACGAGCCAAAAAACTTCTTCGGTTCGTTTCCGGTTTCCGATCTGCAAACGATGCTGAAAATGTATCCGGAGTACAAGCTCGCGACGAATCAGGTCGAAACGTTCTATCGCACCCGGACCGGCTGCATCATCGGTCGGTCGCTGGCAGATCGAAAGGAGTTCGGCTGGAAAATCGGCGATCGTATCCAGCTCAAGTCGCCGATCTGGCCGCGCAAAGGCGATCAGCCGTGGGAGTTCGAAGTGGTCGGCATTCTTGAAGCGAACAAGAAAACCGCCGACACGTCGGGGTTCTACTTTCGTTACGATTACTTCGACGAAGCGCGCCAATTCGGCGAAGGATTGACGGGCTGGTATGTCGTGCAGGTCAAGGATCCGAATCACGCCACGGAGACAGCCAAGGCGATTGACAACGAATTCGCCAACTCACCCTACGAAACTAAAACCGAACCGGAAGGCGCCTTCATGCAAGGCTTCGCGCAACAGATCGGCGACATCGGCACGATCTTGATCGCGATCCTCAGCGCGGTGTTCTTCACGATCCTCCTCGTCGCCGGAAATACGATGGCGCAATCCGTGCGTGAACGAACCAGCGAATTTGGCGTGCTCAAGGCGATGGGTTTCACCAACGGACTCGCGCTGGTGCTGGTCCTTTGCGAATCGTGTTTGCTCGCTGCGGTCGGCGGCCTGGCCGGACTCGCGCTGGCCTGGCTGATCGCCGCAGGCGGCAGCCCGGTGCCGTCCATGCTGCCGGTGTTCTATTTTCCCGTGCGCTCGCTGATTCTCGGCGTTGTGCTGGTGTTCGCGCTCGGACTGGCGGCGGGAATCATGCCGGCTTTGACCGCCATGCGCTTGCGCATCGCGGATGCGTTGCGGCGACAAGGCTGAAACCAACCGGGAATTCTGAATCATGCTCAACTGGCTCTCCCAAGTCATCTCGGTCACGGCGGTGAACTTGCGCACCATTCCCGAGCGCCGCGGCGCCTCCGCGGCCACGGTGGTGGGCATCGCTGGCGTGGTGGCGGTGTTCGTCGGCGTGCTCTCGATCGCGGAAGGCTTTCGCGCCGCCATGAAAATCACCGGCGCGCAGGATTCGGCGATTGTTCTCCGCAGCGGCGCTGATGCGGAAATGACCAGCGGCCTTTCGCGCGACGAGGCCCGATTGATCGCGGATGCTCCTGGCGTCGCGCGCAACGCGGATGGACCGCTCGCATCCGCTGAGCTGTTCGTCATCATCAACCTGCCGAAACGCTCCACCGGCACGGACGCCAACGTCCCCTTCCGTGGCGTGCAACCGGCCGCCAGCAGCATTCGCGATGGACTCAAGATCACCGCCGGTCGCACCTTCGCTCCGGGGCGCAATGAAGTGATCGTCGGCGCCGGGGCGGCGCGGGCTTTTGCTGGCTTGAACCTGAACGAGAAGCTTCGCATCGGTCAAAACGAATGGGAGGTCGTCGGGATTTTCTCGGGCGGCGGCGGGGCGGCGGAATCAGAAATCTGGACGGATGCAGCCGTGCTACAACCCGCCTATCATCGTGACGACAATTTCCAATCCGTGCATGTGAAACTGGCTTCGGCCGCCGCGTTCAATGAATTCAAGGACGCGCTCACCACCAATCCGCAACTCAAGGTGAAGGTGCAGCGACAGGCCGATTTCCTCGCCGATCAATCCACGATGCTGGTGAACTTCATCGAGCGCATCGGAGTGTTCATCGCCGTGATGATGGCGCTGGGCGCGTTGTTTGGCGCCTGGAACACGATGTACACGGCTGTCGCCGCGCGCACGCGGGAGATCGCCACGCTGCGCGCCTTGGGCTTCGGGAGCGGGCCGGTTATCCTGAGTGTGCTGTTTGAATCGCTGGCGTTGGCGCTGGGCGGTGGGCTGTTGGGCGGAGCCTGCGCCTACTTTGCCTTCGACGGATTCAAAGCCGCCACGATCAACTGGCAGACGTTCAGTCAGATCGCGTTCGCCTTCGCCGTGACGCCGCAGTTGCTGATCAACGCCATCGTCCTCGCCGTCATGATCGGGCTGGTCGGTGGACTTTTCCCGGCGATTCGCGCCGTGCGGATGCCGATTGCAGCGGCGCTGCGGGAACTCTGATTAGCCTACTGAAGTTTCTGCATGGCCTCCGCGAAACGACGGCCGAGTTCGCGCTGGGAGGCAGAATCGAAGTGGAGCTGATCTCCCTTGTGCTTGAGCCCTGCGCTGCTCACGAAGGCCGTGTGCGGAATGTGTTCGGGCAGTTTCGCAATCGCCGCGGTCGTGGGTGGCCTGGTGATGGGTAAGCTGCTGGCTGGCAAGGGCGATATACGAGTTCGCGCCCGACGCGTGGCACCACTGACGATTGCGGCCCTGGCCAGTGCCTATTTGCTGGCTTCCCTGCCGTCAGATGCCGTCTGGCATGGCATTTATGGCGGGGACATCACCGCGTGGTCGTTCCCCCACATCCTGATCACGGTGATGGGCATCACGGTTTCGCTGGCGGGCCTCAAACTGCTGCTGGAAGGCTACGCGGGTGACCGGCGCGGTTCCTTTGACCCGGTCACACTGATCGGCCTGCCGGTCCTGCTGGGGGCTGGCCTGTGGAACCTGATGATGATGTTCACCGCGCAAACCGAATGGTTTGGCGATTCGCTTTCCTCAGGCGGCCTGCCGGGCTGGATCCGCC
>CAYWCK010000445.1:0-4335 GCA_964456685.1 uncultured Bifidobacteriaceae bacterium | reverse complement strand
AAGCCGACCAACAGGAGATGATTCACCGAATCGGCCATTTGCTGATTGCCCGAAAAGGCTTCGACCAGAAAAAGTCGACCGTTCTTGTGCAAGGTGCGCGCGACCCAAATCGTCATCCCAAGGCTGACGAGGAAGTACGCGGTGTAGATGGTGAGGCTGGTGTTCATGGTTTTGTGTTTGTTGCTGGTTGTGGTTGGTTCAGTTTGATCGGTACGGCGAAATCCTGTCCACGCGGCGAACCATTTCGCTGGTGTATTGTTTGCCCAAAGTCCTTTGGTGACGCTTGATCCAATCCGTCAGCTTCACCGTGCCACACGGCGGAGCTTCAACGAAAAGCCGATCCTCCATCAGTCCTTGGATTTCCTCCCGCGTGATCACCACGTCGCCAACGAATAGGCCGAGCAGGCGACACGCCCAATAGGCTACACTCGGAGGCATGGCTACGATGGGCCTTCGCACGCCTAGCGTTCGCCCGACAACCTGCACCAACTCCCGATAGGTGAAGGTTTCCGGCCCGATGGCATCAACGGTTTCGTCGCGATTGTGCGAAGCGGCATCAACAGCGATTGCGGCGAAATCATCCACGTAGATCGGTTGCAGCCGATAATCACCGCGACCGAAGACGCCAAAGACCGGGAAACGCCGCAAGGCCCACGCGATGTTGTTAATGAGCACGTCTTCCTTCCCGAACAGAACGGTCGGGCGCAGGATGCAGTAGGGCACACCGAGATTTTTCAGTGCCGTCTCCAACTCAGCCTTGCCCGAAAAGTAGGGCAGGGGCGAGCAGGCGTCCGGGTTGGTAATGCTGACGTGAACGATGCGGCGCACGCCGGCGGCTCGCGCGGCTTGGAACAAGACTTTTGTGTTATCCACCGCGGCTTCGTGAGAGAAGAGCCGGTGATCGAACCGCACCCAGTAGGTATTGATCAACACCTCCATCCCCGTCAGCGATTCGCGCAATCGCTCCGGCTGGTCAAAATGAAACGGGAACGGCCTCACTTGCGCTCCGAAGGGATTTTGCCGGTTGGGAGAATTGGTGAGCGTGATGACCGCGTCGCCGCGATCCAGCAGGCGCTGGGTGATATAGCGCCCCGAATAGCCGAACGCGCCGGTGACAGCGACCTTGCGATTTGCCGAGAGCGATGCGTTCATGGTTTGGTCAGATCATCAATGGCGCGTTTCAATTCAGGGAACTTGAATGCGAAGCCGCTGCTCGCCAATTTGCCCGGCACAACGCGGCGGCTCTTGATAACCAGTTCGGTTTCCGTGCGCAGGAAGAACGCCCCAACCTCCAGCATCCAGCGCGACGCGGGCAGGCCGAAAGGAACGCGGCAAGCTCCGCGAATCGTTGCCATGAATTCGGCATTCGTCACTGGGTTTGGCGCGGCGAGATTCACCGGGCCGCTCAAGTTTTTGTGCTCGATGATCCACTCCGTGGCGTGACAGAAATCTTGCTGGTGGATCCACGAAACGAACTGGCGTCCGCCTGCCAGGCTGCCGCCAAGACCGAGTCGTGCGAGCCGGAGGAGGTTTGGCAAGACGCTGTTCTTGGCGTGCCCCAGCACCATTGCCGAGCGCAGTGCGACTTTGCGTGTGCGGGGAGTGATCGCTTCGTTCAGCGTTCGCTCCCACTCCGTCGCAATCTGGACCGAGAAAATGTCCTTCGCTTCGACGCATCCACCGATTTCGCCCGTTTCTTCCCAGGCCGGGCCGAAGGTGTGCTTGTAGATCGTCGCGGTGCTCGAGTTTAGCCAGACCGGTGGAGGACTCACGCAGCGCGCGATTGCCTCGCCAAGCACGCGGGTCGAGTTCAACCGCGAATCCAGCAGGAGCTTGCGATTGCGCGCGTGGTAACGGCAATTCACCGAGAGGCCCGCCAGATTGATGATCGCGCGCGCCTCTTCGAGTTCCTTGGCCCAATCGCCGGCGCTTTCGCCGTCCCAGCGAACTTCGCGAATTAAACCTGCGCAGGCTTTCGGGTTACGGGTGAGGATGACGACTTCGTTTCCTTTCGCGGCAAAGTAGTCCGCGAGGACGCGTCCGAGGAAACCGCTGCCGCCAGCCAGGATGATTTTCGTTTTATGGCAGTTCATAGAAGGCGCCGTGTCGGTTGGGTTTCTTGGTGTGACGAATCGGAATCTGGCAAGCGCCGCCGAGGCAACTCCGATTCTTCGCAATCCAACGATAGACCAAGCGCCCGAGGGCGTTGAAACCGGGCAGAGTGAGCACTATGCCCAACGGCCACATCCACCAAACGTGGCGCATCAAGGCGCTCCAAGTGTTCAGGCCGCTGAATTTCCGACCGTCGGCGAGTTCCAGCCACATCTCCGCATTCAACTGTGCCTCCGTGATGCCCAACCGCCTGGCGGTGCCGGGCGTTTGGAGCGGAATCCAAGCGAATCCACGGCGCTCGAAGATTCGTCCCCAGCGCTGCCGCTGCCCCACGCACAAGCGGCATTCCGCGTCGAAGAAGATCCAGCCGGCTGGTTGCGTAACTCGATTGTCTGTAATTTCTGTAGGCATAGAAATTAACGCGCAAAAAAAGGGCGAGTCAGCCACCCAAGCCCAGCAATTTGCGAAGTTTTTCCCCGGCTTTGAGAAACTTGGTCAGTGCCGCAGTCGGCAACTGCCGGACTTGGCTGTACCAAGTGGTAGTCGTCTCAAAGAAGTCGGCCAACTCGCGCAGCTTCTGCTCGGTGTATTCGTCGGTTTCCTTGTCCTTTTCGGCCTCGGCAATGCACTCGCGCAGCAGGCGCTCCGTGGGGTCAAACTCGCGTTTCTTGCGTTCATCCATCACGACGCGGAACATTTCCCAAACATCCTTCAGGCTCTCGAAGTGATCACGCGCATCGCCCATTACATGAACCCGTTTCACGATGCCCCAGCCCTGCAGTTCCTTCAGGCTGTTGCTGACATTTGACCGGGCCACTCCCAACGCAGCAACGATGTCTTCCGCATGCATGGGATTCTTGGATATGAAGAGCAGGGCGTGGATCTGCGCGACGGTGCGGTTAATTCCCCAGCGTGTGCCCATCTCGCCCCAGTGGAGGATGAACTTCTGTTGGACTGGACTGAGTGGTGTCATTGTTGACTTATGTTTCTGTCTAAGCAGAAAATACAGGAATAAACATCATCGTCAAGTCATATTGTGTGAGGGGGCAAGTAGTAGCCGTACAAATGAAAACCGGGCCCGAAGGCCCGGTTTGTGATTGAGATTGCTTCAGTTCAGTCCAGCAATCGGAAGAAACGCGTTGCTTCCGGTAGGTTGTTGGTCCATGGAGACAGGTAACCGCCGAGATTGATGTTGGTCCAAACGTTTGGACTGAGGGTCTGCGGCAGATTGGTGTAAGTGTCAGTGACGTTGACTGAGCTCTGCAAGCGGTGCCCGCCGGGCCAGTTCAAGACAGTTTTTCCATCAAGTGCAGTGGCCGTGAGCGACGGAGCTGCGGGCGGCGTCGGCAGGTTCGCGTTTACCGGTTGCATCAACAGACGAAGTGAGATCGGTTCGTCCAAATTGACTTGCGGGTTGTTGACGCCGGAAGTGGTCAAGCGCAGCCATTTGGTGGTCGTCAAGCCGTTCCATTGGAATTGGATGCGGAACGATTTGGTGCCGGTGTCAGCTACATGGTTGACGACGACCCCGGCATTGGGTGTGGGGAGCAGGTTGCCGCTGGTGGTGCCTGAAAAACTAGGTGCGCGGAAGCCATAATCCGTCGTGGTCGCAGGTGCTTCCTCGAAGGTTTGGAAGGTGGTCGTGCCGTTCTTGATATTATCCACGTAAATGTCGAACGGGCCTGTGTCAGTGGTGTCATCAATCGTCAGTGCCAAGCCCTCCAGAATGCCCCAGGTCGTCGGAATGTTATTTGGGTTGCTCACGCTGGGATTCCATTGAATGGAAGCGCCGATTTGAGTGTTCGTTGGCGTGACCGTGTTACCACCTGCCCATACGGTGTTGTTATCACTGAGAACGTTTACGCCGACGACATCCGTGTACTCGTTGTAGCCGGCCGCGTTCACTTCCCGGAGCAGGCGATAACCATCTGCACCGCTGACAGCACTCCACGTCCAGTTAACGGCAAAGACATCGTTACTCGTCACGACTGCCGACTGCGCATCGACCAAGGAGTAAATCGTCACGCTGTTAGCCGGCACAGTCCGATAGGCATAAACTTTGATGCTGACGGAGTCGTTCGCAGGATACCCGCCCGCGTTGTTGGCAGAGCCGGCCGCATTAGCGGAGTTGCCCACGTAGTCCCGACCAGCGGAGAACGTGACGGTCTGCCAGCCGTTGCTGGGATGAACTATGGCACTATCCGTGGGTGCGCCGCCGGAAAC
>CAYWCK010000444.1:0-4340 GCA_964456685.1 uncultured Bifidobacteriaceae bacterium | reverse complement strand
TTCTTCAACTTCGGCGACCGCTCGATCTCCGTCACTCCCTCGGAGTCGCACACCGACAAGGAAGGCTACCTGGTGGACCTGGCCGCCGGCGTGGCGACCATCAGCTCGTCAGACTCGGTGCCGGCGAAGGGCGTGATCCTGCGCGGCGCGGATACCACGGACGGCAAAGACAAGATCGGTCACCTCGGCAGCCTCTTCAAACCCGTCCCCCTCCGCGCCGGTGGAACTATCACTGCCTTGCAGGAAGTGCAGCAGGGGGGCGATGGCCGTGTCGTGGCTGATGCCGGGAGCGGCGACCGATTGATCGTCGGTGTGGCTTTGGGAGATGCCGTTGCGGGCGATCTGTTTCAAGCGCTGGTCCACACGCCCGTGCCCCGCAATTGACCGCGATTAGTATTTGCCTCGAACCATGAACCATGAAATAACCATCAACAAAGGGAAACCAGTCCATACCATGAAAGCACTCCACCTCACCGCCCTGTTGCTCGCGGCCGGCGTCGCCGCGTTCGCGCAGGGCACTACCAATGAAGCAGCAGCCGTCGCGCACGCGCTGCAGATCGAGGCCGCCCGCGGCACCAACGCGGATGGCTTTTGTTTCCTCTCCCTCCAACACCCCGAATGGCCACCCATGCCTACGTCGCCGGATCCCAAATTGGAAGTGGTCCGCGTCGGCGTCGGCACCTACCTGGTGGACGATGCGAACTGGGTCTATCCGAAGCCGCCGGCAGTGGCGACGAATGTTGCGGCGCAGAAACGGGTACAACTGGATGCGGATTTTGAGCTGGCCACGAACCATATCGCGGCGAATCCAGCCCTCACCGAACATTACAAGCGAATGACATTCCTCCTGTTCCCAACGAACAATCTCAGCAAGGGTGAGGCGGCCCTAGTCAACCGCCGCTTACTGCGAACCTTGGCCGAGATAGATCGCATTGCTCAGCACTCGGTGAGCAATGAATACACGCTCTCCGCGAGCACCGTCGCGGCCCTCACCAACACCCCCCAGATCAAGGAGGTCAAATGAAGAATTGCATCCTTGCTGCTGCGCTTTGGGCTTCCGCGTTTGGTGCGCTGGCCAGTGAAGTTTCTGACTTTGCCTGCCGGGGACTCCGCTGCCCTGGGGCGTCCCTGCATATCAGCGCGCCGACCAATAAACCGGCCGTGAACTACTTGCTGGTATCGAACTTCACCACGAACGGCTCGAACGGTCAGGAAATCCCATTTAACTACAACCTCATCGAGCATCGTGACAACGGCTTCAGCCCCTCCTCAGCCACTTTGATTTCACGCTATCCTGATTTGTGCTCCGACCATCCCAGCGAGTGGCCGGTTTCGGTTTTCATTTTGACTGGAACCAACAGCTACTCCTCTGGGTTTACCGTCAATCAGACTAACACACTGCCGGCGGGAAAATGTGCGGCCATTTGGTCGGCGTATCCACAAGTGCCGACTGCCGGCAGCGGCGAGCGGATCGAGGTCCTGCGGTTGCAGGCGCAAGGCCCATTGCACGATCCGTGGTGGAAGAACCTGAATCCAACGCCCAGGCAACCAGTGATTGACTTACCCAGCCAGCCTTACCGGCCGTGGGAGCAGTCCTTCAATTTTAATACCGTTACCGACCCTGGAGTCACGCTGGTCGTGGCCTATAGCCAGGAGACGGCGGGCACGAACTGGACGGATGCCGCTACAATCACGACCGACGCTTACGGTTTCGCTGAGAGCGGTGATCTGCCGACGCCTGCGGGGGAGTGCTACTACCGCGTGACCGCCTACACGAACGCCCCGTAAGGGTCGGTTAACGGGACATTAAACACAGGGTCTGAATGCCAGATTTGCCCGGCGTTCAGACCCTAAGTTCTCAAACCATTTCAAAATCTTTTCGAACCGGCCGCGTTTTTACATGACCGAGAGGCGCAAAGGTTTGCGATTGGCGAAATGCCCCATCTTGGCCGCGCGCAATGCCAGGCTCCGTCCCATGCGACCAAAACCCAGGATCACCACATGCACGCTGACGGGCGAATGAAAACCGATGCCGGGGCCGTCCAGCGGCAACGCCAGCAACACCCGCCGCGCTTCGTCATCGTACACGTCGAAGAAGTGCAGCCGGCAGGCCGACTTCTTTTCGGCATCCAACTCGACCAAGTCTTGCAAGCCGGCGCGCAGGTTGATGTTGGCGAGATGGACATGGCATTTGGGCAATGTGCCGGCGCGCGCAGAAACGAGCTTCCGAATCTTGGTTGCGATGCGAACGTTGGTTTCGTCTTCGGGAGTGATGACCACTATTTCTGCCGCCGCCTCCACCCGCGCCCGGCGCAAGACGCGCGGATCTGCGGCATCGCCCCCGAGCACACAGATGCCGAGCGCCTCACACTCATGCAGCAACGCTTCATCGGGAGCCGGGTCAATCACGACCACCTTCGCGCCGCGGTTCTCACTCCGGAAAAACCGCGCGACCTCGAACCCTTTCTGGCCCAATCCGCAGACCACGAAATGGTCGCGCCAGGCAGCAAGCTGGATCAACCCCAGCTCGCGTCGCAGCCGGCGCCACAGCAGCATTACCGTGGTGGCGACGAGCGTGAACGCGCCAAGCCAGCGTCCAAATTCGATCCCCCAATTGACTTCATGTTCGAAGTGGGGGGTGTGCAGGATCAGCATTTGCAGCGCGTGATAGAACGCGCCCAGCGCCGCGCGCCAGAAGTGGATTTCGCCGTGGCCGTGCTCCTGTTCGTACTGCAGCAATCCCAGCGTGCCGCAAATGATGGTCAGCGCGCCGGCGGTGATGATGAGCCACCATTGTTTCCGCGAAGCGTGCAGGGGCTGAAAGGCGTTGGCACTCATGCAACCGCGGGATTAAACACCCGGAGCGGCGGATGACTCAACCTGATTCGGGCAGTCAACGCGCCCGGATCAGAGCTTCCAACCAGCGCGGTAATCGTGGTGGATGAACTCCGCGGCGGCGGGACAATTTTTGGCGCGCAGGTTTTTGGAATCCCATTCGATTTTGCAACCGGCGCGAAAGGCCACGTTGCCCAGCAACGCTGCTTCAGTGAGCGGACCGGAATAGGCAAAGTCGCTCGGGGCGGGCTTGCCGGTCTTGATGGCCTGAATCCAGTTGCGGTGATGTTGGGTGAAGTCGCTGTCCAAATTGGCCGGATCGGCGTAGTCGGCAAAATTCGGATCGCGCAGGATCACGTGGCGCGTGTAACCGGCCAGCAGCATTCCTTTCTCGCCAACGAACAACACGCCGCTGTCCCACTTGGCGGCGAGGTTGGCCGGCAGGAGCGCCGGCTTCTTCCCGCCGTGATACCAGGTGAGTTTGAGATCTCGCAACCATCCCGCGAGGATTGGCACGGCTCGACCAGCCAGCGACCCGGGATATTCGTACCGCACGATCAGCCACGGCGGCGTGGAATCCGGATGCCGCGCCGGTCCGTCCACAACTTCGGCGCTCAATGGTGCACCCAAGCCCAAGGCCCAGTGCGGCAAATCCAGATAGTGACAACCAAAATCTCCCAATGCACCGCCGCCAAACGCCCACCAATGCCGCCAGTTAAAGGGAACATACTCCGGGCTGTACGGCCGCGGCTTCACCGGGCCAAGCCAGAGATCGTAGTGCAAGTTTGCGGGAATCGGTGGCGTGGCTGTGGGCGCATCCTTGCCGCCGTAAGTGGCATTAACCCAGACATGCACTTCGTTAACGGGCCCGATGGCGCCGCTGCGGATTTTCTCCACCACCTGCCGGTAATTCTCGCCAGAATGGATCTGGGTGCCGATTTGCGTGATGCGTTTGTGCTTCCGCGCCAGTTCGGTGACGACGCGGCACTCCGAGATCGTGCGCGAAAGCGGCTTCTCGCAATACACATGCCGCCCGCTGCGCAACGCCGCGGCGGTGGCCACGGCATGCGTGTGATCGGGCGTGGCGATGACCACCGCATCAATGTCCTGTTGGTCGAGCAGCCGGCGAAAGTCGTTGTAGGTTTTCGCGGCGGGGAATTTTGCTTTCGCGCCCGCGAGCAAAGTGTCGTCCACGTCGCAGAGCGCCACGATGTTTTCGCCGGCGACATTATTCATGTCGTAGGCGCCCTGATGCGCCACGCCGATGATGCCAATGTTGAGTTTCTCGTTGGCGGCGATTTTTCGCGGCGCGGTGGCACAACCGGCGGCATAAAATCCCGCCGCGCCGAGCGCGGACCCGTGCGACTTCCCGGTGTTGCGCAGGGTGGTCACGGAACGAAGGCGTCCAGCTCGTCGAGGACCGGCGGCCTGACGTCGGCCACCGACCAGGCGTCGCGCACCCGGCGGGCGAGGCTGCCGGCGGTGCCGCGATCGCCGCGCGCCCA
>CAYWCK010000443.1:0-4342 GCA_964456685.1 uncultured Bifidobacteriaceae bacterium | reverse complement strand
GAAAGCGTATTTTTGCCGGCAGGAATCACCGGGAGCTTTGTCGTCACCGTAACGGCCGCCAGCATCAATTCCGATGGCGTTCCCAATGAAGCGCCGACGCTCGATCAGGATTTCGCGCTTGTGATTTACAACGCGACTCCGGCCGCGGTGCCCGCCATCGCACCGGAAACCGCAGCCGTCCTCACAGAAGGTTGTGCCGCTCCGAATGGCGCAGCGGATCCGGGCGAATTGGTCAGCGTCAATTTCGCGCTGCGCAATTTTGGGAGCGCGGATGCCAGCAATGTGCTGGCGACACTTCTGCCGACCGGAGGCGTCGCGACTCCCAGCGCGCCCCAAACCTACGGCTCCCTCGTTGCCGGCGGCGGTGCGGTCACCCAGGCCTTCAGCTTTCTCGCGCAAGGGCCATGCGGCGGCGCCGTTATCGCCACGCTCGCGCTCACGAACAACGGCACCAACCTCGGATTCGCTGCATTCACGCTCCCGCTGGGGAGCACCGTGACGGTGTTTGCGGAGGACTTCGATGCGGTCGCGCCGCCAGCGTTGCCAGTGGGTTGGACTTCAAGCCAGACCGGCGGACAACAAATTTGGACGACCTCCTCGGCTCGCGCGGACAGCTCGCCCAGTGCGGCTGTCTCTGGAGAAGCGACGACCACTGGCATCAACGAATTGGTTTCGCCCAGCATCACTTTGCCAACCGGTGCGTCCCAATTATCCTTCCGCCAGCGGGTCAACCTTGAGAGCGAAGGCCTCACCGCGTATGACGCCGGTTTGCTCGAAATCAAAATTGCCAACGGCAGTTGGGCGGACATCCTCACTGCGGGCGGTGCGTTCGTCACGGGTGCTTACACCCATACCAACGACTCCGGCAATGCCCTGCCCGCCCGCAAATCTTGGAGCGGCGTTTCTGCGGGTTTTGTGCAGACGGTCGTGAATCTCCCCGCCGCTGCTGCCGGGCAGAACATCCAATTGCGGTGGCGGTGCTCCACTGATGTCGGGACGGGCGGCGGCGATTGGATGATTGATTCCATCAAAATCACCACCCCGTCGTGCTGTGGGAATTTGGTCGCGCCACTGGTCAACGTACAGCCGACGAACCGGGTGGTCTTCGTGGGTGAGAACCCGTCGTTTGTCGTCGGCGCGACCGGGAGTTTGCCGCTGGCCTACCAGTGGCGGCTCGCCGGCACGAATTTACCGGGGGCGACCCAGAGCGCTTTGACTGTGAATGGCGCGCAACCGAAGGACGCCGGCGCTTATTCGGTTGTTGTCTCCAACGTCGCCGGAATAGCCAGCAGCAGCACGGCCACACTCACCGTGCTCAGCAGCATGACGGGTGTGCTGGCCGGATGGAACGTCAGCGCATTGAGCGGCTTTGGCCCAAGCCCGTTCGCCGCCACGACAAACTCACCGTTGGTGAGCGTGGCTGGCCTGACGCGCGGCCCCGGCGTCGCAACCAATGTCACCGCTGCCACCGCCGCGTGGGGTGGCAATGACTTCGCTTCGAATTCGCTCGCGGCGGCCATTACCGGTGGCGATTTCGTCACCTTCAGCATCGGCGCCCAGGCGGGCTACAAGGTGTCGTTCTCCGCCATCAACAAGTTTGATTATCGGCGTTCGACGACGACCGGCCCAACTCAAGGGGTGATGCAGTATCAAGTTGGGAGTGGCGCATTTATTTCTTTCGCAACCAATACCTACGTCTCGGGGACCAGCGGCAATTCGCTGGCCGCCATCGATCTCGGCGGTATTGCATCTCTCCAAAACGTGGGTGCTGGCACGAACGTAACTTTCCGCATTGTGATCTTTAACGGCGGTTCGGGTGGCACTTGGTATGTTTATGACAAGGCTGGCACAGCCGCCTCCGACTTGGAGATTTCCGGTGCCGTATCTGCCACGCTGATCGCGTCGCCAGCCCCGCCCGCACTGGCACTGACCGGCCTTTCGGGAAATCAATTCCAGTTTTCGCTGACGGGAACGACCGGAGCGAATTACGTCGTGGAAGTTTCCACCAATCTCGCCGCCGGAAGCTGGTTGCCGGTCCGGACCAGCACTCCGCCATTGCTTTTCACGGAACCGGCTACGAATGGCCAGCGGTTCTTCCGCGGCCGGATCGCGCCCTGATCGTTTTATCATTTTCGCGCTCGCCCCAGGGCCGCAAGCAGTCTATCAAAGCAGCCATGAAATCTTTCCTTCTCTTGCTGGTCGCAGGTCTGAGCTCCGCTACGGTTTTGACTGCGGCACCGGCGGCCGAGCCTAAACCGTTACGTGTGCTATTGATCACAGGAGGCTGCTGCCACGACTACGCCACGCAAAAAGGCATCCTCAAGCAAGGCCTCGAGCAACGCGCCAATGTCGTGGTCACCCAGGTCCACACCGATGACAAGAGCACGAAGCCACCGCTCGCCATCCTGGGCAACGCCGATTACGCAAAGAATTTTGACGTGGTGATCCATGACGAGTGTGCTGCCGACGTCAATGATGCCACGCTGATCAAAGCCGTGCTCGCGCCGCACCGTGCGGGCATCCCGGGCGTGAACTTGCATTGCGGCATGCACTCTTATCGCATCGGCAATCCCGCCGAGCCGGCTGCTGCTGGCGCAGAGCGCGCCATGTGGTTTGAGTATCTCGGCCTGCAATCCAGCGGCCACGGTCCGCAGCTTCCCATCGCGATCACTTTCGAAAAGGCGCTTCATCCCGTCCTGCGCGGAATGACCAACTGGACGACGATCAACGAAGAGCTTTACAACAACGTGCAGGTGCTGCCGAGCGCCAAGCCGCTCGCGCGCGGCGCACAATCGGTCAAAGGCAAGGACGGTGTCACCAAGGAGGTTAATTCTGTCGTAGCCTGGGCCAACGATTACAACGGCACGCGCGTCTTCAGCACCACCATTGGCCACAATAACGAAACCGTGGCCGACGCTCGTTACCTGGATCTCGTCACGCGCGGACTGCTGTGGGCCTGCGGCAAGCTCGACAGCAAAGGCAACATCGTTCCCGCGTACCGGCCGAAGAATTAACCGGTGTTGTTTGACGCTGGTTGAAATCGCGACGTCCGTGTCGCCCTTTTTCACGCATGAAACTTCCTGTGCTTTGCGGATTAGTTCTGCTGTCAGCCTTCCACGGTAAAGCAGCGGATGATTTTATCGCTGACCATCCGGAGCTGATTCTTTCGTCCACGCAGGATTGGGGTGAACTCGGTTTCAACACCGCGGCACACGCAGCGGACAGGGCCGGCGAACCACTGCGCATCGGCGATCGCAATTTTGCGCAGGGCCTCGGCCATCATGCCAATGGCGTCATTACCTTGCTGACGGAAGGCCAATACGAAAGCTTTGCCGCCGAATTGGGCGTGCAGCCCTGCGCGAGCGGCAGCGTGAATTTCCGGGTGGTGGCCGATGGGCAATTGCGCTTCGAAAGCGGCGTGCTGCGCAGCGGCGACGCGCCGAAGCTGGTGCAGGTGAACATCAACGGCGCGCAGGAAGTGCGGTTGGAAGCGAAAGACGCGGGCGATGGACTTTCCTGCGACATGGCCAAC
The DNA here is from genome assembly GCA_964456685.1 of uncultured Bifidobacteriaceae bacterium. Lineage (GTDB taxonomy): Bacteria > Verrucomicrobiota > Verrucomicrobiia > Limisphaerales > JADLHS01 > CAYWCK01. The sequence continues at coordinate 810 of CAYWCK010000443.1, read as the reverse complement.
TGGGCCGCGGCGCGACTCACTCGCGCGGAGCATCCTTCGCCGGCAAAACCCACGGAGGCAGCTGTGGACATCGCACCGTTCGCCCGCGTCGTCACTTGGAATCCCCAGCGCGTAACTGGCGCGCAAGCGGACCGCATTCAGGAGTTTCGCGCGGAGGATTTGTTTACCGAGACCGAATTGAAACCGGACCGCTCCGGCAGATTTTCTTTGCGCCTCCAAACGAATTCACTGGCGTGTATCGGCCTGCAATGGTTGAACCGTCGCGCACTTAGGGAGTTGATGCTGGAATTTCCCGGTGGCCTCGAAGTTTCATCGCTGAGCAATGCACGCGTCGAAGGCTGGTTCGGTGAATCCGCGTGGCAAGGCAACTGGAAAAGCCTGGGTGAGCCCATGCGCGAAGGCAATCGACTGATCCTGCGCCTTACGGGAAAGGCCGGCGCGGTGCAGACGCAGAAGATTCGCTGGATTTTGCCGATGAGCGCGAAACCGATGCCGGTGCGCTTGCTGGCCTTCACTCGCTCCCGTTGGGACACGACCAACGTTCTGGTGCAACTCGAGCAACCGGCCCGCGGCCAGGTGCAGATTTGGAATGGCGCACTCTCCGATGCGCATGGTTCAACTCTCGCCGGCCAAAGCGTGGCTTGGGATTTTGCCCAACCTTGGCGTGGTACGGTGCGTTACAGTAAACCCTCGTCGTTCAAATCGGATCCGACCACGCTGCAATTCCGGTTGCCGCAGGGTCAGGTCGCCGTCGCCATCGAAGACGTATTGAGTAACGACGCGGTTTACCTGCCGGACTTTGGCCTGTTT
>CAYWCK010000442.1:0-4353 GCA_964456685.1 uncultured Bifidobacteriaceae bacterium | reverse complement strand
ATTCGCGGTTACCGGGTGGAACTTGGCGAAATCGAAGCGGTGCTGCAACAGCACCCCGACGTCGTCAAGGTTGTGGTTGATGTGCGTGCCGACGGCCAGGATGACAAACGGCTTTTGGCTTATGTGCAGCCGCGAGCAGGTGCGACGGCCGGGAGTCACGAGTTCCGCGACTTCCTGCGGGCCCGGCTGCCGGATTACATGGTGCCCATGCTTTTCGCGACGGTGGGAGAGTTTCCGCTCACGCCAAACGGCAAGGTGGACAGGCGGGCGCTTTCAGCGCTGGCCCAAATGCAGACGGAGCGCACTGCCGCTTACGTCGCTCCCGCCACCGAGGTGGAAACGGCGCTGGCGGCGATCTGGTCCGAAGTGTTGGGAGTCGAGCGCGTGGGCACGCAGGATGACTTCTTTGAACTGGGGGGACACTCCTTGTTGGCCACCCGGGTGACGGCGCGGGTGCGGCGCGACTACGGCGTGGAGTATTCACTGGGCAGTTTCCTGCGGCAACCGACCGTGGCGGCGGCAGCGCGCGCCATCGAAGAACTGTTGCTGGCGGAGATCAGTGGATTGGGTGATGACGAGGCGCGCCATCAGTTGGGCGAGCAAGCGTGATTTAATTTGGCGAATGTCTGAACACGACAATCTAGCGGCCCGGCGGGCGAAATTGACGCCGGCGCAGCAACAGCTTCTGGAGCGGCGTCTGCGCGGCGCCTCGCCAGCGAGCCGGCCTACGGCCATTCCTCGTCGGTCGGCCGGGAGCAGCGTGCCGGTTTCATTTGCGCAGCAAAGTTTGTGGTTTCTGGACCGATTGCAACCGGAGAGCGCGCTTTACAACATCGCCAACGCGATGCGCCTCCACGGTTCGGTGGATGCGGTGGTTCTGGAACGGGTCTTGAATGAGATCGTGCGGCGACATGAAGTTCTGCGCACGGCCTTCCGCGCCGCAGATGGCACGCCGATGCAGGTGGTCCTGCCGGACCTGCACGTGCCGCTGGTCTGCACCGATCTGCGCGGCCACTCCAGCCCGGATGCTGAAGTCCGTCGCGTTCTCAAAGAGGAAGCGTGTCGGCCTTTCCAACTCGACTCACCGCCGCTCTTGCGCGCGCGCTTGTTGCAATTGGGCGCCGCAGACTTCGTACTGGCCTTGACGCTGCACCACATCGTTTTTGATGGTTGGTCGAGCGGCTTGTTGCTGAAGGAATTGACCGTTCTGTATCCGGCTTTCGCGGCCGGTCAGCCTTCGCCGTTGCCGGAGGTGCCGCTGCAATTTGGTGATTACGCGATCTGGCAGCAGACTTGGATTGCCGGCGAGGGGGCGCGGCAGCTGGAGTTTTGGCGAAAGCAACTGGCCGGGGCGCCCGAGTTGTTGGATTTACCGACCGATCGACCGCGGCCGAACGCGCAGTCATATCGAGGGGACATCCACACCTTCACGTTGCCGGCGGTCGAGCATCAAGCGCTCCGGCAATTCAGCGCTCGTGAAGGCGTAACCATGTTCATGACTTTGCTGGCGGTGTACAAGGAGCTCCTGCACCGTTACACGAGTCAGGAGGACCTGGTCGTGGGTACACCTGCCGCCAACCGCACGCGTGTCGAACTGGAAGGTGTCATCGGCTTTCTGGTGAACATGCTGGTGCTGCGCACCCAGGCGGAGGCGAATCTGCCTTTCCGTGATTTTCTCCGCCGCGTCTGCGAAACCGCTTCCAACGCTCTCGATCATCAAGACCTGCCCTTCGACAAGCTGGTGCAGGAGCTGCGTCCCACGCGCACGCCGAGCTACAACCCTTTGTTCCAGGTCGCGTTTGTTCATCAAAAGGCGCCCGGTGACGACAATAAATTCGGTGGGCTTGCTGTGAGTTCTTATCCGCTGATGACGGATACCTCTAAATTCGACCTGACCCTGTACGCAGATGAAGCGGCGGATGGACTGCGACTGACTTTTGAGTACGCCACCGATTTGTTCAACGCGGCCACGGTTGAGCGAATGATGGGCCATTACCGGCAGTTGTTGAGTGCGGTGCTGGCGGATGCCTCGGTTGAACTCGGGCAATTGCCGCTGTTGACGCCCGCGGAGCGGAAGCAACTGCTCGAAATCTGGAATCGGGACAACGTAAACTACCCCGCGAATCTTTGCCTGCACCAATGGTTCGAAGCGCAGGCGGATCGTACGCCGAACGCAGTGGCGGTGGTCTATGAACAAAGCCGGCTGACCTACCGCGAACTCAATGAGCGCGCCAATCAACTGGCCCATCACCTCCGTCGGCAGGGCGCCGCACCTGACAAATTAGTTGGCCTGTGCGTCGAGCGTTCACTGGATCTTCTGGTTGCCGTTCTGGGGATTCTGAAATCCGGCGCGGCGTATTTACCGCTGGATCTGACGTATCCGAAGGATCGGGTGGCGTATATCCTGGCCGATGCCAACGCGCCTTTGTTGGTGACGCAGACGAAGCTGGCCGAAGGGTTGACCGGTCATCCGGCGAAGGTCATCAGGTTGGATGGGGATGCCTTAACTCTCGCAGCCGAGAGCACGAGTAATCCGTCGCTAACCACCCATGCCGGGAATCTCGCCTACGTCATCTACACCTCCGGCTCCACCGGGCGGCCGAAAGGCATGTTGATTACGCATCACAATGTTGTCCGGCTGATGCAGGCCACCGAACCGTGGTATCATTTTGGCGAACGGGAAGTCTGGACCATGTTCCACTCCTGCGCGTTTGATTTTTCCGTTTGGGAAATTTGGGGTGCGTTGCTCTACGGCGGCCGGCTTGTGGTTGTGCCGTATCTCACCAGCCGCTCGCCCGAGGCGTTTTATCAACTGCTCGGCGATGAACAGGTTACGGTACTGAATCAGACTCCGGCGGCATTTCGGCAGTTGATCCAAGCCGAGGCCGAACTGGGGCAGAATCCAAAGCTCGCATTGCGCTACGTCATCTTCGGTGGGGAGATGCTCGAACTCAAAAGCCTCAAACCGTGGTTCGAGCGCCATGGCGACCAACGGCCGCAACTGATCAACATGTACGGCATCACCGAAACCACCGTCCATGTGACCTATCGCCCGATTGGTGCGAGCGATCTCGCAGGCGGCAGCGTGGTCGGCGTGCCCATCCCGGACTTGCAGGTGCATTTGCTCGATGCAAACCGGCAATTGGTGCCCGTTGGCGTGCCGGGCGAAATGTACGTCGGCGGTGCCGGGCTGGGGCGCGGTTATTACAACCGGGCGGAGCTGACCGCGGAAAAATTTGTGCCCGATCCCTTCAGTTCACGTCCCGGCGCCCGTTTGTATCGTTCCGGCGATCAGGCACGACGGCTGGCAAATGGCGATTTGGAATATCTCGGCCGGATTGATTTTCAGGTGAAGGTACGCGGGTTTCGCGTCGAACTGGGAGAAATTGAAAGCGTCTTGAATGAATTGCCGGGTGTGCGCGAGAGCGCTGTAATCCTCCGCGAGGATGTCCCGGGCGACAAACGCCTCGTCGCGTATGTGGTGGCGAATGGTGATTTGGACATTCCCGAACTGCGTCGTCGCGCCGGTGTCCGCTTGCCGGATTACATGGTGCCCGCGGCCGTTGTACGGCTGGATAAACTTCCGCTGACCAACAACGGGAAAGTGGATCGTCGCGCGCTGCCGGCACCGGCTGGTGGGGCGGCGTCAGCCAGCGGCAACTACGTGGCCCCTTCCACTCCGGTGGAAGAAAAACTTGCCGCCATTTGGGCGGAGTTATTGCGGGTGGATCAACTGGGCGTGCAGGACAATTTTTTCGAGCGTGGTGGTCACTCGCTGTTGGGCACGCGCTTGATGGCGCGGGTCCGCCGTGATTTTGATCTCGATGTGCCCTTGCGCGTGCTCTTCGAGCAGCCGACCGTGGCGGGCATGGCCGAGGCGATTGTCCAGTTGCAGTTGCAGCAAAATTCCCCGGAGGACATTGATCGGTTGTTGGCGGAGATCGAAGGAATGTCCGACGCGAAACCGCCCGCGGCCGGGCCACACCCGGCATGAAGAATCCGGGTGACTTGAAAGAACGTTTGGCACGACTGTCGCCCGCGCAAAGGGCGGCGTTGGAAGCCCGGCTCCGCCAGACTGTGCCTGCGCGTCCGAGCGCTGTTGTGATTCCGCGACGTTCCGCGGATGCGCCCGTGCCGGCTTCTTTCAGCCAGCAGCAGCTTTGGTTTTTTGAGCAATTGCATCCCGGAACGCCCACCTACAATGTGCCGGAGTACTGGCAGCTGCGCGGACCGCTCAACGTACCGGTGCTCGAAAGGTCTTTGCAGTTCCTTCTGGAGCGGCATGAAATTCTGCGCACGGTGTTCGTTTCGGAAAACGACCGGCCGCTGCAACGGGTTCAGGAGGCCCGACCG
>CAYWCK010000441.1:0-4370 GCA_964456685.1 uncultured Bifidobacteriaceae bacterium | reverse complement strand
AGAAAAAGGTCCAGCGACGCCCGCAAGTCGGCGATGATCTCCGGCGTGAAGCCCGGGAACAACTGGTCGTCCTTGGCCAGAGTTTCCACACGATCCACTTGCAGCCAGTGGTGCAGGAACGCCTGCACCTTCGCGCGCGTGCGCGGATCCCGCATCAGGCGCTGCGCCTGCGCCGTGATTTGCTCCCGGGTATGCAGTTCCCCCTTCGCCGCCAGCTTGGTCAGTTCGCGGTCCGGCAGCGAGTCCCACAATCCAAACGCGAGCCGGGCGGCGATTTCAAAATCGTCCGCCCGGGCACCGTTCAACCCGAGGTAAAGAAACTGCGGCGATTTGAGCGCCAGCAGGACGACGCGCTTGACGGCGTCCTCCGTTGTTTTGGCGCGCTTGAATTGATCCGTCACGTAAACCTTCCGCTGTTCCGCTGACAGCGGACGACGAAAGGCCGTCGCGACGAATTCGGAGCAGAACGATTCCACCTTCGCGAACCGATTGGTTGCGTCGGGCTTGCTGTCCGACAAGCGGTCGAGCTGGCTCACCACGTGATTGGCGACCTCGATCGCCGCCTGCGTCGTGGCCTCGTCCCAGGCTTTCGAGACGAGGACGCCCCGTTCGTAACCGACGCTGCTGTCATCGGGCGGAAACGGCGCCGTGACCACAAAGGTCGGCGTAGCGCGCATCGGCGCCAGGTTCTGCGCCGGGATAACTTGCGGCGCTCCCCGCGGCGGCTTCCACTGCAACGAGACGGAGTTGGTCTTGTCCTTGTAGCGGAACAACTGGAGTTGCAACGGGTACACTCGCCCGCCCAGCAGCTTGATGTTGGCGCGGTGTTCGGTGACGCGTCCGGAAGAAACCCACTGGTCGATCAACGGCTCTTGCGAATCGTTCACGTAGAGCCGCATGCCATTGGGCGTGCGGACGATAAATTCGTAATCGCCCGTCTCATCCACGATCAACGCCCCGCGCCACTGCACGTTGAAACCATTCGTGCCGGCCATTCTGGCGTCCGGCCACTGCGCATCGAAGTCAAAATCAATCTGCCGATCCACCCGTTCAAGCACCTGATGATCGCGATTGGCATCCTTGGAGGCGTAATAAATCCCGCGCAAGCCGCGCTCGGCCGGCAGGGGTTCGCCCCGGGCACCGGTGAATTGCCGGAGCAGATCGGCCAGCGTGTTGAGAAATTGGCGATTGGTCAACCGGACCAGTTGCACGCGCGCCGGATTTTTCTTCAGCCGCGCTTCCACGGAATAAAAAGTGTCGTAGATATAGCGCGCCACGGCTTCGGCATCCGGACCTTTGCAGGTGCCGGGTTTGTCCTCCGGCATATTGCGCTCGATATAGGGGATCAACTTCTCCAGCGGGCGGCTGCCTTCCAGCGGGCCCTCAAATTTGCCGGTGACGCCCTCCCCGTTGCGGCCGTGACAAGTCGCGCATTGCTGCCGATACACCTGCTGACCGGAACGCGGTTTTCCGGCGGAGAGCACCTCGCCCCGCGGGAGAACGAAGCACAGACCAACGAGCAGGAAAAGCGGTCGCACTGGTAACATCCCCAATATCCAAGCCCACTTCGTGGCGCAAATCAACCCAGCGTTGCGGACTGATCTACAGTTGGCGCGGAAAATTTGTCGTTCACGCTGGCAGCGCGATATCTGCCTCGGCCCGGCCCGTCGCCCCGGCCACGCGGCGGCGGAATTCGTCTGCGGTGACTTCGTGCGGAATCGCGCGGCAGGTTTTTTCGAACCCGGGAAAATTCCAAAGATTGGGAAAGTCGCGGCACTGCTGGGGCTTGACTGGTTGCACGGTGCATTCGTTTCCGGCCAGGAAAATGCACGCGCCATCCGGCTGCTCCTTGAGCGCCAACCCGAGCCGGTCGGGGCGCAGCCGCATGAATTGCTGGATAAAGTCGTGCTCGCTCATCCCCAGATGGGCGGCCAGCCGGGCCAATTCGCCTTCCCGCAAGCGCACCTGCCCCGGCCAGCGGCAGCACGCCGAGCAACGTTGGCATTCGAGAAAAATCGGCATGGGCCCAGCATAAGCCGACGTCCTTCGCCGGGAAAGCCCACCGTTAATCGTAGAAACGGGTAAAGTTTTTCCCGCCCTCGCCGATGCAAGGTTGCGGTAGGCTGCTGATCTCCGTTTAGCAGCCCTGGATGTCTGTCGCCTCGTTTCAGATCGTGAAAGCAATTTTGTCGAACGGTTTTACGAACCGCGGCTTCGGTGTTGACCGAGGCCGTGTCGGATTGCGGCCCCGACCGAAACGCTGATCCTGCCATCATGAATGCCCCAGATCGCCTGCCTTCTCTCCTCGCCAGTCTGGCCAAGGAAATCTCCACTTCTCGCGCCGGCTCGGACCACAACCAGTTTCCCATCCTCGATTTGATGGGCAACCTGCGGGATGCGGCCGCCGGTGAAGACCCTTTGATCCAATTCCATGCGGCCTGTGCCGAGGCCTGGGAACGGGTCGTCCACGTCGTCGAGTCCGGTCGGCCGTTCAGCCAGGAAGATGTGGATTGGATGAATGGCCTGGTGGTGTCTCTGCAATCGCTCGCCACCGGCGCTCCCGCAGCGGCAATAACTTCGTCACCCGCAAAGCCAGTCACGCCGCTGACCGCAGCCATGCCGGCCGCACCCAGCGCGCCCGCCAGCCCCACTCCCGCGACCATCGAGGAAGAGCCACCGCTCCATCTAAACATTCAAAGCGACGCCGATTTGCTCCGTGAGTTCATCAACGAATCGCGGGAGCACCTTGATAACATCGAACAGGGCGTGCTTGTGCTCGAGAACTCGCCGAACGATGCCGAGACGTTGAACACCGTTTTCCGTGCCTTCCACACCTTTAAGGGCGGTGCCGGCTTCCTGAATCTCATGCCCATCAACCGGCTCGCGCACGTGCTGGAATCGCTGCTCGACATGGCTCGCCGGAGCGAAATCGAAATCAACGCGCCAGTGATCGAAGTCATTCTGCGCGGACGCGACATTCTGAAGCAGTTCATCGAAGAGATTGACGGCCAGATCAACGGCACTCGCGCGGTCAAGGCGATTGAAATTCCCACGGCGGAGCTCAAACGCGAAGTCACGCGGCTCATGGCCGGCGAGAAGGCCTCAGACAACTCGGATACCGCACCAGCCAAGTCCACTGAGGAAACGCCAGCCATTTCGTCCAACAATACTCCGACTACGCCTGCGGCCGGCGGCGATACCGCCGCGAAAAACGGAACTGAAGCTGCAGCCAACAATGCGGCTAACAACGCGAAGGCCGTGGTGAAGGTGGATACCACCAAGCTCGATGCGCTCCTCGACCTTGTCGGGGAAATGGTCATCGCCGAATCGCTGGTCTCCCAAAGCCTCAATCAGATCCGGGACCTCCAAAATGCCCAATTCAACCGCAACCTCGCGCAACTTGGCCGCATCACGCACGAGTTACAACGCGTGGGCATGTCGCTGCGCATGGTGCCGATCCGGGGCGTGTTTCAGAAAATGGCGCGGGTCGCGCGCGACAACAGCGCCAAGCCACAAAAGAAAGTTAACTTTGTCACCAGCGGCGAAGACACCGAATTGGATCGTGGGGTGGTCGAAGAATTGAATGACCCCCTGCTCCACATGATCCGCAATTCGATGGATCACGGCATTGAGCCGCCCGAGAAGCGGGTCGCGCGGGGCAAAGCGCCTGTGGGCTCGTTGAATTTGCGCGCCTACCATCAGGGCGGAAACATCGTCGTGGAAATTGAGGACGACGGAGCGGGGCTGGATCGCGACCGCATTTTTGCCAAGGCGGTGGAACGCGGGCTGATTGCGCCCGATGCCACACTCTCGGACGAGGAGGTTTACAGTTTCATTTTCGCGGCCGGTTTTTCGACGGCGGAAAAAGTCACGGACCTTTCCGGGCGCGGCGTGGGTCTGGATGTGGTGCGCCGGAATATCGAGCGTCTGCGCGGACGGGTGGACATCTCCTCGAAGGCGGGACAGGGCACATTGTTCAAAATCACCCTGCCGCTGACGCTGGCGATCATTGACGGGCTGATTGTGAAAGTCGGCGAGGAGCGCTTCATTCTGCCGACACTTTCGGTGCGTGAATCCTTCCGCCCCTCGGCAGAAATGATTTCCCGCATTCATAACCGCGCCGAACTCGTGAACGTGCGCGGGCGATTGATTCCCCTGCTCCGCCTCCACGAGTATTTCAACATCCAGCCCAAGACGACCGACCCGACGCAGAGCATTGTCGTGGTGTTGCAATCCGGTACCAGTTTGCGCTGCCTGCTGGTGGACGCGTTGCTGCACAAGCAGGAGGTGGTGATCAAGAATCTCAATGAGATGATGGTTCACAAAAACCGGGCAATCGCCGGAGCGACGATCCTCGGCGATGGCCGCGT
>CAYWCK010000440.1:0-4371 GCA_964456685.1 uncultured Bifidobacteriaceae bacterium | reverse complement strand
TGCCACGCCAACCCCCGTGAGCATCGAAGTGTGCGCCGGAAGCGTGATGCACGGCTTGATGGTTTGCGCGTGCCACGTGGCGGCACCCTCGGCGGCGAGCTTTTGCAGAGTGGGCATGTGACTTCTTTCAACCACCCACGGCGCGCAGCCATCGATGCTGATGATGAAGACATGCTCGACGCGAGCCGCCGCGAAACCGGTCACGGCGAAGCTGCCGGAACCAAGCAAAGCCAAAATCCAGAAGGTTAAACGAATCATGCCGCGCGATTTTCCCCATGCCGAAGGTGAAGGCAAGCGAACAAACGGTTTAATCAAAGAAATGCTTTCAAAGCGGGTTGACTTTCATTTTTCTCGTCGTTATCGTCCGCGGGTCATGCACTGGAAGCTTTTGCTCCGCATCATCCTATTGCCGACTCTATTTTTTGTCGCTGATGTGCGGGCCCAAGCCCACCCGGAGACGTTGGTGGCGAGCACGAACACGGTGGAAAAATTGCCTGTCGTCATCGTGACGGCGACGCGTACCCTGGAAGATCCGTTTGCGTTGCCTTATGCGACGGATTTAGTGAACGCCTCCGACTTCGAGCGCAAAACACCACGCACTACCATCGAAGCGCTGCGGGAAATCCCCTCCGTGATGCTCCAAAAGACTTCACACGGCCAGGGCTCGCCGTTTTTACGTGGGTTCACCGGTTTCCGCACCCTCATGCTGGTGGACGGCGTGCGGCTCAACAACTCGACATTTCGCGACGGCCCGAACCAATACTGGAGCACGGTGGACGCCCTGTCGTTGAACCGGCTGGAGGTGGTGCGTGGTCCTGGTTCCGTGCTTTACGGCAGCGACGCCGTTGGCGGCACCGTCAACGCGGTGAGTACGGGGCGGACAGGTTACGGGGACGGCTTCGATTGGGATCGGCGGCTGTTCTATCGCTACTCTTCGGCCGAACGTTCGCACATCGGCCGGTTTGAAGTCAGCGGGCAAACCGATGCCGTGTTGGGTTTCCATGGCGGGGTATCGGTCAAGGATTTTGGTGACCTCGAAGGCGGCGAAGAGGTCGGGCGTCAACGCCGCACCGGCTATGACGAGCTGGATTGGGACGCCAAGCTGGAATATTTTCTTACGCCCGGAGCGCGCCTCGTTTACGGCCATCAGACGGTGAACCTGGACGATGCGTGGCGCGCGCACTCGACGATCTACGGGTATTCCTGGGCCGGCACCACGGTTGGCTCCGATCAACGTCGTCTGTTCGATCAAGGCCGCGATCTGGATTACCTGCAGTTTCACGCTGAAAATCTGGAGGGCTTCGTCGAGGAGGTGCACTTCAATCTGTCGCATCATTTCCAGGACGAAATGGAGGATCGCGTCCGAGCCAACGGCACGCGCCAGACGCAGACGGTGGATGTCCACACCCTCGGCCTGACGGCACAATGCCAGAGCTCCACGGCGATTGGCCGATGGATTTACGGCGCGGAATATTACCGGGACTGGGTGGATACTACCTTTAACGGCTACGATGCCGCCGGCAATCTCACCACGGTGCGCGTGCAGGGACCGGTGGCCGATGATGCCACCTACGATCTCGTCGGCGTATATGTGGAAGACCAGCTCCCACTCGCCGCGGAACGGCTCAAGTTGATTCTTGGCGGTCGCTACGACTTTGCGCAGGTGGATGCCAATCGCATCCGCAATCCCTCCACCGGCCAGACCTTTTCGCTGACCGACTCGTGGGACAGTCTCGTGGGCAACGCCAGATTGCTCTATCAACTCGACCGGGACGATCATGCCGCGGTTTATCTCGGTGCCTCGCAGGGCTTCCGCGCGCCGAATTTGTCCGACCTCACCCGCTGGGACGCGGATTGGGGCGAAGAAATCCCAACGCCTGGTTTGGCTCCGGAATCGTTTCTGTCTCTCGAAGTGGGTGGTCGGCTCCGTTATGAACTTTTCCGCGCCGAGGCGGCTTACTTTCACACTTTGATCGAGGATCTGATCGTGCGCGTGCCCACGGGGGCGACCAATCCCGTGGGAAGTATTCCGATCGTTTCCAAAGAAAACTCAGGTGAAGGTTACATTCATGGTGTCGAACTGAGTGGCAGTGTGGCTTTGCATCGAGACTGGACGCTCTGGAGCAATTTCACATGGATGGAAGGACGCGTGGAAGCACCGCTTGTTGTGGGTGGTCCGGTGCAAACCGAACCGGTCAGTCGGATCATGCCCATGACCGTCAACGCCGGTCTGCGCTGGCAACATTCAAATGGTCGCTGGTGGGCGGAGTTGGCGGCCACCTTCGCGGCCCTGCAGGATCAACTTGCTCCCAACGACCGGCTGGATACGCAACGCATCCCGCCCGGCGGCACGCCCGGCTACGATGTTTATCATTTGCGCGCGGGCTGGCGGCCGTGCGCCAACGCCAGCATCACCGTGGCGATGGAAAATCTGACTGATCGCGATTACCGCATCCACGGCTCGGGCGTGAACGAACCCGGCCGCAATTTCATTCTGGCCGCGGATTTGCGATTCTGACCAGCCACCAGCCAGTTGTCGGTCGCGCCAATTCGTCCGTTACGCTGAAATTGCGAAGTTTCGGCCAAATTTAGCCCTACCGTTTCGCGGGGAACTGCAAAGCATCGACAATCTTCCGCAAGCCACCGTTAGCTGGCTGGTCGGGCTTTTCGGCAAGCTCTTGCCGTTCCGGAGAACTGCCGGAGCGGATAAAAAATGAAAATGCGAAACATATTTCTTCTCGGTTTGGCGCTAACGGCTGCCGCCACCACCGGCCGGGCCGACGAACGGCGCTTCACTTACACCTACGAACCCGAAACCTTGCCCCAAGGCGCGTGGGCACTCGAACAATGGGTCACCTGGCGCTCCGGACGCACGGCGGCCGTCGGGCAGGAAGACTACGAACGCTTCGAGTTCCGCCAGGAGTTTGAATACGGTGTCTCCGACCGCTACACCGCCGCGCTTTACCTGAATACGGAGCAGCTCAGTTACAAGGACGGCAGCGACCACTATTCTGATTTCAACTGGACGGGTGTTTCGTTGGAGAACGTTTTCATGGTCCTTAATCCGGCCGAAAATCCTGTGGGGCTGTCGTTCTATCTCGAAGGAACGATTGGCGATGGGGAGGCGGAGTTGGAACAGAAGATCATCCTCGGTCAACGGCATGGTGATTGGAAGTGGGCGCTCAATCTGGTCCACGCGACCGAATGGGAGGATGATTATCACGAACACGAAGGGGAGCTGGAGTTTGATCTTGGCCTGGCGCGGGACCTCAGTCCGCGCTGGTCGCTGGGTCTCGAAATCCGCGGCCAGAGCCATATCCCGAACTATGACGAGTTCGAAGACTTCGCGCTCTTCGTCGGTCCGGCTTTGAGTTATCACACGGATCGCTGGTTCGCCACGCTGACCGTGATGCCGCAAGTTTATGGAGTGAATTACGACGGCAATGTGGATGGCAACACCAACCTCGATCTGGCGCACCACGAACGGTGGAACACCCGGTTGATCTTTGGCTTCAATTTCTGATGCGCCGGCTTTGGTTCACTGCCTTCACTGCTCTCGCCGTTTGGCAAACGGCGGGAGCGGTGGAACTTTCCACCGCCGACCAGGCCAATGCCCGCAAGCTCTACAACACCAAGTGCGCCCGGTGTCATAAATTTTACGACCCGGCGAAATACTCCGACGCCGAGTGGTCGGGCTGGATGCAGAAGATGAACAAAAAGGCGAAGCTCAAGGATGCCCAGGTGGAGTTGTTGGGCCGCTATCTTGATGGCTTCCGCGCTGCGACGACGACGAAAGCCGGGCCGGAAGCGCGGACTGGAAAATGAATTGCCCCTGGCCCGGCCGGCGCGCTTGGTTCAGGCGCCGGTTTTTTTGGTTGCCCCACCATAACCGTCGGCCTTGGCATTCCAAGCCAGCGCAAAAAGCACCACCGCCAATATCGCCATGCCCGTCAGGCCGGCCAAGCCAGCGTTCCAGCCGTATTTCTGCACGAGCGCGCCCAAGCCCCAGCCCGAGACCAGTGTGCTCGCATAACCAAACATTCCGGTGAGGCCAATCGCCGTTCCGGCGAGTCGCTTGGTCGCGAGCTTCGCGGTGACGGTGCCGACGAGCGCTTGCGGGCCGTAAATGAAGAACCCGGCGAAACAGAGGAGGACGGTGCCGGCCCCGGCCGAGTTGCCGGGCAGTTTCCAGAACAGAAACAACGACAGCCCCGCCAATAACATCGAGAACACGCATACCCGGGCGCCGCGACCGCCGAAGAACCGGTCAGTCATCCAGCCGCTCACCAGCATGCCGATGATGCCGGAGCCTTCGAAGGCGAAGACCATCCAACTGGCGTGCTCGATCTTAATGCCCTTCATTTCGGTGAG
>CAYWCK010000439.1:0-4424 GCA_964456685.1 uncultured Bifidobacteriaceae bacterium | reverse complement strand
TGCCGGTGCAACGGCGACTTCTGAGGCGTTTCGAAAGTGATCTCGAAGGGCGGACGCGCCAGGCCCGGCAACGATTTGAGGACGCCTTCGTAACACTGCGAAATGATGCCACGCCGGGCGGCGAAACCGTCGATGACCCGTCGCTGATTGCGCGGGAGAAACTGCTCCGCTTCGCGTAGAGCGGGTTCGAGCAGATTTTCCGACAGCACATCTCCACTGACGAACCCATACAGCCCGTTGCTCGTATCGTCGCTGTGAAGCGTGATGATGCCGTCGAAGGCGTGCAGGCAGATTTCCGATTCGAGATAGCGCACTTCCGGTTCGATGGAATCGTTCCAAAACTCGCGATTGAGATCTTTGCCGTTGCGCGAGTGGCGCGTGCCATCCTCAAACCCGGTCGGGTTGCACACCGGATAAAAGTAGAGTGCGTAGCCTTTGGCGATTTCAGGATTCTTCTCCAATTCGTTTACAAAGCGAGTGAGCGCCAGCGCGCCCTCCGGCTCGTCGCCGTGAATCGTCGCGAAGATGCCAATGCGAATGATGTCCCCACCGCCCTTCTCGCCGAGATAAATGTATCGCGGCAAAGAATACGTCCGACCGGCTACCTGAAATTCACCGAGCGAGCGGCTGAGGAAATTCGGCGAGCGCTCGGCAACCTGATCCAGCGCTGCGAGCAATCGCTCAACGGAGCGGCGCTCGGTTGGCGCGGTCGGGGCGGGTGGAGGTACATGGGAGGTAAGGTTTGCTTTCATGGGATTTCAACGATTGGCTGCCTGGATCTGATCGAAAATTCCACCTTCAGCGAAATGTTTCTTGTGAGCCTGCTGCCAGCCACCAAACACTTCATCGATGGTGAAGAGGTTTAGCTTGGGAAAGGCCTGGGCGTGCTTTTGCAACACCTCGGTAAGGCGAGGCCGGTAGAAGTTCCGGGCCGCGATTTCCTGCCCTGCCGGCGTGTAAAGGTATTCCAGGTAAGCCTTGGCCACGGCTTCCGTACCGCGGCGCTTCGCGTTCTGTTCCACAATCGCCACCGGCGGCTCCGCCAGAATGCTGACCGAGGGAGTGACGATTTCAAATTCGCCCGGCTTGGCCTCCCGCAACGTCAGCGCAATTTCGTTCTCCCAGTTCACCAGCACATCGCCAATGCCCCGTTGGACAAAAGTCGTCGTCGCGCCGCGCGCGCCGGTGTCCCACACGGGCACGTGCTTGTAAAACTTTGTCACGAACTCCTTCGCTTTCGCTTCGTCGCCTTTGTTTGCCTTCAGCGCATAACCCCAAGCCGCAAGATACGTCCAACGCGCCGCGCCCGAAGTTTTCGGATTGGCGGGAATGATCCCGATGCCTGGTCGCGCGAGATCATCCCAGTCTCGGACGCCCTTGGGATTCCCTTTGCGCACGAGGAAAACGATCGTGCTCGTATATGGGGAGCTGTTATGAGGAAATTTTTTCTGCCAATCGGCCGGCAGCAGTTTTCCCTTTTCCGCAATGGAATCAATGTCGTAGGCCAGCGCGAGCGTAACAACGTCGGCTTCAAGTCCATCAATCACCGCGCGCGCTTGCTTGCCGGAGCCGCCATGTGACTGCTCAACCTTCACCGCCTGGCCGTGGCTGTCCGCCCAGTATTTTGCGAACGCGACATTGAAGTCGGAGTAGAGTTCACGCGTGGGATCGTAAGAAACGTTCAGGACTCTGATGTCCTTGGCGTCTGCCTTGAAGGCCACGGCGGCGAAAATTGCTGCGAGAAGAATCTTTTTCAATTTCATGCCTTTCAAATGTGAACTGTCGCAGTTGGGTTAGCACTCCAGCGCGTCTCGATCGAAAACCGATCGGCTTTCGACCCGTTACACGCTTTTCCTCCGCTCGATTTAACCCGCGCACAAGGTTCTTGAAGCGCTTTGCGGTTCGTAATCATGCGGTCAATCGTCATATTCGTTTTTGAAACTTCGAGGACAGACTAGCAGTAATCTCTATTCAGTCAATAGATTTATTGTTTATGCGTATTTATTGCACAATGTCCACACATACCCCAATTGAAAATTCGTTCTCTATTTAAGCACTAGAGTTTGCGATTCCGGTCCTGCGATTGTGTTAGGTCGCCGTCGGTGCGCAATAAAACCATCGGCGCTAGCGGTCATCACCTATTTTCGACTGAGGCCGCGAACGGATCGTTACGCCGATATGAAAATCTTAGGCGAGGTTTCCATCTGGGAGTCTGTCACGACTACCCCACCACGCGGCGAGAGAATATCAGATCGCGTTCGTTCCAGGGTCGGCTTGCCGCGAAGCCGGGGGCATTGGCTCTTTGGCCGGTGGCGAATTGGTGTTCGTCTCAGTGGGTGTGAAATCCTTCAGGTCCAACCTGCCTTCGGCGGTTGAATTCATCCGGCTAAACAGGCCCTTGCCATAAAAGGTGCTCTGGATGCGGTAGTCGAAACGTTCATTCTCAATTATCGCTTTGATGCGTGTCACCAGCGCGAGATTGCTGAGGTGAACCGTGATGTCTTGCGTCACCGTGCCCAAACGCGGCACGTCAATCGTTGAATCGCTCAGCCCTTTGCCCACGTAGAGACCGTTAAGATAAATCCGGTGTGCGCCGCCGGTGAATTGCCGCGCCTCGGGCG
Source organism: uncultured Bifidobacteriaceae bacterium (assembly GCA_964456685.1). Taxonomy (GTDB): domain Bacteria; phylum Verrucomicrobiota; class Verrucomicrobiia; order Limisphaerales; family JADLHS01; genus CAYWCK01. Next base: position 1,803 of record CAYWCK010000439.1, on the reverse strand, counting down.
CCTCGTTGCTCAGCCGCAGGGTGAAAGTCGCCGTGGTTTCCAGCGCGGTGGCCTTCTGAAACTTGACCGTCACGAGTGAGACGGAAGGACCTGGCGAACCGCCACATCCGGCGAACAATAAGGCCGCGATCAACAAGACTGGTAACAAGATTCTCATGGCTGATTAGATTGACAGAAGGCCGCAGTATTCAAGCGGGTTTGCGGACAACGCTATCCTGTTGCGCCCACGCAGAATCCAGGTCCGGATAATCCAGGTTGTAATGTAATCCACGACTTTCCGGCCGTAAGAGCGCGCAACGCACGATCAACTCCGCCACGGTGGCAATGTTGCGGAGTTCGAGCAAATCGGCCGTCACAATGAAGTTCCAGTAGTACTCGTGGATCTCCTGCTGCAAGTGCGCGAGTCGCGATTGGGCGCGTTGCAGACGTTTATTGGTGCGCACGATGCCGACGTAATCCCACATCAGCCGCCGGATTTCATCCCAGTTGTGCGACACAACCACCAACTCGTCGGCATTGGTGGCATCCCCGGATTGCCAGTCAGGAATCTTGAACTCACACGCTGGCCATGGCCGGGTCAAAATCTTCTCGGCTACCCGATGGGAGCAAACCAAGGCCTCGAGCAGTGAATTACTCGCCAGGCGGTTGGCCCCGTGCAGGCCGGTGCACGCAACCTCACCCACTGCATACAGCCCGGCGATGTCCGTTTCGCCATCCACATTCGTCACCACACCACCACATTGGTAGTGCGCCGCCGGCACCACCGGGATGGGCTCCCGGGTAATATCGATCCCGTAATGCAGGCAGGTCTGGTAGATGTTCGGAAACCGTTCGATGATGAACTTCGCCGGCTTGTGCGTGATGTCGAGGAGCACATTATCCGCGCCAGTGCGCTTCATCTCGCTGTCAATTGCGCGCGCCACGATATCCCGCGGCGCGAGCGATTTTAACGGATGCGCCGCGTCCATGAATTCCCGCCCGTCCACGCTCTTGAGCACCGCCCCTTCCCCTCGCACGGCTTCGCTGATCAAAAACGACTTCGCCTTCGGATGGTAAAGACAGGTCGGGTGGAACTGAACGAATTCCATGTTCGCCACCGCGGCCCCGGCCCGATAGGCCATCGCCACGCCATCACCGGTCGCGATGTCGGGATTCGTCGTGTAAAGATAAACTTTGCCGCAACCACCCGTGGCCAGCAGCGTGACGGGCGCGGCAAAGGTTTCCACCTTGGCCGACTTTTTGTCGAAAACATACGCGCCCACGCAACGATGTTCGCCCACGTACCCCAGCTTCTGACTGGTAATCAGATCAATCGCAATATGGTTTTCAAAAATCTGGATGTTCGGTTGCTCCGCCACGGCGTTGAGCAAGGCGCGCTCAATCTCACGACCCGTTACGTCTTTCGCATGCAGGATGCGGCGCTTGGAATGCCCGCCCTCCTTGCCGAGATCCAGCTGCTTGCCGCCGGCCTCCTCGCGTTCGGAGAACTTCATGCCGAGTTCAATCAACTCCGCGATGCGGGCTGGCCCTTCTTCAACGATCGTGCGGACGACCGGTTCATGACACAGCCCGGCACCCGCCGTCAAAGTGTCGCGAACATGCAGTTCGAACGAGTCTTCCTTGCTCGTCACCGCCGCGATTCCGCCCTGGGCATAGTTGGTGTTGGATTCCGCGCGATCCTTCTTCGTGACGATGGCCACGCGTCCGCGCGGCGCGACTTTGAGCGCGAAAGAAAGTCCCGCAATGCCGCTGCCGAGGATGAGATAATCGAATCGCTGCATATCAAAGCGTATCGTTGTCAAT
>CAYWCK010000438.1:0-4455 GCA_964456685.1 uncultured Bifidobacteriaceae bacterium | reverse complement strand
GGCCAGCTCGCCATGGACAGCTTCCCGTACACCGGCCTCGTCGCGACGCACTCGGCGACCGTGACGTCCTTCTCCAAGCGCGCCTGCCGGGCTGCCAATGATTTGGCCTCAGACTCGGCGCGGTCGAGATCCGCCTGCGTCGCGATCTGTTGTTTGACGAGCCGCGCCGTGCGATCGAACTCCAGATTCGCCTGCTTGAGCAACGCCCGGGTTTCTTCCACCGCCGTCCGGGCGGATTCCAATTGCGCCTGCGCCACCAGCAAGCTGGCTTTGACGTTGGTATCGTCGAGCCGCGCGAGCACGTCGCCTTCCTTGACCTTGTGACCTTCCTCGATGAGCACCTCGACGACCTTGCCGGTGATTTTTGAGGAAACCGTCGCCGCGCGCCGCGCGGTGACGTAGCCGGAAGCGTTCAGCACCACGCGCTCGTTTGATCCGCTGGAAACTTCCCGAGCAACGGCAGTCTGAACGGCAATCGCACGCGGTCGCAGAAACCACCAAACCCCGACCGCCGCCAGCACGACAACTATGGCAAGTATGACCGGCCAAGAGCCGGAACTCGAACGTTTCGGCTCCGGTCGTTTGATGCGCAAATCATCCAGCGTGGGTTTCGGCGAGTCCATAAATCGGCCTGCGCATGAAACTGCTTTTCCCGGCGAGGGTCAATCGTGATTGGAATCGCCGGCCCTGAGCAATGGCCTACTCACCGCCGCGCGGATCAAACTTGAGTCCTTTGATCCTCTTCCCTTCCTCGGTTTTGATTTCGAGAATCATCGCGCAACCGCCGATGATCTGGGTGACCTTCGCGCGGAAATCATTCCAACCTTCCCGCAGACTGGCCTTCGCGATGTCCTGCGCCGGCGCGACGCCGCGACCGGCGTTGTTGGCGTGAACCACCTCGCCGTTCACCCACACCTTGATGCCATCGTCCGAGCCGATTTCCAATTTGACCGTCTGCGCCTTGGGCGCGAACACACGCGTCTTGAGATACAGCACGCAGTTGTCGCCGCCGGTGAGTCCGCCCAATTCGACTTCGCCGTTGCGGCTCGTGCCGGGAGCGCGCAGCCATTTCACGTCCGTGCTGTCCGCCTTTTCGGGCGGGAAAACCACGTCGAACAATTCGTTGCCCGCCTTGCTGCCTTCGCGATACGGCCCGGCGTAGCGCCAACCGGAATCGAAGAGGTTCAAAACCGCCTGCGCGTTTGTGCGCGTATTCTCGTTGCTGCCGCTCTCGATCAAACGGATTAGAATTTTCTCCGCGGCATCGGGGTCGCTGTTGAGAAGAACCTTGGCAATCTGGCTGCACGCGATCTCTGCTTCCGCTTTGACTGCATCATCCGTCAGCGCCGCTTCGGCGAGTTCCAACGCGCCGCGCACCGGCGCATTGCCCAGCGCCGACAGCACGCGTTTGCGGTCTTCCGTGCGGGTGGCGAGATCGTAAGCTGGCTTGAGCAACTCAAACTTCTTCGCCGCCGTGAAGCCGGAACGTTCTTCAATCACGAGCCGGACGTAGCCTTCGAGAGCGAGCGCGCGCAAGGTGGTGTCGGCATGCGTTTTCGCCAGTTCCAGCAGATCAGGGAGCAGACCGGCATCGCGAGAATCGCACATGGCGCGCGCGGCGGCGGCTTGGAGGGCTGGGGCGGAATCCGTCAGGGCGGCGCGGAAAGCGGCGCGCAGCTTCTCATCCGCGAACAGCGCGCTGACCTGGAGCAACGCAGCTTTCAATTCCGGCGCCGCGGTAGTCATCGCTTCCGTGATGGGCGCGACATCGAAAACTTGCTTGGGATCGGCGCGGTCCACGACCGATTCAAAAATGCCACGCACATCGGCGCGATCCGCCTCGCGCGCGTCGGCGAGCAATTTCACGAGTTCGCGCAGATGTGAGCCGTCGGCCAGCAGGCTCAGCGCCCGGACAGCTGCCGCGCGCGTGGCGGCGGACTCGCTGCGGCCCAGTTGCAGGAGCGCGGGCACCGCTGACTTTTCCCAACGCGCTCCGAGCGCGCGGGCGAGTTCGGCTTGTTCGGCGGGCTTGGCGACGGACAGAGCTTTCACCATCGCTGCGCCGACTTCACCACGCCGCAATTGAATGAGCGCGATGCGGGCAGTCTTTTGATCGTCTTCGTCACGTGAGGTGGCCAGCTCGGCGAGGAGCGGAACGAGGCTGGCATCGCCCAGCGTGCCGAGCGCGTTGATGGCCGTGACGCGAACATAGGCGTTTGTGCTGCGCGCCAGATTCACAACGGCGGGCGTGGCGGCGGGATCATTCCGTTGCTGGAGCAGACCGATGAGGGCGGCTTGTTGGGCCGGCGGCGCGCCTTTCAAGAAGTTTGTCAGCGTCGCGGTGGTTTTGGGATGGCTCAAATCCCGCGCGAGTTGCAGGGCGACGACTTGCCGCGCCGCATCCTTGCCGCGCAAGGCCCGCGCGACGAGCTCGAGCGATTTGTCGCCGCTCACGTGAATCAATCCCGCGAAAGCCGCGGCGCGGACGTGCTCCGCCTCGCGCGAGCTATCGAACTGGTCGAAGATCCGCTTGGCGGCCGCTTTGTCGCCGGCGCGCTCGAACTTCACAGCACATTCCAGCAACGCATCCACCAGTGCAGCGCGCAGTGCGGGCTTGGCGCGACGCAGGTTGCTCCGCAAAGCGGTGACGGCGTCCGGCCCGCCGATCTTGCCCAGCGCGCGCGCGGCTGCGTCGGCGGTTTGCGCGCTGGAATCTTTGAGTTGTTTGGCCACGGTTGGCACAGCGGCGGGATTCCGTCGTTCGCCGATTGCGTGAAGAATGCCTGCCTGCGCTTCACCCGTGGCTTGGGGCAGGGCGCTCAGCAACGCCGCGTCGGCTTCGCGGCCGGGCAGAGTTTCAAGAGCGTCGCAGGCGGCCTGGTAGAGATGCGCGTCGGTGAGCAACGTTGCCAGCGCGGGCACAGAACTCGCGTTGCCAATCTGTTTGAGTCGGGCGCAGGCGTCTTCCTTTTCCGTCGCCGTCGCGTTCGAGCGAATCACACCGGCGAGCTTGTCGGCTTCGGAAACATCCGCCAGCAGCGCCGCAGCGGTGAGGGCGAAACAAAGTGTGGTGAGAAAAATGGTTTTCATCGTTCGCCCTTTCAAATTTCCCACGGATGCCGGAACGCGGTGCCGAGCAAGCGATTCGCTTCGTCGTCGCCGGGAAATTGTTCCGTGACCGGATCCCATTTCACCGGGCGGTTGAGCCGCAGCGCGATGCCGCCCAGTAGGACCGCGCTGATGGAGCGATGCGCCGTCTCCGGATCGCAAATCGTCCGTTTGCGCGTGCGCACGCAGTCGAGAAAATTTCCCGAATGACTCTCGCTGCGATAAACGCGCGGACCGTTCGGGTCGAGCGGAAACTCCAGGATGTCGTTCGAACTGGCGGTGAGATGTTCGCGATCCACGGCAATCCAGCCCTTCGTGCCGATAAAGCGTCCGCCGCCGCTCGAACCGGTTGAGTCGCTCGGAAAATGTTCCGCATGCACGACCACACCATTCGCGTAGCGGTATTGCAGGACGTTCTTCTCGAAGAACAACTCGACCGGCCCCGAGCGATCCGCGTCGAGAGCCCACTGGAAAATATCGTAGTGATGCGGCCCCCAATTGATGTCGCCCACGCCGACAAACATGTGCGCGTGCGCCACACCGGCGAATTCCTGCCACGGCGCCGGGCCGAGGGCGAGATCCCAGTCGAGTTCGGGCGGAACAGGCTTGGCCGGGCCGAAGCGTTTCCATTCGTACGAGCCGCCGGGACGGCAACCGTAGATTTCCTTCAACTCGCCAATCGCGCCGTTGCGGATCAGTTCGATGGCGCGGCGGAACTTGCCGCCGTATTCGGAGCGTTGCTGGGTGCCGGCTTGAAAGACGCGACCGTAGCGCTGAACCGCTGCTTTCATCGCCTGACTTTCGCGAATGGTGACGGCGGTCGGCTTCTCGCAATAAATATCTTTGCCCGCCTTCGCCGCCATGATTGTCATCACGCCATGCCAGTGAATCGGCGACGCGATGAGCACGGCGTCAATGTCCGGTCGCGCGAGGACGTCGCGGAAGTCGCGATACGGCTCGCAGGAGCGATACGTGCCCTGGCCGAACATCTGTGCGTAATTTTCATTCACGCGCTTCGTGGCGTTTTCGCGGCGATCTTTCCACGCGTCGCAAACGGCGAGCACCTGCACATCGCGTCGCGCCGAGTAACCGCCCGGCACGTAGGTCCACGCGCCGCCGAGCAAATGGCCCGAGCCCTGTCCGCCCACGCCGATGAAACCCATCGTGATGCGCTCGCTCGGCGACTTCGCGCCGCCTTTACCGAGGGCGGAGGCGGGAATGATCGTTGGGGCAGCAGCCGCGACGGCGAGCGCGCCGGTGGTGCGGCGAAGGAAGTGCCGGCGATTGAGCAGTGGACGAGAGATTTGCATAAATCAAAACCCGTTGGGCGCACCGGGCTCCACCCCG
>CAYWCK010000437.1:0-4456 GCA_964456685.1 uncultured Bifidobacteriaceae bacterium | reverse complement strand
GGGTTGGATTTGAGCTGCGTCGGCATGGCCCAGGTGGATCGGGAAGGCAATGTCAACGTCAGCAAGATTGGTCCGCGCATCATCGGTTGCGGCGGCTTCATCAATATCACGCAGTCCACCCGGAACGTCATTTTTTGCGGCGAGTTCACGGCAGGCGGTGCGCGCTTCGAGGTCCAAAATGACGAGCTGCGCATCCTATCCGAGGGCAAAGTGCGGAAGTTCGTCGAAGCGGTCGAGCAGATCACCTTCAGCGGCGCGGTGGCCCGGCGCGGCGCGCAAAAAATTCTCTTCGTCACCGAGCGCTGCGTTTTCCAGTTGGTGCCGGAAGGATTGCTGCTGACCGAAATCGCGCCGGGGATTGAACTCGAGCGGGACATCCTCGGACAAATGGGCTTTCGCCCGCTGATTGCGGCGGAACTCAAACGCATGGACGCGCGAATTTTTTCGGCCTCGCCAATGAATTGCGATCGCGCGCCGCATGCGCCTAGGCCGTCAGAGGGGATCTGAGCGCCGACCAACCCAGACGTCCCGTTTCCCTCGCGGTCAAGAGGGTGCATGCACGCCGCGTGGTCGGGGCGCGGAAGCGACGCAGAAAGCCCGCACGAGCGTTTCCAGTTGGGCTTCTTTACTCCTCAAGCTGCCGAAAATTTTTCTGCACTGTAACCTCGGAGCGCGACGCCCGTCTGTTTGCGCCATGAGCACGAGTATGGCAGGCCGCGGAGGCCATGGTTGGCGGATCGCTCTGCTGATCTTGCTTTTTCGGTTTCTGATTCATTCGTCCTGTGCGGCGGATTGCAGCACCAACCTACCCAATCTGTATCTGGCCATTGCGACGCACAGCGAAGACACGCCGGATTACAGCGCGAACAAACTTAGCTACGTCAGCAATCGCAACGCGCTGATCGCTTTCGCGCAGTTGATGGCGACGCGAAATCTGAAATGGAACTGGGAGTGCGATTGGAATTTTCTCAACGCGGCCTACACCAACGAAGTCTTCACGCCGGACGCGAGCCTGCTCGCCGTCACGGCCAACACGAACATCGTGGCGTGGCTGCGCTACGTGATGGGCGTGGAGACGGACCCGCATTCGCACGAGAACGGCGGCTACAATTACGCGGATGTGGCGTATCTCTTCACGCGGCTCGGCGTGCAACCTTCGAGTGTCGTGGGAGGGCACGTGTATGATCCGGCGTCATTCGGCTACGCGAACTGGCCCAAATTTCTGGGCGCCGGATTGCGCGGGCAGCGCTACACGAATTACGTCTGGCAGCCGCAACTGCTCATGGGCGGCGGCACGCCGAATCACGTCGCCGATCCGGTCGTGACCGGCATCTGGTTGCCGGCGGGCACGAACGATTATCACACGCATTCACCGACAGGCGCGATCGCCGCATGGGGTATGTGGGGCGAGGATCGTTTCACCGAACTGCTCGATATCGCCGCCACGAACGCGCTGCCGACGAATCGTATGTGGACGGTGGGCTTTACCTTCGGCCAGGGCCAAATGTCCACGACCGCAGGTTATCTCACGAACGTGATCGTGCCGATGCTCGACACCATCGCGGCGTTGCGCGATGCGGGCCGGCTGCGCGTGGTGCAGTTCGAGGAAGGCATGCAGATTTGGACGAATCAATTCGCGGCCAGCGGCACGAATTATCAAGCGCCCGCCGACACGCTGACGTTTTCGCTGAACGTGCAGGATTTTTCCTATCCCGATCGCAGTGCCGACGTGATCGATCGCGTAATCACGTTGCACGAATCCGTCGGCGTGCCGGTGGACGTTTTTCTCACGACGACGATGGTGGATCTGTATCAAAGCAATTACCCGGCGCTGTTGAATCGACTGATCACGTCGCCGATCGTGGCGCTGAATTATCACCCGCGACCGCCGCTCCCTTATCGCACCGGGTACGACTGGCTGGGGTTGACCAACATGACGAGCAACGCGGTTTTCAGTGTCGTGACCGATTACGAAACGCACGGACTCGATCTCGTGACCGGCACGTCCACGACGAACAGCGGCGGTTACGCGAAGTTGAAAAGCCTCGCGGGCTACGCGCCGTTCATGGTCGGCATCGCGTCGGACGCGCAGATCAACGGCCCGGTGCAGACGGCGTTCAACAAACTCGGCGCGCGCATCAACGTCATGCATGGCTCGGCCAAGAACCTGACGAACCGCACCGTGCGCGGGATGTATGAGAAGCCCGAACACGTGGACCTGCGATTGTTCGAAACAAACTACGATGGCGTCGCGCCGAGCGTGATCCTGAGCAATGCATTCACCTGGGCGCGCGCGAGCAACGGAGTTTCGCCACCCTATTTCGCCGGCGTAAAAATGCACGACAACGATTTCTTTGCGCAGGACTCGGCGTGGGTCACGATCTACGAACACAAGATCAACCAACGCCCGTGGACGAACGCTTGGACGACCAAGTCGCCGCTCATTTCCACGAACGAGATGACAAACCTGTGGGATCGCTACGAGCAACTCGTGCGTTACGCGGGCTCGAACCAGCTCCGCTACACCACGCTCAACGCGCGCGGCATCCTCAGCCGGCTGGGCATCGGTCCGCAATGGCCGCAGATTTCGCCCGCGCGCGTGGCCGAGGGCGCACCGGCCGGCACGGTCGCGGGTCAGTTCTCCGGCGTGACAAATCGTTACGCCGTGATGACGAATCTCTCGTGGCAACTCGTCAGCGGCCCGGGCGATTGCCACAACAGCAGCTTCACCATTAGCAACGGCGTGCTGCGCAGCGCGGCCGTGTTCGATTACGAAACGCAACCTGCGCGATTTCTCCGCGTGCGCAGTTCGGACACGAACGGGCTGTGGGCCGAACAATATTTCGCCATCGCCGTGACGAACATCAACACCGACGACGACGATGGCGACGGGATGTTGGAATGGCAGGAAACACTGGCAGGTACGGACCCACTCGATGCGAACTCTGCGCTGCGTGTGGGATCATTGACTTTGGTGGGGACGAACAGCGTCGCGTCCTGGGCAGCAGTGGCGGGAAAAACTTACGCTCTGCAGGCTGCTACAAATGCTGCCGGTCCTTTCGTGGATGTGCCGGGCGGCCAAACCAATGCCGTTGGTCCGGTGATCAGTCTTCAATTTCCCGCCACCAACGCTGCTGGATTTTATCGGCTGCGTCTGGTCTTGCCGTGAGGAGCGCTCGCCTTTCGTCGCGTCGGCAGCGGCGCAAGTTCAGGCTCGCTTCGCCGGGATCGCCAGGCTGGCGACGTAGCCCACGACCATCACGATGACGTGGTTGAATACGCCGATCAGGAATGGGTGCAACTGGTAGTTGAACGCGCCCAAGTCCACGAGCGTCCGGTCCAGGGCCGGCAGCTTGACCGAGGTGAAAGTTGCCCATGCGGTAAACACCACACACGCCGCGATGCCCACCAATGCTCCGCGGCCGTGCGCGCGTTGCGTCAACGCGCCCAGCGCAAACAGCCCGAGCATGCCCGCCGTGGCGATGGAAAAAAGTTGGACGCCCAATTCGAGGGCCGTGCCGATGCCAATCCAGAGCAGCGAAAACCCGATCGAGAGAACCCCGAGCGTGGTGACGGCCACGCGACCGAGCCAGAGCTTCTGTTGGTCCGTGGCCCGGGGACGCAGCCGTCCAAAGAAATCATCCACAATCACGGTGGCCATGCTGTTGAGATCGGAATCGAGGCTGGACATCGCTGCGGCCAGCAACGCGGCCACGACCAGGCCAATCAGCCCGGTGGGCAGTTGGGTTTTCAGGAAGTAGGGAACGATGTTGTCCTTCACCGCGGCAACTTCGGCGGGGAGGGGCACACCGGTGAGTTGGAAGAAGGCCCACAGAAACGCGCCGAACAGGAAAAACATCAGCCAGATCGGCAGGCAGGCAATCGCGCCGAGAAAAGCGCTGAGCTGAGCCTGGCGATCGGTGCGCGCCACGAGATATTTTTGGACGATGTGCTGATCGAGGGCGTAGCGTTGCACGGCCCAGATGGCGCCGCCCACGAGGAAGAACCAGATGTTCTCGCGATGCCAGCTGAACTCCCAGGTGCCGAGGCCGAACTTGCCGCCCTCCCAGGCGGTGTGCAGTACGGCCATCGGCCCCTGCTCCGGCCGAAACAGCGCGATGCCCACGCACACGAGCGCGCCCACGATGAGCAGCACGCCTTGCAGCACATCGGAGTAAACCACCGCCGCGAGCCCGCCGGCCACGGTCATGGCGAGCGTCACGACTCCAACAATGAGGATGACCCATTTGACATCGAAGCCGGTGAGATAGGAGACGGGCACAGCGAGAAAATAAAGCGTGGCGCTCATGTCCACGACGCGGCTGATAATGAACGCCGCGGCGCCATACGCGCGCGCCCCGTAGTTGAAGCGCCGTTCCAGATAATCGTAAATGCTCATCCGGATCGTGCGTCGGTAAAAGACCACGATGGTCCGCGCCACAAATACCATCACCAC
>CAYWCK010000436.1:0-4466 GCA_964456685.1 uncultured Bifidobacteriaceae bacterium | reverse complement strand
ACCTGGGAGTTCTCCACCGCTTTTCGGAAGTGATGGGCCGGCCACACAAGCACACGGGCATCCCTGTGCGCTCTTTGCTCCAAAGGCTGGTCGAACTGCGCGGACGCGCCAGTGAACTGCCCGCCGACGTTGAAGATTTATTACCGACCTATCCGTTCTGGCAGCAGCACGGCGATGTCGTCAGTCGCTTGGATTCCGCCCTCCAGGATTTGGGCGAGGACCGCTGTTTCGCGAAACACCCGCTGCGCTGGCTGGGCAAGGGCGTGCTGCAAGCCGACCGCCCTCTGGAAGCATTGGCGAAGAACCTCGACCAAGCCGAGGATCTGCTGGATGCCATTGAGAATGCGCTGGCTTTGTCCGGTTTGCCCGGCGAGTTGTGGGATACTTTTGAGGAGATTCAAGCGGTCCTTGATTTCGCGGTTCAAGTGCGCCCGTTGGCTGAACGCAATCTGATCGGTGTTTTGATGCACGGACCAGCTGAGCAGGCGTTTGCGGCGTTGGTTGGTGAGCTGGACCAGAAGGCCCGAACCTTGGCCAAGGCCCAGGAGAAAACCGCCGCCTGGCGTGAGCCCTTATCACCAGACGATACCGAAAACGCCCTCGCTCAGGCGCAAGCGTTCGAGCAATCCATTTTCCGTTACTTCCAACCCGCGTACTACCGGCTGAAGAAGATGCTGCAGGCGCGCTATGATTTTTCCCAGCACGCCGTGCCGCCGAGCTGGAGCAAAATCCTCGGGGACTTGTCCGCGCAGCACCAAGCCCTCGCTGAATTCCAAGCGGTCCAGCAAAAGGCGGCTGGCGAGTGGCGGGTGGAAGATGTCGCAGCTTTCCGCTCGCAGGTGTCGGAGTTGAAGGCTGACCCTCGGCTCACCCACCCCTCCATTAAAGCCCTGCTGAAACTTTTGGCGGAGTCCAGCGAGGCGGTCGCGCTGGTGGAAAATCTTGCGGGAATCCACGACCGGTTTAGCGCCTTGGACCAGGCGCTGGAAGCAACGCTCGCCGAATACGAGCAATTCGAGTTTTCGGAACTGGCCCAAGTCCTGACCCAATTGCGCGAACAGACCGGTGCGCTCGCGGAGTTGTCACCCATTTTGAGCGAGTTGGCTGAATTGCCCGAAGGCTTTGGCCATGCGCTGCGCCACGCCCTTGTACCCTTGAACGAATTTGAAGCCGCCAGCGGGCACAAGAGCCTCAATCAATTGTATCGCGAAGACCGAGCTGTGAATCGTTTTGATGGCCGGACGCTGCTGCGCAAGATGGAGCAGTTGGAAAAGCGTCATCGCGAATGGCTCAGCCTCAACGCTCGTTGCATCCGCATGGCGGTCCGGCAGAAATTTCTGGAGCACGTGAACGTTTCGTCGCTGCCCGCCGCTCAACTCAACCAGGAACAAAAGGCCTTCAAGAAAACCTACGCCGCCGGTCGGCGCGATCTTGAACACGAGTTCGGCAAGACGATGCGTTACAAATCCATTCGCGACCTCGCGGCCGGCGAAACTGGGCAGGTCATCCAGGATTTGAAACCCATCTGGCTGATGAGCCCGCTGAGTGTCTCGGACACATTGCCGCTGGATCCGGAATTATTTGATGTCGTCATTTTCGATGAAGCGAGCCAGATCCCGATGGAGGAAGCGATCCCGGCCATCTATCGCTCGCACCAGACGATTGTTGTCGGCGACGAAATGCAGTTGCCGCCCACAACCTTCTTTGCCAGCGCCCGCACCGAGGACGAAAGCATCATCGTCGAGGAAGAGGGTGAGCGCATTGAAGTGGATCTCGACTCGGACAGTTTTCTAACTCAATCCGCACAGAATCTGCCGTCCACATTGCTGGCCTGGCATTACCGCAGCCGGTACGAGTCGCTCATCAGCTTTTCCAACGCGGCGTTCTACAGCGGCAATCTCTACACGATTCCCGACCGGCAGCGGGCGATTGCGGATCGGCCTGAGTTGATGGTCACGGCCAATGAGCAGGGCCACACAAACGTGGACGCATTGCTGGCGCGCAGCATCAGTTTCCATTTCATGGAGAACGGCCTCTACGAAGACCGCCGGAATCCGAACGAGGCCGCCTACATCGCCCAGATGGTGCGGAGTATTTTGCAGCGCGACACCAAACTCAGCATCGGCCTGGTGGCTTTCTCCGAAGCGCAACAGGGCGAGTTGGAAACGGCGCTCAGCCGGCTGGCGGAGGAGGATGCCGAGTTCGCCGCCCGATTGGAGAGCGAATATGTGCGCGAAGAGAATGACGTCTTCTGCGGCTTGTTCGTGAAGAATCTGGAAAACGTGCAGGGGGATGAACGCGACATCATCATCATGAGTGTCTGCTACGGCCACGACGCGAACGGCCGTATGTTGATGAACTTCGGCCCGATCAACCAGCGCGGCGGCGAGAAGCGCTTAAACGTCATCTTCTCCCGCGCTAAACATCACATGGCCATCGTGAGCTCCATCCGTCACCAGGACATCACGAACGACTACAACGATGGCGCAAACAGTCTGAAGAATTTTCTCCACTACGCCGAGGCCGTATCCAAGGGCGACGACGCCACCGCGCGGCGCGTATTGGAGAATCTGAATCCCCTCAGCCGGAAAGCCCTCGCTCCGATGAGCAAAGGCGACGCGGTGGTGGAGGGGGTGGCGAGCGCGCTGCGGCAGCGTGGCTTTGCCGTGGATTTGAACGTGGGACAATCCAAGTTTCGCTGTGATCTTGCCGTGCGCGACGGCTCAGACGGCCTGTATCAACTCGGCATCCTCATAGACACCGACGGCCATTACACGAACCCCAATCTGCTGGATCGCTACTTGATGCAGCCCAGTATCCTCAAGGCTTTCGGTTGGCGTTTCGCCCTCGTACTCACCAAAGATTGGTATCATAACCCGGACGACGTCCTCGCACGTCTGGAGAGAATTTTGCAAGGGCAACCAGAGGAAGCGCCGACCGCTTCCGAGGAAGAGACGGAAGCCGAAATCGCTGTGCCAGCAAACGAAATCGAACCGGCATCCGCCGCCCCTCCCCCGATCATTCCGGTTGCCCCGAAGTCCTCGCCAAGCACGCCTCCTCCCGTGCCGGCATCAGCTGGCGCGACTTCAGTCCGTCACTTTGAATTCATCGGCGGCGCGTCGAAGAAATTCTGGGAAATTTCGATAGCCGAAAACTTTTTCACCATGCGCTTCGGTCGTATCGGCACGGCTGGTCAAGCGCAGACCAAGACGTTTTCTGATGAAGCGCAAGCCCGGCGCGAGGCGGACACGCTGATAATTGAAAAACTGAAAAAGGGGTATGTGGAAAGTCTCTGAGCTTAATGCGCCGCGTGGGTCACTTCGAGCCGTCAATCCGCGCACTGTTGCAAACAGGGGCGCAGCTGCTGGTCCACTCCGAGAATGTGGCCACTGATCCAATCGTGCGCCAAGGCGTGCAATTCGCGCACCAGTTGGAGGTTGAAGCCGGTGGCATCCGCCCGTGCCTTGAATTGATCAATGGTACGCCGAAAGCGAGCGTGATCGGCGCGGTTCTGCGCTGCGGCCGGGCAGCGATGACGCGCCATGCAAGCCTCCTCGTGCGTAAAATGGATGTCAACGTAGATTTGCAAATCCTCCACCAACTGAAGAAGAAACTCGAGTTCACGCTTGGTGGGATTGCTCGCGTGCAATTGCAACTCGAGGCGGTTGATTTTTTCAATGAGTCCCCGATGCTGAGCGTCAACTTCCGCATCCCCAATTTCGTATGCCTCACACCAAACAATCACGGCGTTAAGTGTAGCAGCGCCTGTGTGCTCTGAAAAGAGCCAACCGGCGGAAGTGCTGGAGTACAGGTTTTTAAGTCGTCGGGGTTGTAACATCGGACCATCGCCGTTCACAACCGGTCCGGGCTGTTGGTGTAATGCACTTTGAGCGCCCTACGTTGGCGATCTATGGCCGAGCCGCAGCGGGAGCGTGGTCAGCGGCATGCCGGTGCACAGTCTGTGCCGCTCGCGGTGTAGCCAACTGCGACTGGGGCGTGAGCGTTGAGCAAACCCAGCATTCCGTCCAACAGCCAAGCAGTCGCCCCACTTCCAACCGGAACGTGAAAACCGCTTCCAGTATGCGCGTGCAAGAGAATCGTTCCGGCTTAGATTTCGAGCTCCATGCCAGAGATGCCGGCTCCCATTTTGCAGGCGAGCCGACGGATTCGGGTGCGGTTCAGGTGGCCGATCTTCGGGTCGCCAGCGCAGTAAGCGAGCAGCACTGCGTCGTCCGTGAAGTGGATGGCGGTGTAGCAGTACCAACCCTGCGGATCGTCCTCGATCACTTTGCGGCGCGGCCAGGTCTTCCCACTGTCACGGGAGATCGCGGCGACGAGCGGCGTACGTTTACCTTTTGGAAAGGCAAACTTCCCCGAGTGGTCGTTGAACACTGCCAGTAAATCGGTCGTGCCGTGAATCCGCTTGATGCTCGTGGGTGAATTCGGTGAAGCGAGTTCGGTTTTTG
>CAYWCK010000435.1:0-4470 GCA_964456685.1 uncultured Bifidobacteriaceae bacterium | reverse complement strand
TGCATCGGACGGCGTTGCGGCAAACGTCGAAGCCGCCAGCAACAGCAGCACGCCAAACGTGAATCCGACCGCGTGGCGGTAGGGCAGGGGAGCGGATGCGGAAACGAAACTGTTCATTTGCGATCTCGCTTTTGTTCAATGGTGATTCCCGGCGCGGGATAATTGCGGGCGGCATCATCCAACACGAGAATCCAATCCTCCGTGGCAGAAGACGTCGGCGCCGAAAACTCCATGCGATTTTGCTTTGGGAATTCGCCGAGCGACCTCGCTGAACCATCGCGCGGGTTGAACCACCAACCGCGGATGGACCTTCCGGTGAGCCGTTCCGTCTTGAAAGTGATCGTGCCCGCTTGCGGAAAATATGCCATGAGATAGCTCGCGTCATTGCGGCCGGGTGTGCCATCGCGCGTGACCGAAACGTATTCCAACCCGCCGCGCAGGCCCGAGTAAATGGCGAGCTGATCCGGAATGCGTGTCAGGAATGGGCGGCTGAAGAGCAGCGCCTTCACGTGGGCGAGTTGCCTGGCCCCGGGCAAGTCCATCGCGTCATACCACGCCGTCTTGACGTCCCACAGCGGCGTCCGCGGCGGCGCATACATTTGCCAGATGGGATGCGTGCCGTACGTGTGACCGTGCGCACCGCTGAAGAGCGACCAATACGCGCGGCGCCGCACTTCTAGCGCGCCGACCGGGCGGTTGGTGGGGATGGCGTCGGGCGGATATTCGTACGCCGGTTCGCCATCCATGCACGGCTTCGGCGGGCGAAGGTTGTAGTCAATCTGCAACCGCGAGTAGTTGGCGCTCGTGGGATTGTGCCCGGATTGAACCATGTTGAAATCCAGCCAGTCGGAGTAATGAAACACCGCGGACGAATGGCCGCCGCCAAACGGATGGTAAGTCATCAAATGCCGCCCGCCGTCGCCGGCTTTGAGGCCGTGCGCCATTTCCGTCCAGATTTCGGCCGTGGTTTCCGCTGGCCGGTCGCCGCCGAGAATCCAGATGATTGGTTTGTCACGGTAGCGGCGGCCGAGAAATTCTCCGTAAGCGCGGGCGTTTTGTTCGTTGAAGAAATGCCGGCCATACAATCCGACCTTGTCGCCCCAAGTGGGCAGCATGCCCACGAAAAGCCCGAGCGAGGCGGCTTTGTTCTCGATGTAATCGACGTGCTGAAAATATTTCTCGTTGGGCTGGCTCGGATCATCGGTGAGAAACGGACGGTCGCCGTTCGCGTTGGGCGTTTTCAAACCGTCTAGTTCCGCGAGCACAACGGCTTGAATAACGGTGAAACCTTTCGCGGCGCGGTTTTCCAAATAGCGATTCGCCTCCTCGCGATTGAGCCGGTGAAACAACTCCCACGCGGTGTCGCCGAGATAAAAGAACGGCCGGCCGTCAGCGTAAACGAGATAGCGGTGACTGGAACTGACCTTCAGGCGTGGGGCGTCCGTGGCAGCGGATGCGCCGCCGCTCAGCGCGAGGACCAAAAGGAGGAAGATGTTTTTCATGGTGTCAGTCAGTTGTCCCGATAACCAATGGTGTTGTCCGCGGCCAGATCGGCGAACGCGGCGCGCGGCAATTCGACGTTCTCAATCTGCCGCCCGATGCCGATCCGACCGAGCGGGTGTCGGCCGCCGGCAAAATAGCTTTCCATCGCGAACCGGCACGAGGGCGCGCCGCCTGCGGGATCAAGAATGGCCAATGCCAGAATGAAGGTTCCGCGACGCAACTGTCGCGGCAAGGTGAATCGAGCACGCGCATAGTGCGCCGAAGCGGGGACGGCGTAGCGCGCTGGGCCGCCATCGAGCATGAAGTGGCCGCGAGCGTCGTCCCAGTTCGCGAACTGTTGCCAGCGATCGCCGGGCAGCCATTGGCGAATGTCGAGATGGGGAATGGTCTCGCGCCAGATCGGTTGGCGCGTTTGCTCGTCGAGCAGGCTCACTTCGACGGGCCATTGATAGTAGAACGGTGACGAGCCGGTGTTGCACACGGCGAACGAGATATCGAGCGTGCCGCCGGGCGCGATGCTCGGAGTGAACGCGAACTCATCAATGACGAAGCGATAGCCAAACGCCTTTTGCAGCCGATGACCGTTGGCTTGCGCGACAGGATTCTTCCAATCGTAAAATGAAACCCAACCCAGGTGATTCCAATGGCCGCGGCGAGTGAGACATTCAATCCAGTCCACATGCTGCGGTTTCGTAATTGAGTCGTCGGGACTTTCGCCGGGCGGTTCGCCGAAGCCGTAGGAAATTTCGCCGCCGCGAACGCGGGTTTTCCACGAGCCTGCAAGCCCGGGCGATTCGAGCACTTCCAACATTCGCGCGGTGTCCTTGTGCGTGCCCCACGAATCCCAGAACACGCCGAACTGATAGTCGAGCCAGTTCCACGGGTAGCGGATCATGCAGAGCTTATCCGGGAACGCGGCGACGTAGGAATCGCCGAGGACTTTCTTCAACTCCGCGTGCGGCGTCGGCCCCCATTGCTCGCCGCATGGACCGACGATGCCGGTTTCGATGTACGCCACGCGCGGATCGTGATTCCACGCCTCACCCAATTTCGCGATGAATTTTTCCAGCCGATGGAGAAATTTCCGGCTGCCGTATTCCCACGCGCTCATGTCCGCGGGGGAATAAAACTTGTCCGGCCAGTGGAGGTAAACTCGTGGGCTGACCTTGATATTGCGTTGCGTGAGGCTGGCCCACTTTTGATCGCAATACTCGCGAATCTGCGCCACGCCGTCCGTCGCGGACCGCTCGATTTCATTCCAACGAATGTAGTGCCGCACGACCGTAACGAGCGGATTATCCAATCCTTCGCCGTGACCGCCTTCGCTGGGAATGTCGGGGCGAAATCCTTTCAGGGGATTCGCAAACGCGCCGGTGTATTCGCGCGGGCGAATGGTTGCCCAGCGCAAATTCTTTTGCGGCGATGCAAACGCCTCCCGCGGGCCGACGGCAAGAGTCGCGGTGACCGTGGCACTGGCGCGCTGCAAAAATTTCCGCCGGGACAACTTCATTTCATGATCGCCGCGCCGGTCCGATAAGACATCGGCTTCGGTTCGAGCAGCTCGACGAGCTTCGGTAGGATGGCGAAAGAGCAGAATTGATTGCCG
Organism: uncultured Bifidobacteriaceae bacterium; assembly: GCA_964456685.1. GTDB lineage: Bacteria > Verrucomicrobiota > Verrucomicrobiia > Limisphaerales > JADLHS01 > CAYWCK01. The sequence continues at coordinate 1,361 of CAYWCK010000435.1, read as the reverse complement.
CGCGGGTTGTAGTGCCCGACCCAGTAACGGGCGAGGTAATCTTTGATGTCGCCCTTGAACTGCGCAAAGTCCGCCGCGTGCGCCTCCATGAGATCCACGACCGGCGCGCTGCGCCGTTTCAACCAGTCCACAAAAGCCTGGTCAGCCCGCTTGCCCTCCGTGAGGAATCGTTGCGCCGACTTTGGCGGGTAGGAGAGCACAAAGAGCACTCGCTTGTGGTTCTCCTTTGCGAACACCTCGATCTTCTCGACAATTTTTTGCGAGGCGAAGTAAGCGGATTGTTGGTGCAACGCTTCCGCCGTTTGCGAGAGGCCGGCGGCGGTATCAATACGCGTCACGATGCCGTGAGTCGTCGCCAGCTTGAGCGCGTCCGCGTAACCCAGTTCAGGATTTTTCGCTTTCGCATTGAGGTGTGCGAGCATGATTTGCAGCGCGAAATCATCCTTGAAGTGCGCTTCACACCAGTCGAGGTCGCACAAATTGTAAACGCTCTCCGGCGTGGGGCAGATGTTGGGCCGCTCTGCAAACTTCTCCTCCTTCGCGTTCACCACCACGTAAGGCAGCGGCGGTTCGATGAAGCGTTCGTGTTTCGGCACGCGAATGTTGCGCCACGAATCCAGGCTGCGGAAATGGTCATCGTCGTAAATGTTAAAGATGATGAACTCGGCGGGCGCGCGCTTTTCTTCGCGCAGCATCCGGAGATACGCCTGATACACCGACCAGCCGCCGACGCCGAAATTTCGCACCGGCTCCTGCATATGCGCGGCCAGAGTTTCCTGCCAGGTCTCGGCGTCGCTGACCTGATGGCATTGCGTGTAGCTGTTGCCGTAGGTGTTGAGGCGACAGCGCTGATCCCGGTAATGAATGGTCGTCCGTTCATCGAGCGGGCCGTAAGTATAAACGCTCGTGGAGTTGTTCATCCCGTCTTGAAATCGCGCGTCGCGCAGCAACCAACCGAACTCGCTGCTGTATTTCGCAAAGGGAAACGCCTTGCCCGCGAGCCACTGTTTCACTTCGTCGCGCGTGTAGAGAATGCTCTTCAGATACTCGCGCGCCGAGACGTTGCCGGAGAATTTCACCTTCGCCGCCGGATCATTTTGCGCGCGGAGCGGGGCCGGCACGGCCAACAATCCAAGGCCGGCGGCGCCAACGGCGGTGCGGGAGAGAAATCGGCGGCGGGAAATCGGCGGTTGCATAGTTTGTCCTGCCTTGTTGAGGCAAGGGGCCGGGCGTTTCAACCAAAAAGCGCGTCGCACTCGGGTTTTAACAGTTTCGTCCAATTCTTGAGTTGATTCCTCCTAGTCTTGGCGATGCGTCGTGTTCAGACTGTTCAGCCAGACATGGCAAGCCAACCCTCTTCA
>CAYWCK010000434.1:0-4497 GCA_964456685.1 uncultured Bifidobacteriaceae bacterium | reverse complement strand
TTGGCGTCATCAAGCCGCTGGCAGCGAGCCAAAGACGAGGACGCAGCGAGCCGTTCTCCCTCTCCCGGCGGGAGAGGGCTGGGGTGAGGGAGAAACTTCCTTACGCATTATCCGGCTACAGTTTTATTGAAACGGCTCTAAACACGCTCAGTTCCCGGCAATCACAGGCGCTCTGCACTCCGGAGTGCCTTTTCTTTTGGGCCTGACATAGGCATTCAAACTCGCAGGCGGGGAAGGGAGCGGAAGCTAACCAGAAGGAGGTGAGCCGCAGCCGCTGGAAACGACGCGGCCCGTAAGTCTGGGAGCGCCGGCACCCTGCCGGCGAGTTTCTCGGATTGAGTTGAGCCGGCCGGGTGCCGGCGCTCCCAGGGAAGGTTGCCAGCCAAAAGCCGCTTGGGTTCGCGCCCGAAGCTTGGCAGGTTGGCGGCGTGACCAACGACATCGCCATCCGCCTGCAACAACTCGTGACGGCTCCAGGTCCGGCACACCTCGGGCCGGCCACGCGCCCCGGTACTCGGTCGGTGTCCGAACTGGAGCGGGAATTGAAGTCCATCGGGCTGCCTGCAAACTCCGTCACCTTGGTGAAGGCGCTCCTGCTGCTCTGGCACGATCATTTGGACGCGTCGCATACGATTTCGCAGGGCATCGAGAATCGGGATGGCAGCCTGGTCCACGCGATCATGCATCGGCGCGAGCCGGATTATTGGAACTCCAAATACTGGTGGCGGCGGGTGGGGGATCATCCTTGCTTTCCGGAACTGGCCCGGAGCGCGGGCGAATTCCTGCGGCGCCAGCAGCCGGGCAAACTCGCCGCGCAACTTACGCCCGGCGGCCGTTGGAATGCGGATGCGTTTGTGGATTTGTGTGAATCGGCCGCGGGTGAACCGCCGGAGTCTGACCGCGTCCGGATGCTGAGAGCCGTTCAGCAGATTGAAACGCAGGTTGCCTTGCAACATTTCGTGGGGCCGGAATTTCCGCTGGAATTTGCCTTGCCATGAACCCGGGCGTTGATGGTCAACCAGGCCACCAGTGCGGCACTCGAACGGAAAAGGAAAAGGTCGGCATTCATGACGGCCAGCAGGGAAACGGGCCCGTCGCTAAATGACAAATCAAACTCTCGTCCTCCTCCAAGCGCTTAGGTTTCGCCGCAAATCATTTTTACACGGCGTTCTTCTATAGCGGCTGAATCAATTCGAAACGAAAGACCGGGCGAAAGCTAAAGCGCGGGCAATACCTCATTTGAGGTATATGATATTTTCCGGCGAAGGTTTACAAACTCGGGCTGCGGATGATGGTCGCGAAGCAACCCACTTCGCCTGGGCCGACATCCGAATTCAGAAAACGCAACTCAACTAAACCCCTAAATCAAACCCAACATGAAGCACTGTACCGCTCGCTTTGGCGCAGTCCTTGCCGTTGTAGCCACTCTCGGAGTCGCGCAAGCAAAGACGATTGTCGTCAATACTGAGAATAACGCTGATTTCAGCGCCGGCAAAACCAACTTGGTCCGCGCCATCAGCCTTTTGGCCGACGGAGATACAATTAATTTCAACATCCCGGGTGGCGGGGTTCACTACCTGCTAACGCCCGTCGATGGCTATCCACTCATCACCAACAGCAGCGTTACGTTGGACGGTTACAGTCAGCCGGGTGCCGTGCCCAACTCGAATCCGATTCACGCTGCGAATAATGCGCAGATTAAAATCGTGCTTTCCTCCACCAACGGAAACGGCATGGCGATCCGTCTCGCGGCGGAAGCCGCCGTGGGTCACACGTTTGCGCGTCCTGGGTTCAACAACAATGATAACGTGATTCTTGGTTTTTTCCGGGGCACAAACAACTGGGTCAAGGGTTTCTGTTTTCAAGGTGTCTGTGGACCTGCGGAAAGCTTTTACAACGGCAACGCTGGTCCCTTGATGGGTATTGGCTTCATGGCCGATGACCCGGATACGCAGCCGTGGCCGGATGCCAACGGCGGTAATTGGCACGTCAGCGGTTGCTGGTTTGGTTTGAATCCGGCGAATGGCCAGCCGGTTTACATGCCAGACGGCAAGCTGGCTACGCCCATCCATGGCTTGGACATGGAACGGCATCGTAATAATGCGCAAACCAAGGTTAATTACGCACAACCGGGCGTGCTCGGAGTGGCGGCGAATTCTCCCAATCCTCGCGCCGAATTCAACGTAATACTCACGCCGGTGGCGGCCGTGCTCACGGGTTTGAATTATCGTCTCTCGGGAAACTTCTTCAACGTGCTGCCTGATGGCATGAGCAACTTTGACATCGCTTACATGGCTGATGCCACAACCATTCTTAACTCCGGCAATGCGGACGCCATGGTCATTATCGCTCGTCAGGGTGACAACATGGTAATTGGCACCGATGGTAACGGAGTGAATGACGATCAAGAAGGCAACGTCTTTGGTGGCACGAGCGCATATCCTTTCAATAATCCTGCCTTTTGCCGCTACCGCTGCATCGACGCATTTTATGGGCCGTCGCCTTCCACCCCAGCGCAAGGCACCAACAACATTATTGCGGGTAACTATTTCGGGGTTGCGATTGATGGTGTCACCCGCTTCACCAATTCGGCGCCGATTCGCACCGGTTTTGCCACCACCGGCGACACGCAGATTGGCTCGGACTTCGACGGGGTCAGCGACGCCTTGGAAGGCAACGTCATTTGCAATAATTATCCCTTCAGCACCCACTTCCTGAACCCAGGCGGAACGGATGCTACTCCGGAGGCAACGCTGGAAGGCCGCGCGGCGAACAGTCAATCGCAAGGCTTTAGCGGCATCAACACGGGTGCGCGCGTTTCTTTCCGCGGCAACGTAACCATCGGGAATGATTTGTTGCCTTACAAGTTTGCCAATCCTCCGGCAAATAGTTTGCCGTACTTCACGAACTATTCAGCTCCTTACCTGGACGTGAACTCGGCTGCTGGGTTGATTCCAGTACTGACGCCGACCAATATCTTTCCCCGCTTGACCGGTGCCTTTCCGATCGGGATCAACGGATATACGACGGTTGTTTTGGACATCTATGAACTGGATCCCGAGGGCTGGGCCAACGGTAAACTTTTTGCCGAACCGGAGTTGAGCGATCTTTCCACCTACACCAACGGCTTCCCGCAGGGCAAACGTTACTTGGGCTCGGTTACCGTGCCGAACACCGGATTCTTTGACATCAATCTGCCGGCCAGTGCGGGCGTGGTCACCGTGACCGCCAACTACTCGAAAGATGCCGCTGGGGCGCACAAAGGTCGCGTGCATACCAGCAACTTTTCAATGCCGGCGTATGTACTGCCTGGAGGGGCGGCTTCCGTGGGATTGACGCAAGTGGTGACCGACGTGGCATGCTGGTTTGATACTACCATTGGCACGAACGGTGGCGTGACCAATGGTCCGATCATTCTGGCGAATCAGCCGGCGGTGGCGACGTTGGGGAACTGGGAGCCTTACGTGAGTGCCCTCGGGGACAGTACGTTTCTGGTGGAGTTTAACACGTTTGCCAATGACGGTACGTATATCAACCAAAACAACGCCGTGGCCAAGCAGCCAGCGGCGGGTGGTCCGGCGAAGGTGGACTACGCGTTTTACGCGGACAACGGGCAGCCTTTCAAGGCCCAGTTGAATCTGTCCCGGCAGAATGGTAATCCGGGCAAAGTGGCAGGTGATCTGCGTTATGGCGCGGACAAGTTCATCACGATGGCGGAAGCGTCATTGGGGCAGCTTCCAGAGTTCCAGACCGTGGCGCGCTGGGGCAACAACAACATCTACCAAGGGACGGACCGGTATCCGTGCGAGCAGATCTTCAGCTTGAACCCGATCACTTTGGCGCAGACGCCACAGGGTAATGCTTGGGACTATCATTACGGGCCGTTTGTGGGCGTGATGGGCGCGGGGAACAATGCGCCGCAAGTGGGGCGGACCGGTGGTCGCCCTAACTTCCTGGACAACGGGAACATCGTGGTGATGTGGGATGATCGGAGCAGCATTCTGAACACGGACAATGAACTGGTGAGCTTCTCGATCATGCAACCCAACGGCACGCAGATCAAAACGGCCACGCTGGCAAGCCTGCAGGACATCTTCGACAACATGTGCGCGGTGAAGGGTGGTTTTGTGATCCGGGCGCATGGCGAACTGCTGTTCTACAACAACGCGGGCACGCTGATGTTCTCGAACAACGTGGTGAGCAGCGGGATGAACTTTGGTGGCAGTGCGGACACGGGTGGGCGTGGCGACGGTATCCGCATTGGTGGCGACATCCGCAGCTCGTTCGTTTTTGTGGCGGGCACGATCAACGGCGGCGGGGGCTCGGCGGAACTGGGCGTGGCAGCATGGGATGTGCGCACGGGCCAGTTTGTGGGCGGGGCGGTGGTGACGGACGGCGACCCGACGGTGGAGCAGAGCGATCGGGCCTCTGTGGCCGTGGACGCGTTGAACCGTGTCTGTGTGGTGTGGGCCTACAAGCCGGACAGGAACGTGTTTG
>CAYWCK010000433.1:0-4499 GCA_964456685.1 uncultured Bifidobacteriaceae bacterium | reverse complement strand
GATGCGGGTATGGGGCAATCGGAACGGCTCGGTGCCCTGGGGTGACGCCTGTCCCACTACGACGAGCAACCGCCGGTAATTTTTCGCACGCACGCGATGAATCCCGAGGCTATCATGCCCGCGTGCTTCACAGTTTATTCCAACCTGTTCACCGAGACGAAATACAACGGCGAATCGCTCACCACCTACGAGCCGCGCGGCAAGGCGGCGGAGACGCATCGCAACATGGCCAAGCTTGGGCCGCATCTCGTCAATGTCCACATCCTCTCGAACCTTGAACCGTTCCGTTACGGCGCGACGGAGTTCATCCGCAAGTCCATCCTCGCCTCGCGCGACCGGCTCGGCGCCAGCGGGCTGCATCTCTATCCCCTAGCGTACTGGAACTGGCCTTACTCGCCCGACATCGCCGACCCGCCGCTAAAGCAATGGGAGCGGGACTGGATTTGGTTTGAGGCTTGGGCGCGCTATGCGTGGAATCCCGACGTGAACACCAATGACGACCGTGTTTATTGGACCGGTCGCCTCGCCGATTTCTACGGCTGTGACACAAACGCCGCCGGCGAAATCCTAGACGCCTACAACGCTGCAGGCGAAGTCGCGCCGATGCTGATCCGCCGTTTCGGAATCACGGAGGGAAATCGTCAAACGCTCTCGCTCGGCATGACACTGGACCAACTCGTTAACCCGATGAAATACGGGGCGATTGAAGAGCTGTGGCTTTCCCAAGCGCCACCAGGTGAACGACTGGACGAATATGTTCGCAAAGACTTGAATCATGAAGTGCACAGAGGCGAAACGCCCATATCCGTAGCAGCAGCGACGAGCAAAGCCATTGCTCGCACTGCGGATGCCGTGGAAGAAGCGATGGGATTTGTTTCAAGAAATGAAGCTGAGTATGCCCGATTTGCAAATGACGTGAAATGCCTAGAAAGTTTGAACCGCTTCTACGTTGCAAAGTTCGCAATTGCTGAGTCGCTGCTGAAATACGATTCAGACAAAGACACCAACCGGCTTGAGCTTGCTGAGATGGCGCTAAGAGCAAGCGTTAAGGAGTTTGAGCATGTCGCAGAACTTACACAGCCTACCTACCGCTTCGCCAACTCCATGCAGACCAGCCATCGCAAGATTCCCTTTCCCGGTGCAGTCGACGGTGTCGGCACGAACTATCACTGGTCGCAGGTGCTGCCGCTTTACGAGAAGGAACTCGCAGATTTTGAGACGAATGTCGCGCGGATCAAAGCGGGAGAGCACGTCAATTTGTTCGGCACGAACGCACCGGTGAAGTTGAACCCAGTTAATCCTGAAATCGCCGAACCGAAATGAAACGCCTGCTCGCAAGCTTTCTGATCGCTGTCGCATCGCTGGCATCCGGCGTTGAGCCTCGTCCTTTCGCTACGGCTCAGCCCATCGCGCTCACCGAAGCTCGGTGGACTTCCGGATTTTGGTTTGATCGTTTCGAGCTCTGCCGAACGAACACTCTGCCCGCGCTCGGTCGGTTGATGGAGGGGACGAATTACTCGCAGTTCTTCCGCAACTTCGAGATCGCGGCCGGATTGGCCGAGGGACGTTATCGCGGCGCGCCGTTCAACGACGGGGAACTTTACAAGCTCATGCAGGCTGCGAGCGCCGCTTATGCCGTGGAGCCGAACGAATACTTCCGCCAGAATCTGGATCGTGCAATCGCGGTGATCGCCAAGGCGCAGCGCGCGGACGGCTACATTCACACCCCCGTGCTCGTCGCCCAGCGAAATGGCGACACCAACGCCGTCCCGTTCAAAGATCGCAACAATTTCGAGATGTACAACCTCGGCCACTTGATGACGGCCGCCTGCGTGCATCATCAGGCGACGGGTGAGACCAACCTCCTCGCCGTGGCGATCAAGGCGGCGGATTTTCTTTGCCGAACTTTTGCCGAGACGACGCCGGAGGTGGCCCGCAGTTCCGTCTGCCCGTCGCATTATATGGGAATCATCGACCTGTATCGCGAGACGGGCGACGCGCGTTATCTCGAACTCGCCAAAAAGTTTTTTGCGTTCCGCAGCGAAATCAAAGACGGCGGCGACGACAATCAGGATCGCATTCCTTTTGAAAAACAGACCACGGCGATGGGCCACGCCGTTCGTGCGAATTATCTCTACGCCGGCGCAGCGGATTTGTTCATGGAAACCGGCGACACGAATTTGTGGCGACCACTCGAACCGATCTGGCACAACCTCACCGAGCAAAAGATGTACATCACCGGCGGTTGCGGCGCGCTTTACGACGGCGCGTCGCCCTACGGCTCGAAGGATCAAAAGAACATCACGCGCACGCATCAGGCTTACGGGCACGATTACGAACTGCCCAACACCACCGCGCACAACGAAACCTGCGCCAACATCGGCAATGTGCTGTGGAACTGGCGCATGTTCCTTGCGACGGGTGAAGCGCGGTTTATGGACGTGGCCGAACTCGCGCTCTACAACAGCGTCCTCTCCGGCATGAGCCTCGATGGGACAAATTTTTTCTACACCAATCCACTGCGCGTAACTGACCCGTTGCCCGTCGAACTCCGCTGGTCGCGCGAACGGAAGCCGTTTCTCAGTTCCTTTTGTTGCCCGCCCAACCTTGTCCGCACCATTGCAGGCTCGGCGCAGTTTGCCTACGCCATCTCCACAAACACCATCTGGGTGAATCTCTACGGCGCGAGCGAACTGGCAACCGACGTGCCCGGCGTCGGCAAGGTGAAGCTTGTGCAGGAAACCGAGTATCCGTGGAACGGTCGCATCCGCATCAAAATCATCGAAGCGCCGGAAAGAGAAGTCGCCCTGAAGCTCCGCATGCCCGGCTGGGCGAAGAATGCTCAATTGCGAGTGAATCTGCGCCCCGTAGCGATGGATATTCCGCCTGCCCCCACCTACGCAGAACTTCGCCGCGTCTGGAAATCTGGCGACATGATCGATCTGGATTTGGAGATGGAAACCGAATTGATCGAAGCCAATCCGCTGGTGGAAGAGACGCTGGGTCAAGTCGCCATGAAACGTGGGCCGATCGTATATTGCCTGGAATCCGTTGACCTGCCGCGCGGCATAAAACCGCTCGACGTGACTCTTCCGCCGAACACAAGACTTCCTGCACGCTATGACGGTCGACTGCTGGGCGGTATCGTTGTTCTCGAAGGTGTGGCTTGGGCTCAAACCAACGGTGCTTGGACCGGGCAGCTTTATCGCGAATTGAATCGCGCCAAAGCGACGCCCGTTCGACTGCGCCTGATCCCCTACTCCGTCTGGGCGAATCGCGGGCCTGCGGAAATGAGCGTTTGGCTGCGATCAGACTCCTTTTCGCCTCCCGGATTATGATCAGCTTCGCTCGCCTCACCCTGCTGATCTGCTTGGTGGTTACGGTGACATACCCGGCTTCCGCCCAAACGGTAAGCGCGAGTTCGCCCGTGTATCTCTTCGCCACGTTCAAGGAGCCGGAGCAGGATGGTTTGCGCTTTGCCTTCAGCTATGACGGCTATTTCTGGAGCAACGTGCCCGGGCTGTTTCTCAAAGCTCAGGTGGACACGAAGATCATGCGCGATCCGAGCATTTGCCGCGGACCGGATGGAACGTGGCATCTCGTCTGGACTTCAGCGTGGAAAGGCAACAACGGTTTCGGCTACTCGCACAGCAAAGACCTGGTGCATTGGTCGGAGCAGCAATTCGTTCCCGTGATGGCGCATGAACCGACCGTCTGCAATGTCTGGGCGCCAGAGTTGTTCTACGACGAGAAGGAAAAGCATTTCATCATCTGCTGGGCTTCAACGATTCCCGGGCGCTTCCCCGATTACCTGGAGCCGAGCACAAATAATCATCGGATGTATTTCACCACCACGCGGGATTTCCAGACGTTCACGCCGACGAAACTGTTTCTCGATCCCGACTTCAGTGTGATTGATTGCCAGATTCTCAAGGATGCTGATCGCTACGTGCTCCTGCTCAAAGACAACACCCGCCCGCAGCGAAATATCCGCGTCGGGTTCGGCGACACCCCACTCGGCCCGTGGCGCGACATCTCCACGAACCTTACCGCAAACTTCACTGAGGGGCCATGCAGTCTGAAAATCGGCGAGGACTGGCTGATTTACCACGAGTCCTACGAGGAAAAGCGCTACTCTGCGCTGAAGACACGGGATTTCAAATCGTTCACCAATGTGACGAGTGAAATGACTTTCCCGCCCGAACTGAAACACGGCACGGCGTTCGTCGCAACGAAGAAGGATTTGGATTACCTCTGGAAAGTCAGCACGCAGATGGTTGCCAACGTCGGCCAAAAATTTGTTTCCAAACTTTTTCCCGCCGAGATCGAGCAGCGCCTCGCCGCGATCGATGCCGTGGCCAAACGTGGCCCGTTCCAACCAACGTGGGCATCCATCACGAACACCTTCCAAATGCCCAAGTGGTATCAAGATGCGAAATTCGGGCTGTTCATCCACTGGGGTGCGTATGCCGTGCCGGCGTTCGGCAGCGAGTGGTATC
>CAYWCK010000432.1:0-4502 GCA_964456685.1 uncultured Bifidobacteriaceae bacterium | reverse complement strand
CTGGGACGGTATGCACCAGCTCAGTGCCAGCCCAAGCAGCGTCGCTACGCCTCCGCCTCCGAAAGGACATTGAGTTTCCCTCGCAGCCAACCTGATCAACAAACTTTTATGGCAAACGAATTAAAGCTCACCCTTAAAGAAGGCGACCTCGCTCCGGATTTTACCGCCAACACGAGCGGAGGCGGGAAAGTCTCGCTCGCGGAACTGCGCGGGCGGTTCATCATTCTGTATTTCTATCCCAAGGACGACACGCCGGGTTGCACGAAGGAAGCCTGCGCCTTTCGAGACCACTTTGCCGAATTCAAAAAGAAAGGGGCTGTGGTGCTTGGCGTCAGCGCTGATTCCGTGAAATCACACGACAAGTTCACCGCCAAATTCGAACTGCCGTTCACTTTGTTGGCCGATGAGGAACGTGCGATTGTTCAAGCCTACGGAGTCTGGGGGCAGAAATCGTTCATGGGTCGAAAATACATGGGCACTCACCGCGTCACTTTCCTGATCGGCAAGGATGGTCGCATCAAGAAGATCTGGCCCACCGTCAAACCCGCGGAACACGCCGCTGAAGTCTTGGCGGCACTCTGAACAGCATCACTCACTCCTCAACCAACCCCAATGACTACGCGACCACGTCCCGCTGCCTTCACGGTTTTCGGTATTCTGAACATCGTCTTCGGCGCGATGGGATTGCTGGGCATCATCAGCAGCGCCGTGATGCTTTCGTCGTCGGCCTTCGCCGATAATCCGGCAATGAAGGCCATGCACAACAGTCCGGGTTACCTGCTTTGGTTTAAGATCACCGCCCCCATCGGCGTTGTGGCGAGTCTGGCGCTGATTGCCGCCGGCTTTGGCCTCTTCTTCGTCAAGCCGTGGGGGCGTATCATTTCCATCATTTACGCCATTTTTTCCATCGTCATGAGCATTGCCGGTACGGTGGTGAATTATCTGTTTCTGCTGCGGCCGTTGCTGGAGGAAGCCCACCGCCAACATGGACCGGAAGCCGCCGGCGCCATCGGGGGTGCCATCGGCGGGCTTTTCGGCAGCTGCTTTGGCTTCATCTATCCCATCGCGCTGCTCATTGTGATGACCCGCCCGAGCGCGGTGGCCGCTTTCCGACCGGCGCCGGTGCCGCCGCCAATTCCAACGACGGGAAGCTGACGTTCACACGATGCCCGGAGTTAAGTTTCGGAATTCCGCTCGGCTTCAGCCCGCTTGACAGTTTCCAGCGGCGGCCTAGTCTCAACCGCGTTAGCCCTGACGAAAACCCAAACTAAGAAAGGCCTTTCGCTATGGAAACAACACCTGCTCCCGTTACCCCGCCGCCCGTCACCACCGAAGACAAGACCGTCGCCATTCTCGCCTACATCACCTTGATTGGTTTCATTGTCGCAATCGTCCTGCACACCAACAAGAAGACGAAACTCGGGGGCTATCATCTGCGGCAGGTGTTGGGCTTCTTCCTGACGGGTGTTGCCGTGGGAGTTTGCGCCATCCCCATCGCCATCATCCCCATCCTTGGCCTGTTGGCGATTGTCGTGGTCTGGTTGGGGATGATCGCGCTCTGGGTGATGGGCTTGATCGCGGCCATCAATGGCCAGACAAAGCCCATGCCGGTTGTTGGTCCGCTCTACCAGAAATGGTTTGGCAACACCTTTGACTGATCTCGCGGCTTTGGCGTGCTTCGGGGTTTCCAGGCATTAGCGGCGAGTGGCCGTGCCATTGACTTAACGTGACTTGCCGCCAGTCTGGCCGGGCCAAATTTGGGCTAAGTCCGGAGTCATGCCGAACGACTGAGATCAGGATCAGCCACCATTTTTTGGGTGCGCCAAGCCTTCAGATCTTGATCCACCACCCACGGCAGAACCGTGGATTGATAGACCGCACCAAGACCGCGCATCTTCCGGAGAAAGTTCTCCGGCATCGGCACGCCACGCACCAGCAAGCGCACTTTGCGCGCCGGCAATTTTCCGCTCGCGTCGTAATAAAAGATGCCGCGACCGGCCCGGCCATCCTGATGCAGCCAGTGATAACTTTTCCAGTCCGATAACGCCTTGGCCGCGGATTCCGCGGTCACATCTTTGGCCGCGAGATCGTATAGTACCACCACGCGACCAGTGCCAGGACCGCGACCACCTTCCGTCACCACATTGCCGACGAAAATGACCGCCTCCGTCAACTTGTCCGGCAGTTCGGCGCAGAACCCGTCTGCCGGCAATGTCATCACATAAACATCACCGGGTGCGCCGGGGGGAACTTTCGGTTTCGGCGGTTTGCGCGCGGGCGGCGCTTTACCGCCGAGTTTCTCGCGCAATGTCGCCAGCACCGCGAGATTGAAGGGAAATTCTTCCGCGTCCCGATTCGGATGTTCACACCAAGCGATGGCTTTGAGCGCGGTTTCGCGGACGACGTCCGTCACCTGACCCGCTTCGAGTTGGGTGGCGGCAAGGGCGATGTAGATGACGCGCTTGTCATCCGCCTCACGCAGTTCATCCGCGAACTCCTTTTTAAGATGCTTGAACGCCGCTTCTGCGGAATCACGCGCAGCAATGCGTTCGCGATAGGCATCGCGCACATCGCACGCCATGTCATTGCCGAAGATGTCGTCTGACCAAGCGCCCATAAAAGTAAAACCAGTTTGCCAACAAGTGTCCGGCAATCAATCAATCTATCCCAAAGGGTTTGTGTCAAGCAGCCCAGGGTTGGAGGTCCGAGCCGGATCGGCGAGGAGCGACTACCCTGGGTTGGCGAGAAAATGAAATTACAACCCCAACGGGGTTGCAGCGGGGAAATGGGGGTTAGGATTAACCGCGAAAGACGCAAAAAGTTATCTCCCTCTCCGCCATGAAATGGAATTCAAAACGGCAGCACCGTAGGTGCGGAATATTTGTAGTTCCACGATCAAAATCGAATCAAGCTCCGTAGGAGCGGCATGGGCGGGAATATGTCGCTCCTACGGAGCTTATGATCTTTGTGGCGGGTGTTTCTACAAAGATGCCGCGCCTACGGCGCTGGGACATGATTCGCCGGACGATTCGGGGCGAGAGGGTTTACGGTTCGCGTATTTCGCGTGGTTCGCGGTTGAATCTGATGGCGATGTCAGGTTGGTAGGGCGGGCAGTCCTCTGCCCGCCGCTGGCTGGAACGGGAGCATTCGGGTTTGCCACGACGGCGCGCACGGAGTGACGCGCCCTACCATGCCCCAACGGGGTTGCAGACGGTTGGCGGCGGAGGGATGCAACCCATTCAGGGTTGAGGAAATGTTTGGGACGTTGACCCAGGGTAGCGCGTGCCGCGCAACCTTGGGCTGATGGATAAAACCCCGTTGGGATTACTGTGCAAATTCTTTCTTACTCCAAAGCTTTGCGACGCGAAATTTGCCGTCATCTCTTCGATCAAAAACAAGTGCTGCGCGTTTGAGATTTTGAGTGTCGTCCGAAAGCCAAGATAAGAGAACGTCACTCTTGGGTGAGACGGCCGACACCAATCCTACCGCTGGAATTTCTGTAACACTGGAAGGGGAATTACTCTTCATTGTCATAACCAACTCTGCGAGTGCTCCAGCAGCTAAATCGGGAATAGCGACAATATCTTCTTCAAATCGGTCGCCTTCGTCCATTTGTGTCGTTCCTGCCCGAACGTTACCCATTGGCCAATCTACATACGTTCGAAAATATGATGTAAGCATTCGAAGGGTATCCTCGATTTTAGCCGACGAGCCGAACATCTCATCTTGATCGGAAAGCCAAAGAACGTTTTGTCCTTTGGAACAGAGTCCAGCAACAAGCAGGCTTACGAAATGCGCAGTTCGCGCCATACGCTCGAAACCGTCAAACCTCCATGGAGCTTTGATAACTTTTTCCTGTGTTAACTTTTCAAAAAGCCTCTTTCCACCCCCAAGTGAATTAATTTTCTTGTTAACGGCAATGCTCAGGCAGAGTCCGTTAATCTGGTCTGCCGCACGGAGAAAAGGGACAAGTGCGCGTTGTCGAACAGGTTCAGATAGTTGCTTGAAAGACATCCTTCTCGGGTCTTTCAAGATTTCACGGCGAATTTTTTGTCGCAAGATTTGCCATTCAACAGAAGAATCAAAATCCAAGATGAGCAATCCATGGACTTCGAAAGGGTTTTGTTGGTGTTGGCCGCTTGAATCGGTTGCGATTACAACATTTCGCCCCATCAAGTGTGGTAGAGACGAGTTGAGCAAGCCGTCATTGAATGCTTTAACCCACGGAATTGGACTTTTCAGATCACGCCAGTTTTCGTGGGCACTCATGGAACATTTACAACTCCAAATCCTTATCCGTCACTGCGCCTTCGCTGGCGCTGGTGACGTGGGCGGCGAATTTGGCGAGCACACCGCGCGGATATTTCGGCGCGGGTTTCTTCCACGCCTTTTTGCGCTTGGCGAGTTCCTTCGCGGGAACGTCGAGCGTGAGCGTGCGTTTCACGGAGTCGAAGATGATGGTGTCGCCGTTCTTCACGAGGGCGATCGGGCCGCCGACGTAG
>CAYWCK010000431.1:0-4514 GCA_964456685.1 uncultured Bifidobacteriaceae bacterium | reverse complement strand
GATAAACCCAAATTCGCACCATGCTGATCTGGTCGGTTAGGATGTCGCCCCGTTCCTTGGCGGTGGCCTTGATGGACATGGGCCGCTCCCCCATGATCAGACCGCGAACGATTTCAACCGTGGTCGCGATACGATGCACCTGAGTCTTGCGAATGGCGGCTTCGCGTTGTTCGTAGAACTCCTCGGCGTGTTTACGACTGGCATCAATCTCGACGCGGATGCCATCCACCTTTTGAACGACGGCAGCCAGTTCCAGATCAATCTGCTTTTCTTCGGCGTTCAGATCCGCCGCCAACTTGGCTTGCGCCGCGGACAATTCCTCGCGCTTGCGATCCGACTCTTCGCGCTTGGTCGTCGAGCGCTTGTCAAATTCCTCCCGCAAGCGGCGGGCATCCGCATCCACCTGCGCCACGCGTTCGCGGCGCTTGTTGTTGATAGTGAGCAATTCGGCTTCCTTGCCCTTGATTTGTTCGTCCAGTTCCGCAATGGCGGTCGGCTTGAGAATGGTGTTGGCCTCGCGCTCCGGCGCCACGCCCGGACTGACCGGCTCCTTCATCAACTGACGCTTGAGGAAATTGGCGCTGTCGTATTCAAGTTTGTCCTTTTCGTACGCGGCCTTCTTGTTCGCGTATTCCGCCATGCGCGTTTTGTAGGCGTTCTCGATGCGCGCTTCTTCCGCATTCCATTGGGTGGCGCGGCCCACTTCGACTTCACGGCGTGAGCGCAAGTCCGCGATGGCTTTGGTCAACTGCTCCGCGTCGGCGTTGAATTGCTTGGTGATGGCGGCCTGGCGGGCTTCGACTTCCGAAAGTTCCTTCTTCTGGTATTCCGTAAGCGTAATGGCGTCCTGGCGCACATCAGCGTTGTGCTTGAGCAACTCCTCATGGTCCGCCTTGGCTTTCGCGCGCTTCGCGGCGAGTTCGGCCACCTTGCGTTCGCGCTCCTGTTTCTTCTGCTCGATGGCCGCAAGTTCACCATTCAGCTGAACAATCTTGACCTCTTCCGCCGTCGCCTTCTCGAGGTACTGCGCGGCCGGCGCCATGGCCGTGCCCATTTCGTAAACGGCCATGTCCTTGACCAGCTGGAAAGTCAGCACGCAAATCAACGGCAGGCCGACACAGAGCATGAAACCCTTCTGCCAACCCACGCGGGTGGAAGTCCAGATCGCCAGGGGCAGCTTCAACAATTCCACGGCCAGAATCGTGGCGCCAATCGGGCCGATGCCAAAAAACGTCACGCCCATTCCCTGCGGCAAGCAGACCGTTTGTTGATATCGCCAGCCCGTCGCGAGAATTACAAACTCCGTGATGGTGGCCATCACGAGCAGCGGCAGCACGAGGTAGGAAATGCGTTTGTTCTTCAACTGCTGCCAAAGCGATGGAGCTTGATCAGAGCGGACCGCAGTCTGGGCGGCAATGGAGGAGTTTGGGGAATCGGGGTTGTTCATAATTGCGCCTTGCTGGCTAGGGGTTAGAGCACGCGACCGAGTGACGACGCATTCAATCGAATGAGCCGCAGGGATGCTGTGAATCCGAATCGATGTTTCAATCTGGCGCCTGCTTTTAGCACAGAGGTCCGGTAGCAACGATCGTGCCGCGAGCTCCAACCGCGCAGAATCCAGCGAAAACAGGGCGCATCACGAGGCGGCGTCTGTTGCACGATTGCGCCGCAATACCCGAACGCGTCCGAGCTCATTGGGCAATGGTGCCAACAAAGCTGACTGAAGCGGGACGCTTTGGGCAGCGGGATCTTGATCACGCAAAGGATCACTTCGCCACCCAGTCAGTGTGGATTGGTTACGCCTATGAAAATCGATCTTTTCGAGGCAGTCTGCAATCTGAGTGCAGATTGGTTGCTTGACGGTGAAACTGCCCTGCCAGATTAGCGTGAAGCGCCGGTCGGTGGGCTGAGGCGTGCCTTCAGAAACTGCTCGATCTGGTCCGCGGCCAATTTGTTGGCGTACTCATTGGGATGGGCGTCGTAACGGTGAAGAACAATCTTCTCAGGCGGCTCCTGAGCGAAGAGTGGATCCAAATCCAGGTGCGGCACTCCGAGACCACGCCACAATTGATCCAATTGGGCGTGCACGGGCCGATATTCGTAATTCTTCCCTTCCAACTGCAAAAACGGAAACGTCACCACACTCAAATGCCCGCCCACGCTTTCGACGAAGTTCTTGATGGATTGCAGGCGCGCCTTCTGGATGTCCCACAGCGGCCCCGAATAACATTCCCGCACGAAAGTGAAATACTGACTGAGCCGCGGGTCGTGGGCGGCCTTGTAACGATGGTAGAGCAAATCGACGAAGAAACTGTTGCGCCGCAGCCAACCGCCGCGGTCCATGTCGGCATAAACATCTTCAATCTGGCTGTTCCATTCCTGCGAGAGGTCACCGATGTCGTTGAGACAGTACACGAGCACAACCTCGTCGAATTCGTAGCCGAGTTCGCGCCCCTTCTTCAAAAGATAGAGTTCCCGGCCCGTGTCGAAGCCAAAGCCGGCAAACAAATGAACTTCCCATTCCGGATGCCGCGCGCGGATCAAATTGACGAAACGGTCTTCCACACTCTTGATTCCGTGACCCGCAGTGAACGAGTCGCCCAGAAACGTAATACGCCGCAATCCTTCGGTTCGGCGTCGCGGGTAATCCAGGTTGTCGCGGAATCCTGAAGAGTTGTTGCGGAAGTAGCGTTTAACCCACTGCTGACTGACCTTCGTATATCCAAGGGCATCGGTCGTATCGTAGATGAAGCGATAGTAAAGCTCACCGCCACCACCCGCCAAGGCCACCAGGACAAAACAAGAGAGGACATTAACCAGCAGCACTTGTTTCCAACCGGTCTTCACTTGCCGGTCCCGCCAAAATCGAAACAGAAAAAAGAGCAGGATTGCCTCTCCAGCCAGTGGTGGAGCGAGCAGAAAGAGGTAAAATGTCGGGTCGTCACTCACGGATTGCGCAGAGCGCCATCAATCATTTCAGATGGCCGGAGTTTATTCCCGACGGAAACAGAGCGGCAACCTCGAAGAACGACTCGGAGGGCAAAAAAGTTCCACCCGAGCCCAGCGACGCGGCGGTCCAAGAGGTGACCGAAAACAAACCGCTGAAAACGCGAATTACTTCTGCCGGCGCTTTACCTTCAACTGGGCCTGCGAGTGGGCGAGTGCGGCATTGACGGAGGCGACTTCAGCTTCGTCGAGCTTTTCGGCAAGCCGGGCCTCGGCGCGGCGACGCGCTTCTTCGGCCTTGGCTTCATCGATGTTCTCCGCGCGGATGGCCATGTCCGTGATGATCGATACGCGCTCACCCGTTACTTCCACGAACCCATCACCCACGGCGAGAAAATAGTCCTGGCTTCCCTTGCGGGCCACAATCTCTCCGGAAGTCAACTGCGTCATCAGCGGGACGTGCATCGGGAAGATGCCCATTTCGCCTTCGACGCCGGGCAGCGTGACCATGTCCACGTCTTCGGAATACACCTTCGCTTCCGGCGTGACGATTTCGAGTTTCAGCGTGGCCATTTGTTTCGGTTCTTAATCTTAATCTGCTTCTTACTCTTAATCTGTCCGTGAGGATTAAGATTAAGAGCAAGCTGAGGAGATCAAATCACTTCTTTTCCTGAATCTCGTCGATGCCGCCCTTCATGTAGAAGTTCACTTCGGGCACGTCGTCGTGTTTGCCTTCGAGGATTTCCTTGAAGCCACGCACGGTTTCGGCGACGGGCACCTGTTTGCCTTTCACACCGGTGAACACTTCCGCCACCGTGAACGGCTGGCTGAGGAAGCGCTGAATCTTGCGCGCGCGCAAAACGGTGAGTTTGTCGTCGGGAGAAAGTTCGTCCATGCCCAGGATCGCGATGATGTCCTGCAAATCCTTGTAGCGTTGCAGAATCTTCTGCACGCCACGGGCGACGTCGTAGTGTTCCTGACCCACAACGTCCGCCGAGAGGGCGCGGGAATTCGAAGCCAGCGGATCGACGGCGGGATAGATGCCGAGTTCCGCGATGGAACGTTCCAAGACGATGGTCGCATCCAAGTGCGCGAAGGTGTTAGCAGGCGCCGGGTCGGTCAAGTCGTCCGCAGGCACGTAAACGGCCTGGAAGCTGGTGATCGAACCCTTCTTGGTCGAGGTGATGCGTTCCTGCAAGTCACCCATTTCCGCGGCAAGCGTCGGCTGGTAACCGACGGCACTTGGCGTACGGCCGAGGAGCGCGGACACTTCTGATCCCGCTTGGGAGAAGCGAAAGACGTTATCCACGAACAGGAGCACGTCCTGATTCTTTTCGTCACGGAAATATTCCGTCACGGCGAGAGCGGACAGGGCGACGCGGAGACGTGCGCCGGGGGGTTCGTTCATCTGGCCATACACCAGTCCGATACGAGAGCCGGGTTCGATGATCGGCAAACCATTGTCACCGATGATCGGATGATTCTTTTCATCCCGCTTCACCTTGATGACGTTGGCTTCGATCATTTCGTTGTAAAGATCGTTGCCTTCGCGCGTGCGTTCACCGACG
>CAYWCK010000430.1:0-4532 GCA_964456685.1 uncultured Bifidobacteriaceae bacterium | reverse complement strand
GCGATTTGCGCAATCGCGTGGCGACGGAAATGGGCTATAGCTCGTTCTTCGGCCTGCGTGCGGCGTTTTCGGACATGAGCGTGGCCGAAATGAAGGCGTTGACCGACCAACTCGTCGCCGACACCAAGCCGCTTTACGAACAACTCCATTGCTGGACGAAATACAAACTCGCGGCGAAGTACGGCCAGCCGGTGCCGAAAATGATTCCGGCGCATTGGATCGGCAATCGTTGGTGTCAGGAATGGCCCGGTCTCGTGGACAGCATTGATCTCGACCCGCTCTTCAAGGACAAGTCGCCGGAATGGATTGTGAAGTGCGCGGTAACTTACGGCGAAGGCATCGGGCTTCCAAAAGTGCCGGCCAGTTTCTGGACCAAGTCTGACCTCTACGAGCTACCCGCCGACTCGAAGCGCAAGAAGAACACGCACGCTTCCGCCTGGCACATTGATCTGGAACAGGACGTGCGTTCGCTGATGAACGTGAAGTCAGACGCGTATTGGTTCAACACGCCGCATCACGAGCTGGGTCACATTTTTTATCAGCTCGCTTACGCGCGCCCGGAAGTTCCATTCATCTTGCGCGAAGGCGCGTGCCCGGCGATGCACGAAGCGATGGCCGAGGCGCTCGCGACCGCGCCAGCGCAGTTGCCCTATCTCCGCCAACTCGGCCTCGTGAAGCCAGAGCAAAAGTACGACGAGATTCAATGGCTGCTCAACGACGCGCTCGACAAGGTGGTGTTTATTCCGTGGTCCGCCGGCGTGATGGCCGCGTGGGAACGAGATTTTTATGAAGGCAACTTGCCGGCCGACCAGTTGAACAAGCGTTGGTGGGAGCACGTGGCACATTATCAGGGCGTCGTTCCCCCCGAACCGCGCGGCGAGGAATTCTGTGACGCCGCGACGAAGACGCACATTAACGACGATCCCGCCGAATACTACAAATACTCCATCGCCTTCGCGATCAAGTATCAGCTCCACATGCACATCGCGAAAAAGATTCTGCATCAAGATCCGCGCAACTGCGACGCCGCCGGCCGGAAGGAAGTCGGAGCGTTCCTCTACAGCATCATGAAACAGGGCGCGACGAAAGACTGGCGTAAGGTCATCAAGGAAGCCACGGGTGAAGAATTCAGCGGCAAGCCGATGCTCGAATACTTCGAGCCGTTGATGAAGTACTTGAAAGAGCAGAACAAGGGACGGGAAGTTGGCTGGTGATGGCCATTTTGTCCGCGTAAGGGAGGACAATCGCTACCAACTGCCAGCCCGGCTCGTGTTTCCTGAACGGACAAATTTCCGCTCGATCACACCGCCGTGGAAAACGCCATTGACACCCGCACCACGGCGGCAAGAATGCCCATCAGTGAACCCGGCGCAAAGACGATCCGACCGCAACCGCGGAGCGCGCCAAAACCATTGAGCAAAATTTCATTCGTCGCGTGAACGCCCGCCGCATCAGCATCCTGATATTGATCGCCGCGTCCATTGGCTTGCTTATTCCCGGCCTGTTCGCACCTGTGCTGACCATCCAAGGTGTGCTCAAGCCCGAAGGACTGGCCCACGTCGCCCCGATGCTGCTCGAAAAGGGCCTCGACACGAACACTGTGAAAGTCCTCCGGGCCATGATGAATCCCGAAATCATCGGGCTGCTCGAAGACAGCGGCGGCGATCTGCGCGCGACCATCATCAAACGGCTCGGACCGCAAATCGCCACGGCCCTGCAGAAGGACGCCCAGGACGTCACCGTTTACGAACAGACCCGCAGCATTGTCGGCTCGGTGCGACATCTTTATGAAGTGCGCAGCCCGCTGCCCGCCACGCTCATTCTGCTCTTCAGCGTCGTGGTGCCGCTGGGCAAGGCCGCGCTGGTGCTGTGGACCACTTTCATGACCGATGCAGCGCGACGGCGACGCACGCTGGCGTTCGTTGAAATTATCGCCAAGTGGTCCATGGCGGATGTCTTCGTCGTGGCGCTTTTCATCGCATTTCTGGCCGCGCAGGCCAGTCAGACACCGCCGGGGGATCCCAATGCCGCACCGCCGTTGGTCGTGTTCAAGGCGGCGTTCGGCACGGGCTTTTACTGGTTCACGGCCTACTGCCTCTTCTCGCTGGCCGCCCAGCAGTTGACCTTCCGCTGGCTTGCGCGCGCACCCGGTGAACCAAAGTAACCCGGGCCTGCTCCGCTGCCGGCAGACTTACCGGCAAATTGACGCTCGCTCCATTCGCCGGTAACTTTCCTCCATGACCGAAGTTCTCGAACAGCAATTGACCGGGGTTGACCGCTTCCCCGTCCGCAAGCCGATGACGAAGGAACGCTTCGATCCGCTGGCGCAGGAAATCTTCGCCCTCAAGAAGCAGCTCAACGCCGTCATCCTGGCGCATAACTACCAGGTCGGCGAAATCCAGGACGTGGCGGATTTCGTGGGCGACTCTCTCGGGCTGGCGCAGCAGGCGGCAAAAACCAATGCGGATGTGATCGTGTTTTGCGGCGTTCACTTCATGGCGGAAACGGCGAAGATTCTGAACCCAAACAAAATCGTGGTGCTGCCGGACAAGGACGCCGGTTGTTCGCTCGAAGAAAGTTGCCCCGCCGACAAGCTCGCGGAGTTGCAAAAGACCAATCCGAATTTCTGGACGATTGCCTACATCAATTGCAGCGCGGCCGTGAAGGCGCTTTGCGATGTCATTGTCACCAGCGGCAACGCCGTGAAAATCGTCGAAGCCGCGCCGAAGGATAAGGACCTCCTCTTCGTGCCCGACGAAAACCTCGGCGAATGGGTGATGGAACAGACCGGCCGCCCCATGACGTTGTGGCAGGGCAACTGTTACGCGCACGTCGAATTCCGACGCGACGCCATTCTGCAACTGCGGGAGAAATTCCCGTCGGCGAAAGTCATCGTGCATCCCGAAAGCTTGCGCGAAGTGCGCGAGGCCGCAGACGCCGTGTGCTCGACCGAGAAGATGATCACCTACTGCAAGGCTTCGGCGGCGAAGCAATTCGTCATCGTCACCGAATCGGGAATCATCCACCGGATGCAGAAAGAATGTCCGGACAAGGAATTCATCTGCACGCCGACATTCGATGTGATGCGCCTGCCGAGCGACAACTGCCGGTGCAGCGAGTGCAAATTCATGAAGTTGAACACGCTGGAGAAAGTGCGCGACTGCATGAAGAACCTCGCCCCGCGCGTCGAGTTGCCGAAAGCCATTCTCGACCGCGCGCGGCTGCCGATTGAACGGATGCTGGAGATTTCGGCGCGCTGAAAGCGACACGCTCCGATTTGGTTCGGTTTACGTGGCAATCGCGCCTTGTCACCGTCACGCGTTTCCCGGAATGTCGGAGCGCCTGTTGGCTAACGAAAGCAAACCATGCAATCCTCGTTTAATCTCCCCGCGTTGATCCCCATGCTGCTGCCGCGTGTGCCCATGTTGCTCGTCTGTCTGGGCGGTCTGGCATTCGCGATGGCGCACATGAATTCCCACCGCAAGCCGGCGATCTTTGTTTTGCTCGGCGCGAGCACGTTGCTGTTCAGTTTCCTGATCTCGGTGGGATCAAACGTGCTGGTGCTGCAGCGCAGCCAAAGCGGCAGCAGTGCCACCGAAATTGGCGCGATGCTTGCCGTGCTTGGATTCGCGCAAGGGCTGGTTTCCGCGGCCGGTTTTGCGCTGCTGATCTGGGCTGCGTTCGTGGACCGCCCTCCGGCCCTGCCTCCCACGCGGGTTTGATTTCCAAGATTCGCTTGCTTCAGAATCTGGTGCGGTTCAATGTCGCCCCATGAAGGCGATCCAGTTTGCCCGTCTCACTCCCCTCCTCCTCACGGTTCTACTCGCGAGTGTTCAACCAACGCACGCAGCCCGCGCTTCGGCGCTGCGCTATCGGTTGCCGGAAGGCGTGACCAACCTTTACTCGGTCAGCATTGAAGTGCGCGGCGAGAATGGCACGGAAGCTCTCGCGGGCAATTTGAACGTCGCCTCGCGCACCGTCGCGTCCAATGTTTTTGGATTGAACTTGCGCGGCACGTTGATGCCGAAACGCGATCCCAGCATCCCGTTCCGTCCACCGATGTACGGCAGTGGCGGCAGTTATCCGCGCTGGAGTATGCCCGTTTACCTGAACGAAGGCCTCGACATTCAGTTCGACGAGCGCGGGCAATTGCTACGCCTCTCGGGCGATTACGCACTGCCGATTCCCCTCGGCACGTTGGCCCAGGCGTTTGTCGAAGGGCTGCCGGCCAAACCTGATTCCAAATGGGAAAGCACCGATAACCTTGCCGTCCTAGATGAGCCGTTCAGCCTCGGCCCGGCCCTTTCCTTCATCCCGCTCCAACCGTACGGCATGTCTTCCTACATTGGCCCGATGGGTTCGCGGGGCAATCAATACGCCCTCGTGCCGGTGACGCGAAAGCAGCGTTACGAAATCAAGTCCAGCAGCAGCAGCCAGGTGACAATCACCAAACGCCTCAGCCTGGACAGCCAGCTGCAATTCGGCAGCGAACCGCGCATCAGCGCCAGCGGTGAAGGCGAGTTCGTCCTGAA
>CAYWCK010000429.1:0-4542 GCA_964456685.1 uncultured Bifidobacteriaceae bacterium | reverse complement strand
CCATGGTTAAAATTGAGCGCAGACAAAATCACCCAGTTTTGCAGCAGCCTGCTAGATCGTCGTAATTATTCGGATCTGCGTAAGCAGCCCGGACGTAATTGGTTTTGGCAAGAAACACCAGCGGAATGAAACGCGAGACTTCAGTGCCACCGATGCCCGCGGTGCTGCCGCTGCCTGTATAGCCGTTGGTGAAGAAGTTGGGATAGGCACGATAATCACCGAGTGGAATGCGGTTCACATCAACGTAAAGATTATCGAGCCGCTGCATGTCCAGCGTGTTGTTCACTTGGAAGTCGGTTAGCAGGGAGAAATTCGCGTTGTCGTTTGTGACCATCAAAGTCCCGCCTCCGGAGAAGGAGATTTCTTGGCGACGATTCAATCCTTTCAAGTCACGCAGCATGCTGAATCCGCCGCTGCCGCTGACTTTGAGGGTGGCGCCCGACAAAATTTCCACGTTGAAAAAGCGATTCGCGTCTGCATCCATTTCTTGGGAAAAGCGCAGAGATCCAACTTCGAAATTGCCCGACACGATCATATTTGTTGGCGCGGGGAGTGCGCCGACACCACCGCGGTCCTTGATGACGACATTGTCCGTTGCGCCCGGCACGTTGCCACCGAGCCAGTTACCCGCATTGGCTATGTTGGTCGAGACCCCGTTGGTATAATTATCTCCGCCCCAGAAATAGCTGCAAATAACCGGGATCGGTAGTCGGTAATCGGCGGCGCCCGAGGCCACGACCGCCATATCATGAGTGCCCTGTGCTACCGTGGCGTCTGTCGAGAACGTCACGAAAGCGGTATGCGTTCCGTCCGCCGAAATTGAATTGGTGGTTAACACTGCGGTCGCCCCCGCGGGTACGCCCGTCAGTGAGAAGTTCACGGGATTGCCTCCGAGCGAGCCGGTGGTAATGGAAAGTTGGATGGCGTTCGTGGCAGTACTGCCGATGGTGATGGGATTCGGAGCAGCTACGCCGTAAGGAACCGTGACCCGCACCGGCATCGCCTTCATCCGGACGGACTGCGCCCAAGACGTGGCCGAGGCGAGAAAAAGCACGAATAGCATGCCGGCGAAACCGGCAGTTAACGGATGCCGCAAGCGGCGTTTGGTGATGCAAGGCAGGGTCATTTTCATTGTGGTGGGGTCGGTTGGTTGCTGAGTGGGAGAGAGCGAGACAGCCTTATTGGTACGGCAGACGGTCGTTCACCCAAACGTAATCCTCACTACCAGAGCAAGGAATGCCGGGTGGGTAATTCGGGAAACTTTGGAATGCGACTGGCCGTTTGGTGCGGGGATCCCGCCATTTGTGGATTTCGGAATGACCGTCGGCAAAAGAGAAATTTGCACCGCCGCCGTAGTGATAATTCGCAGGCATATTGCGCCAGGCGGCGCTGGAGCGATCTGCTCCACAGACCGAGTGGAAGACTGCATCATCAATGCTGTCCGGATGCTCGTCGAGCGTTACAAACGTTAGGGCAGGACCAGGCTTGATCAAGTTCCCAAGTTTAGTGAACCCCTTTGGCGGATAGGTGCGGCCAGGAATTGTTCCTACGACCGTAACACTAATTCCCCCAAGACAAGCATTCCCTGAAATACTGAGCACGCGTGGCCCAGGGTTCTGGGCTGATTTGAAAATGTCGGCCGGGCATTTGTAAACCCCTGAACTCCTGACGTAGTTGGCCAGTTGTGACTGAGTTGGGTCAATTAGTTTGAAAGCGTTGGTGTTGTCAGTGCTGCCGACCCAATCCACGCCATTGGCAACTATTTTTGCTGGCATGACGTCGTCGAAGTCGCCGCAATACATCATCCAGCCAAGCATTATTTGCTTAGTGTTACTGAGACAGGAGACCGCCTGTGCCCTGCCTTTCGCCTTGCTGAGCGCCGGCAAAAGCATCGCGGCAAGAATCGCAATGATGGCAATGACGACGAGCAACTCGATCAAGGTGAAACCAGTTCTTCGTTGGTCGGGTAGGATGGGATTCATACGCTCGCAAGTTATCATTTTGTCACCAACTATGCCATACATCATTTGGTGGGCGGGAAGGTGACTGGATTGGTTGACTCCCATGCCGGCGGGTGCTGTCGCAACAGGGACGCCCAACGCATCCGATGCGCTAAATCGCGAGCCAAGTTTGGTTTTTCCGGCGGCGAACATTTATCAGTCTGCCCTGAGTGAGGTGACGTTTATTACATAACTGATCCCCGGCGGATTGATAATATCAAAGACGCCAAATAGCTTGAGAAAAGTGCCATGAGCACAATCGCGACCTGCCGCCGGCGCGGCGCGCAGCGTCGCGCGAAGGAGGAAGCACGCAGCAGTCGTGCTTGACCTTTGACCGGATATTGGGAAATAGACCGCGCATGAAAATCATTCGTTACCGGGATCGGCAGGGAGTCGTAGGTCTGGCGGCCCTTCAGCCCGATGGTTCGGCGAATCATATCACCGGCGATCTGTTCAGTTCATTTCAAACCAGCCCGCAGAAAGTTGAGGTGGTCAAGGTCATGGCTCCGCTCGAGCCAACCTCCCTCATTTGCATCGGCCTCAATTATCGGCGGCACGCGGAGGAAACCCGCGCGAAAATTCCGGAGTTCCCGGTTGTTTTCTTCAAAGGTCTGAACACGGTGCTGTCTCCCGGTGATCCCATTCAGTTGCCGCGCCATCTGCGCAGCAACGAAGTGGATTACGAATGTGAGTTGGCAACTGTAATTGGGCGCCGGTGCAAGAATGTTTCGCGAGCCGACGCGTTAAACTATGTTCTGGGCTTCACCGCCGCAAATGACGTCAGCGCGCGGGATTGGCAGAAAGGCTGGGGTGGTGGACAGTGGTGCCGCGGCAAATCATTCGATACATTTTGTCCACTCGGCCCCTGTCTGGTGACCCCGGATGAAATCGGCAACCCGAATCAACTCACGCTTCGCACCACCGTCAACGGTGAAGTCCTGCAGGACTGGAACACGAACGACATGATCTTCGACGTGCCCACCTTGATCGAGTTCCTCAGCGGAAGCACGACCTTGTTGCCCGGCACGGTGATTCTTACCGGAACACCTCACGGAGTTGGCATGGCGCGCACTCCGCCCCGCTGGTTGCAGTCGGGCGATTCCGTGAGTGTGGTGATTGAGAAAATTGGCACCCTCACCAATCCCGTGGTGGAAGAGGGCTGTTGATTCCACTGTGGCAAATCGGCTACAATTGCTTTGCGTTCAGCGCGCGTAAGTGAACCAGACCTACGAATCAACTCCATGAAGACCTGTGTTTTGCTGGTGGATGATCACCGTCTTGTGCGGCGCGGCTTTCGTCTCTTGCTGGAGCAGGACGCCGAGTTGGAGGTGGTGGGAGAGGCGGGCGATGGTGAAGCGGCGCTGGCATTGATTCGCAGCACAAAACCGGAAGTAGTGATCATGGACATTCACCTGCCGGGTACGGGTGGCATCGAGGTGTCGCGGCTGGCATTGCAGGAATTCCCCACGCTCAAAATCGTCGTGCTCTCGGCGGATGCTGACACGCAATTGGTCAACGAAGCATTGCGCGCGGGCGTTTCCGGCTATGTGCTCAAGGAAAGCGCGCCGGAGGAATTGCCTCGCGCCATCGCTGCCGTTCGTGCGGACAGGCTTTATTTCAGTCCTGAAGTGGCCAGCATGGCGTTGCTCGACTACCGGCGCTCGCTCACGGAGGAAGGAAACAGACGTCCTCAGCTCTCCCCGCAGGAGCGCGAGGTTCTGCGTCTGCTCGCCACTGGTCTGCGCACCAAGGAAATCGCCACCGAGATGACCATCAGCGTTAAGACTGCGGAAACTTACCGCCGCCGACTGTCGCAAAAGCTCGGCTGCCAGAGCGTGGCGGAGTTGACTCGTTATGCCATTCGCGAAGGGCTCGTGAAGCCGTGAGTTGCGGTTAAGCTTCCGCAGGCTGCTTTGTCAGGGCTCCCCTGACAGGCAGCGACACTTTTCTGTTTTTCCCCGCCGCCACGTCAGGAAAATCACCCTCCTGCCTGTCAGCACATTCGTTTCTCCAGTTCCTGCGCCAATTCCCGATTTCCTCAGTGTTGCCGGCAGCCAGCGTGGCACTGAACGATGGGGGTCGTTCTAGGGTTTGGGTATGGGGGCTGCGCTGGTGCCGGCAACTAACGCCATACGGGATACTGATCATGCAAAATCAAGTTCAAGAGGCCTCAAATCCAGTCGCAGCCCGCGGCAGCAATGGAAAATTCCTGACCTTTCGACTGGGCGCGGAATCCTACGGTATCAACGTGCTCTCGGTGCGCGAGATCATCTCGCTGCCGGCCATTACGGTCGTGCCGCAGATGCCGCCGGATGTGCGCGGGGTCATCAACCTCCGCGGCAAGATCATCCCGGTGCTCGATTTGCGCCGGCGTTTCGGTTTCGCCGACGAGCAGTTTACCGAGCAGACCTGCGTCATCGTTGTCCAGGTGCGCCAGGAGGGCGGCCGGACGGTATTACAGGGATTGCTCGTGGATGGCGTGGAGGAAGTGCTGCAGATCAATGCCACCGAAGTTGAGGACACGCCGGATTTCGGCAACACC
>CAYWCK010000428.1:0-4550 GCA_964456685.1 uncultured Bifidobacteriaceae bacterium | reverse complement strand
CGAGGGCGACGAGGAAATCTTCGTCCAGCTTCTGTTGCTCGCCGCCGGCTTGGTGTTCCAGCGTGGTGCGTTGCGCGATGGGATCGTTCTGCTCGGTGTAGCCGGGGGAAATTTCCTGGCCGTTGATGCAGCACTCGAAAACTTCAACTGTGCTGGGGTCGTCGGGCGAAAGCTTGGCCAGCGGCACGAGTTCCTTGGGCAAATGCGTAACGAAGGTTGGCTGGATGAGCGTGGGCTCGACCAGTTTTTCAAACACCGCGCCGGTGACTTCAAAGTCTTCGTAGCCCTTGGCGATATCGCCGGCGAGTTTCAAATCTTCCATCGCACGGCGGCGGCGTTCGGCCGGCGTGACGTCGAACCAATCATTGCCCGCGACAGAACGGACGAGGTCTTTGTATTTCGCGCGCTTCCAGGTGGTGAGGTCGATGGTGCGTGTGACCTTGCCCTCGGCATCTTTGAATTCGACGACGAGTGTGCCCAGAACCTTCTGCGCGACGTGTTTGATGAGCGACTCCACCGTCTCCATCATCGTCTCGTAATCGCCGAACGCCTGATATGCTTCGAGCATTGTGAACTCGGGATTGTGCCGGCGCGAGAGGCCTTCGTTGCGGAAGTTCTTGCCGATCTCGAACAGCTTATCAATACCGCCCACGAGCAGCCGCTTGTGGTAAAGCTCCAGCGCGATGCGCAGATAAAATTCGCAGCCGAGTGCGTTGTGGAAGGTCTTGAACGGTTGCGCCGCCGCGCCGCCGGGAATTGCCTGCATCGCGGGGGTCTCCACTTCCACGTAACCGCGGCCGTGAAAGAAGCTGCGGATTTCGTGGATGATCGCGCTGCGCTTGAGGAACACGTCCTTCACGTCCGGATTGCCGATGAGATCGAGATAGCGCTGGCGATAGCGAATCTCCGTGTCCTCCAGGCCGTGCCACTTGGCCGGTGGCGGCCGCAACGCCTTGGCGAGGATGGTGAAAGGTGCTGCTGGCGTCTCGCCGGCAGAACTGAATGAGGAAGACAATGGCTCTGCCGGCAAGATGCCGGCAGCACTTTGAGGCACGCCACCCAGTTTGATGCTCGGCTCGCCCGTCTTGGTCCGAAAGAGCGTGCCGGTCACGCCGATGAAATCGCCGAGGTCGAGATGCGTGAAGGTGTGCCAATGCTCCTCGCCCAGAACATTCTTTTGCGCGTAAACCTGGATGCGCCCGCTCTGGTCGCGCACGTCAATGAACATGGATTTGCCCATCTCGCGATGCGCCGTGATGCGGCCGGCGACGGCTACTTTTGTGCCCTCGGGCAACGCGCCAGATTCGAAGCCGCTGCGCGCGTCGTTGCAGGCGCGGTCGGGTGTGAACTTGTTCTGAAACGGATCAATTCCCTTGGTGCGCAGGGCAGCGAGCTTGGCCTTGCGTTGTTCGATCAATGAATTCGTATCTTCCATGGACATGCGGTGGAAATGGAACACGAATTGGCCCGTGAAACCAAGCAACAAACGGCTGCGGCGGGGAAAGCGGCCGGGTCAGAGATGTTCGCGCCCGGCGTAACCCGCGTCGAGGTCATGCCAGTGCTCGATATCCTCTTCATCCAGTTCCCAGCAGAGGAAAACCTCCTTACCGCCCATGATGGCCGGAAAATCAAGCAAGCCGCGTTCGAGATCCTTGAGTTGAATCTGCCGATTTTGGAACTCGGAGAGAATTTCCTGCATCTCCGCCAGGGTGCGAATCCAGCGATTCACCAGGTCGCCGCCGACGTCGTGGCCGGGATTCATCAGCGAGGTGAGCCGTTTGTCGAATTTATCCAGGTCCGCCCGCAGATCGCCAAGGCGCTTGAGCCAGACGCGCAATTGGGGCAGGAGCGCCCGGGCTTCTTCGCGGGTGTAATGCTTTTCAAAGCGATACGGCATTCACGGAGGGGTTGTTGAATTCAGTTTTTTGCGTACCGCTTCAGTGTCATCCACGGTCAGGGACTTCTGCCACGCAGCGCGGGCTTTGTCCGCCTGATGCAGGGCAGAGTAGATGTCGCCAAGGTGGTCGTAAAGCGTGGCGTCGGCATTTTCAGATTCCGCCACCGCCTTGAGCAGGTATTCGAGCGCCGCCTGCGGTTGGTTAAGTTTGAAGAGCACCCAGCCCATGCTGTCGAGATAGGCGGCGCTTTTCGGCTCGGCTTTCAACGCTTGGGCGATCAGGTCGCGGGCGCGTTCGAGGTTTTCGCCGCGTTCCGCCCACATGTAGCCGAGGTAGTTTTGCGCCTCCGGGAATTCGGGCTTCAATTTCAAGGCCTTCTCAAATTGCTTTGCCGCCTCCTCCCGGTCACCGGCACGTTCGCACGTGCTGCCCAGGTCAAAGTAGAACTCGGCGGTCAATCGTTTGGGCTCCGTCGCACGTGCGATAATCTCTGCGGTAACGAAATGTTTAACAGCTGCGCTGAAGTTTTTTCCGCGAATCTCGGCCATCGCGGAGAGATACTCGCCGATGAAATTCTGGGCAAACCGCGCGCGGGCGCCCGCCAGGGTGGCCAGCGCTCCGGGAGCGTCCTCCAACGCCAGTTGGGCTGCGGCGAGGTCGTAGTGGGCCTGCTCAAATTGCGGGCTGAGGAGGAGGGTGGTGCGCAGATGCTCGGCGGCGACCGCCCAACGTTTCTCGTCGTAGGCGATGCTGGCCAGGAAGTAGTGCGCCTGGGCGTTGGCCGGATCGGCGCGAACAATGGCTTCGAGTTGTTCCCGGGCGCGCGCGCGGTCGTCGCTCCGAAGGTAAAATTCCGCCAGCTTCGCGCGGACGTTTTCGAGTAACAACGGCAGGTCTTCGAGCTGGGGCAGGAGCGGCAAATAAATTTCCGCCGCGCGCTGGGTTTCGCCGAGCGTGTAAAAACCGTCCGCCAGCCGCAGCCGCAATTGAGGGTCCGCCGGCTTTTGCGCCGCGGCGGCCCGCAGCGTGGCCAGGGATTTTTTCTGGATCGCCTCGCGCTGCGTCGGAAATTGTTGCGCGTAATTCTGGTAAAGATCGGCGAGGCCTAACAAAAACTCCGGCGCAGCCTTTTCCTGGGCGGCGGCTGTGTCCAGCAGCTTGATGGCTTCTTCGTTTTGCTTGGAGACCAGCAGATTTAAGAAAAGATTCTGGTAGCCGGTGAGCAGCTGCGGGGCTTTCTGGATCGCAAGGCGGTTCGCGCGGATGGCCTCTTCGACATGGCCAAGCTGAAAATGAACGTGGCCGAGGCGGGCGTAGATCTCACCGCTGACGTTGCCCCGGGCAGTGGTGGCTAGCAGGAACTCGAGCGCTTTTTCGGCCCGCTTATTTTGCAGCAACCGGCGGGTTACATCCAGCAGGAGCGCTTCATCATCCGGATCTTCGGTGACGGCGCGTTGGAATTCATCGCAGGCCGTCGCGGCGTCGCCGTTCATTTCCGCAATGATTCCCGCGGCATAATGCGCGTGGGCGCTGGCGACGCGGGCGGGGTTCGCGGTCCGTGCCTTCGGTTTGGCCCGGGTGCTGGCGGAGGAACTCGTGGACTGGCTGCGCCCGGCGGCGGTTGGGGTGGGGGAGTTGCAGCCAGCACCCAACCCGACGCTCAATGCCAGCGCCATCCAGACATGCCAATGGCCACGCGTCATGCGGTACAATAAGACACGCGCAGCGGCCCGCAAACGCGGGCCGCCCGCGTGGGTGATCCAACTCCCGGCAGGAACTATTTCTGCCAGGTGCGTTTCTTGTGACGATTCAAACGCAGCTTCTTGCGGCGTTTATGTTTGTTGATCTTGGCCTTGCGGCGTTTTTTCAGTGAGCCCATAGGTTCGCGGTCAATATACGACTTTGTTCAGGGGATATTCAATAATTCCTTCAGCACCCACCGCCTTGAGTTTCGGGATGAATTCACGCACGACGTGTTCATCCACAATCGTCTCGACGGCGATCCAGCCTTTCTGACTGAGACTGGAAATGGTTGGATTGCGCAAAGCGGGCAGGGCCTTGAGTAACTTTTTCAGGTTCTTCTCGGCGATGTTCATTTTCAAGCCCACCTTGGCCTCGGCTTCGATGGCGCCTTTCAGCAGCATGGCCAGAGTTTCAATCTTCTGGCGTTTCCATTTGTCCTTCCAAGATTTCTGGTTGGCGATCAGGCGGGGGGTGGAACTCAACAACTCGTCCACGATGCGCAGCTTGTTCGCCCGGAGTGATGAGCCGGTTTCCGTCACTTCCACGATTGCGTCCACCAGTTCATGCGCCTTCACCTCGGTCGCGCCCCAGGAAAATTCGACCTCGGCAGTCACGCCGTGTTTCTTCAAGTACTTCCGGGTTAAATTCACGACTTCAGTGGCAATGCGCTTGCCCTGCAGGTCTTTCACCGACTTCACGGGCGAGTTTTCAGGCACGCACAACACCCAGCGCGCCGGCCGGCGCGAGACTTTGCTGAAAAGAAATTCACCAACCTCATGGACCTCCGAACCGTTCTCGATGATCCAATCGTGCCCGGTAATGCCGCAATCCAGATAACCGTGCTCGACGTAGCGGCTGATCTCTTGCGCCCGGATCAACCGAATCTCCAGCTCGTCGTCGTCCACGTAG
>CAYWCK010000427.1:0-4597 GCA_964456685.1 uncultured Bifidobacteriaceae bacterium | reverse complement strand
GATAGCTGAGTTCCTTTTGCAGCTTCACAAAACTTTCGTAGCGGTCGCGCGGAATCTTGCCGGCATTCAATTCCGCGAGTACGGCGCAATCCTTTTCCTGCGTGTGCGTGCAATCGCGGAAGTGGCAGCGCAGGGCGAGTTCATCGAATTCCGGAAACGCCTCGCGCGTGCCCGGGCCGGCGAGATCCCACAGATGCAATTCCCGCATGCCGGGCGTATCGATGACCACGCCGCCGTTCGGTAGAAAAATCATCTCGCGCCACGTCGTCGTGTGACGGCCCTTCGCGTCCTGCTCGCGGACTTCGATCGTGGGCATGAGTTCCTCGCCGTAAAGCCGGTTGATGAGACTCGATTTGCCAACGCCGGACGTGCCGATGAAGGCGACGGTCTGGCCGGGCAGAATCTCGCCGGCGAGCTTTTTCAAACCGCGCTTCGTGGTGGCGCTCACGGCATGGACGGGAACGTCCTTCGCGATCCCGCGCGCCTCGGCGAGCAACGCGTCGAGGTCGGCGCAGAGATCAACCTTGTTCAACACCACGACGGGCCGCGCGCCGCCGTCGTGCGCCATGACGAGCATGCGTTCGAGACGCGCGGCGTTGTAACTGATGTCCGCGGCGAGGACGAGGAAGATGGTTTCCAGATTCGTCGCGAGCACCTGCGGTTTGGTATCGCGGCCGGAATTTTTGCGGGTAATGTGCGACGTGCGCGGCAGCACCGCGTGAATGACAGCCTTGTCCTCGTTGGGCAGAAGCTTCACCGCCACCCAGTCCCCGACTTTGGGCAGCCGCGAATGATCGCCGCGCGCCTCGTGCAGAATTTTGCCGGTGACTTGCGCGAGCAATTCGGCGTCCGCCGTCCAAACGCGGTAGTGCAATTTGTCCTCCACGGCCACGCGGGCCGCGACAAATTCCTTGGCCGCGTACGGCGCGAATTGTTCCGCGCGCGCGGCGTTCCAGCCGAGTTTGGTCAAACCCATGGCAACACTCTACGACTTCCCCTTCACCCACGCCACGATGCGGAGCGGGCCGCCGCTGCCGTCTTTAATCTTCATCGGCAACGCCACGACATACGCGCCCTTGGCGGGCAGTTGATCCAGCGCGGCGACGTTTTCAAACGCGGGAATGCTTTTCGCGAACAGTATGCAATGGCTCTCGAAGAGAGTGGATTGGCCGTAGTCGATGCTCGCGGTATCGAGGCCGACGGCTTTGATGGGACGTTCTGCCACGAGCCAGCGCGCGGCGGCGGGATCAAGCCCGGGAAAATGCAGCTTGGCGACCGCGCCCGGCCCGCGTTCGTCCGTGCCGAGATAGCTCTTCGCATCGGGCCAGCGTTTGGCGTAGCCGGTGTGGAACAGCACGATCGCGCCTTTCGGGATTCGGCCGTGCTTGGTTTCCCACGCTTTCAAGTCGTCCACGCTGATGAGGTAATCGGCATTCGTGGCAGCCTTGGCGGAAACATCCACCACGATGGCTTCGCCGGTGAGTTGCTCGACGGGCAACTGATCGAGCGTTTGGCCGTGCTCGTTGAAATGGATGGGCGCGTCGATGTGCGTGCCGCCATGTTCGGACGCGGCGTAACGGTTCGCGGCGTAGAAATAACCTTTGTCCGTGTGCGCGTGGAATTCCGTCTCGAGCGTGAATGGCTTGGCCGTCGGCCAGTAAAGCGTGTTGGTCGAAAAATCGTGCGTGAGGTCGATCCACTTGCCGTTGGCAAACGGCGCATCGGCAGCGGCGATTCGGGTCGCGCCACTCAGCGCAAGCAGACACGCGAGCATTCGAAAAGGCAAACGGGCATTCATGTCACGACGCTAGCAGCCGCGTCGCGAAGAAACAATCCAAGCCTGCCGCCCGCGTTGTTTTCAGAAGTCGCCGCGCTTTGCTGCTGCGGCGAGGGCATACGTGCATGTGGCGCCGGTGTGGCGACCGCTTCGAATTGATCGCAGGCTTGCAGACGGAAACAGTTCAGCTTTTGTGCTTCGCGAGTTCCCAGACTAGGAGAATTCCTTGTGCCAGGCCGAACACCAGCAGCAGAATTCCCGAGCCGCGTTCCATTTTCAACATGGTGGCGTTCGTAAACTTTTTGTGTCCGAGCGAGATCGCCCAACTGAGCCCAAAAAACCACAACCCGACCCCCACCCCGACGCCGGCGAGACAAGAAAACCTGCTGCCCCAGTCGGATTGCACCCAACCGTGCGCCACGAAGATTCCGATCAAGACCACCCAACCCAACAAGACGCCCGGATTCGCGAGCGTGCGGACGAAGCCAATCATAAATGCAGAGTGCGGATGCAGTTTTTCCTCGACGCGTTCCTCAATTTTTTCCACGGCATCGCCGAAGCGCAAAGGCACGGTGATGCTCTTGGCAAACGTGAATTTGAAACCCAGAAACATCATGAAGAGGAAGCTGAACACTTTGATGGCGGCCTTGATCCAACGGCCTTCAAACAAAGCCGCAAAACCAGTGAAAGCGATGCCGCAATAAATCAGCTCCATCAAGGTGGCGCCCGCGCCGATCAGGGCCGCCCACTTGAAGCCGCGCCGCGCCCCTTCGTTCATGATGGTGAGATTGACCGGGCCGACCGGGATGCACAGGAGCACGCCGCTGATGAAACCCGTCAGCAAGGCGATGGCAAGAGAATGGAAATGATCCATGCCGTTAGCCTGCCGCCGGCGTTTCGTCTTCCTCGTCCTCGTCTTCGTCCTCGATTTCGTGACGCATGCGGCCGGAAATATACGGGCGGAAGAAGCCGTAAATCAGGTAAAGCGTGAAAAAAGCGGGCAGGGCGAATTGCAGCAGCTTGTCCCAGAGGATGACGAAGAAACCAACCACCAGCACGATCGCCACCATTTTCGGGAAGGTCCGCGTGGCGCGGAAGTCCAGTTTCTTGAAGGTCGGATATTTGACCTGGCTGACCATCATCAACGATAGAAAGACCAGCAACACCGGCAACGCGTAGCGCAGGGAGCTTTCGCGGAATTTGGTGAAATCGTGATCCTCGGCCCAAAGCAGGAACAGCGTCAGCGAGGCCACAAAGCCGGCCGCGGCGGGAATGGGAAAGCCGACAAACTCCTTCCCGCCGCCGCTGCCCGCCTTGTCCGCGAGGCAGTTGAACCGCGCCAGCCGGAAGGCGCCGCAGATGAGATAGATGGAGGCGATGAACCAACCGAGCTTGGGATATTGCCGGAAGACATCTGCGAGCACGATGCGATGGACCAGAAACGCCGGCGCGACGCCGAACGAAACCACATCCGCCAGGGAATCAAACTCGCGCCCGAACGGGCTTTCGTAACCGCCCAGCCGCGCCACCCGTCCGTCGAGCAGATCGCAGATGCAGGCGAGCAGAATGTAAAACAACGCCACGCGGATCGCGTCCGTGAAGCCCGGCGCATCCGGATTCGCCTCCACAATCTTGGTCAACGCGATGAAGCCGCAGAACAGATTGCCCGCCGTCAGCAGGTTGGGCAGAAAATAAATCTTGAGCTTGCCATCACCAGCATTGCCGTTGGCGGGCGGTGGGGAAGCGGGCGTGGCCATGGGCGGGAGCTATTTGAAGGTCGCCAGCACGGTTTCGCCGCCCTTGACCTTGTCACCCAGCTTGCAGTTGATCCGGGCATCCGGCGGCAGGTAAACGTCCGCCCGGGAGCCGAATTGAATGAGGCTGATGCGTTCGCTGCGCTCGACCTCCTCGCCGGCGCTCGCCCAGACAATGATGCGGCGGGCGATGAGGCCGGCGATGAGTCGCACGCCAAGCTTCGCGTTGGGAAACTGCTCCGGCGTGAACCCGAGCAAGACGTTTTCGTTATGCTCGCCGCAATCACTGCGCGTCGCGCTCAGGAATTCGCCTTCGTTGTGCTTGTGAAAAACAATCTTGCCGGTCACGGGCGCACGCTGCACGTGGACGTTGAAGACGTTCAGAAAAATGGAGATGCGTTTGCACCGGCCGCCCATGAACTCCTCCTCGGTCGCCTCATCCACCACGTCCACGGTGCCGTGAGCCGGGGAGAGGACTGCGGCCAGGTCCGTGGGCGGCTGCGGTTCGGGATCGCGGAAAAAATACAGTGTGAAGGCGGTAAAAAGAATCCAGAGCGTGACCAGAACGGAGGCGAGTCCGAGGACAAACGCGCCGAAGGTCTTGGCCAGCCAGCCGACCAGAAGCAACACCAGCACCGCGCCCAGCGCCAGAAAAATCAACCGCAGCGCGGCTTGCTGCGCTTTGCCCGCATGTTTCATGCAACCAAGCTAAGGAGGCGCCGCGCGGGTTCAAAGCATAAAAAGATTCAACGCGGGCGCGATTTGGCTGTCTCAAACGCGGGCCGAGAGCTATTCTCCTTCCGGACCAGTCAGCCGCGTCCGCACGAGCGAAGAATCGGGCGAAATTGTAATTCCGACACCCGGATCATTTCGATACCACACGCGTATGAAACCAATCACGGTTGTTCTGGCCGGCCTGCTGGCCGTCGCGGCCTTTGCGGCAGGCTTTGGACTCGCGCGCCAGCGGGCGCGCTCCGATGCCGCGTCTTCCGCCAATGAATCAACGGCGGCCATTGCCACTTCCGGAACCAACGCCTAGCCGGCGGTCACAACCACGGCCAAACGT
>CAYWCK010000426.1:0-4640 GCA_964456685.1 uncultured Bifidobacteriaceae bacterium | reverse complement strand
CGCGGGCCTTGCAGTGCCTGCAATTGTTGCCGCACCTCCAGCGCGCCCGACACCACGATGATCGGCACATGCGGCAGGAGTTCCTTGAACTCGGGCAGAAAATCCAGCCCGCGCTCCCCCGAATCCAGAATATGATCAAGCACCAGCAGGTCCGGAGGGTTGCACGGGATTTGCGCCAGCGCTGCGCTGCCCGTGGTGACTCGAATCAAGTCATGGGCAGCCAGCGCCTCCTCATAAATCTCGAATTGGAAGTCATCGTCCTCGACAATCAATATCTTGGCGCGCGTTTTCATGTCTGAGTTTCTTTGGGCAGATTGGCATCCGTGACCACAAATTGCACCGGCAGAAAGAGGGTAAAGATGCTGCCAACCCCCACCCGTGTTTCCACCGCCAGCCCGGCGCCCATCTTCTTGGCCAGTTCGTAAACCATTGAAAGCCCCAGCCCGGTGCCGCGCCGGGTGGAGAAAGTTTTCGTGGTGAAGAAAGGCTCGAAAATGCGCGGCAAAATTTCCGCCGGAATCCCGCATCCGGTATCCTCCACGGCAATCGAGATGTATTGCTCCGCCCGAGCGGGCGCAAGCACCAGGCCGCCCGGCAGCGTTTCCAGCAGCCGCGTGGCGAGGGTGATGCGCTTGCGCCCCGGAGCCAGCGCGTTGCCGAGGCCTGACTGGGGAGAAGTTGAACCGTCCGCGTGATTCGCGGGCGCGCGCTCCATGGCTTCACGGGCGTTGAGAATGAAATTCAACAGCACCTGCTGTATGAAGTCGCGCGCCACGGCAATTTCCGGCAGGCGGTCCTCGCGCTGGAACTGAACGTCAATCTCGCGCAAAAAGCGATCTCCCAGCAACGTCACCGTGGACTCGACCACGTTGTTGAGATCGCACAATTCATCCGGCGAGCGGTTGGTGCGGCTGAATCCCAACATGGCCTCCACAATGCCGGCGCCTTGATGCACGACGGTTTTGATCCGATCCAACCGGGTCTGAATCTTTTCCGGATTGTCGGGGTTCTCCTCAATGATTTGGGCGGAGCCTTTGACGATGGAGAGGATGTTGTTGAAATCGTGGGCGATGCCCGCAGCGAGGGTGCCGAGGGCGTTCATTTTCTGGCTTTGGAGCAGTTCGCGATTGGCCAGTTCCAGTTCCCGCGTCCGCTGGGCAATCTGCCGCTCCACCTCAGCGTAACTGCGCTGCAGTTTGCGATGACGGTTAAAAGCCAGCGCCGCAAAAAACAGCGCCACGGCCAGCGCTATCGCAAGAATGAACACCAAGCGGGTTTCCCGATACCACGGTTCGGCCACGGCGAACTCCAGGCGCGCTGGCCGCGGGTCGATGTTTGCATTGCGATCCATGGCGCGGACTTGAAACACATGGTTGCCAACCGCCAAATCGGCCAGCGTCACCTCGCTGTTTTGCATGAACGGGGACCATTCGCGATCATCCAGCCGATGAGAGAAAAGGAGGCGCGACGGCAAGGTGGCGTTCCATTTGTCGCGGCCCTCGAATTCGATGCGCACTGGTGCACCTTCGCGAAACGTCGATTCAGACCCGATCAGCGGGCGGATAAATGTGCGGGGCGCATCCTCGTCGGCGGCCCGCTGCCACTCGCTCGTTCCCGCAGCGGTGGTGGCGATGACGTTACCCGCCGCGTCTTCATGCACTGCCGTAACGACAGCGGACGGCAAACCTTCCGTCACGTCGTTTTGCACCCATGCGCCGCGGACATAGCGATGCAAACCCGTTTCCGTGCCGACCCAGAGCGTGCCATCTCGCGTGCAAATTAGTGTGTGAATGTGATCGAACCCGCCGCGCAATGGCAGCCAGCTCCGGCCATCAAATTCCCAGACTTTGTCCGGCGTGGCACAGCAGACGCGCCCATCCGGAGTCTCCACGAAGCCCAGCACGTGCTCCGGGCCGAGTTGATTCGTCGAGGCGAACACCTGCCAGAC
Source organism: uncultured Bifidobacteriaceae bacterium (assembly GCA_964456685.1). Classification (GTDB taxonomy): domain Bacteria; phylum Verrucomicrobiota; class Verrucomicrobiia; order Limisphaerales; family JADLHS01; genus CAYWCK01. The sequence goes on along the minus strand of CAYWCK010000426.1, from coordinate 2,692 downwards.
GCCGCCGCGCCGCCACGCGATTTCGTTGGTGGCGCCCAACCAGACGTCGCCGTTGCGAACCGTGAACGCCGTCTGCCAGACCGTGCTGGAATCCGGCGGGCCACCGGCAAATGGATCGCCGGCGGGTAAATTGCGCGAGGCAAATGGATCGGTTGAGTTCGCAACGCTTGGTGCCGCGTTCGTCATCGGCTCCCAAATCTCGGGGCCGCGACGGAACAATCCCTGGTCCGTCGCCTGCCACCAAGCGCCGGACGAGTCCACAGCTGAGTCCCGAACCGCGCGACCGGGAACTGCCGATTCGTCAAGTTCACGGGGATGGCGCAGTTCAAATTCCGGCGGCGACGTCTCGCTGACAATCCACGGCGAATCCGGGCGCAGACTTCGCACCGGAACGGTCGGGCGGGTAAAACCACGACGGCCAGCGATCCAGAGGCCTCCTTCGCGGGTATGAGTGAGCGCCGTGAATTCGCCAAGCGAAGTTTGGCCGACCTGCCGCAGCGTCTCCACGCGTGCCGTTTCCGTGCCCTCGCTGATAAATTGCAGCAGCCGGTCGGGCAGCAGAACGAGGACATGACCTTGGCGGATGGGCAGGAGAAAGATCTGGTTCGTGTGGCCGTTGCGAAAATGCGCCGCGATATCAGGAACCGGACGCAGCACCCACTCAGAGAGACGAAGTTCCAGCAATCCCTCCGCTTCCACCGACCAAAATTGTCCCCCAGGGCTGGAGAAAACCCGCTGGCGTTCGCCGGGAGGACCAGTCACCAGTTTTACTTCATAACCGTCGAAGACCGAGATGACGTTTTCGTTCGGATGGCGCACCAACACCTCGCCACCGGCGCTGGGCGTGACAGATGTGCAGGCCGTTTCCGCCAATCCATCGGCCTGAGTGAAAGCGCGCCAGCGGCTCGCTGGGGCGGCTGGCGCAAATGGCACCAGCGCCAACAATCCCGCGACCGCAAGCCCATGCACAAACGGCGCTTTCATTAACTCGTCGGAATTATCCCCCTGCCCCCGCCACCTGTGCAATCAAAAGCACGGGGTGTGCGCCCCGACGCACAGTTCTCCCTGCGCCGCCCGCGCCTTAAGAATCCTTGCTCGCGAACGTGACCACAACCAACGCCAACTTCCGCCGTCAGTTCAAACACCGCGCATCCCGCGGTGGGCGGAAAACTTTACACGCGCGGAAAGCGTTCACGCTGGTGGAATTGCTCGTGGCCATCGCCATTCTGGCCCTGCTCTTCGCCATGTTGATTCCTGCGGTGTCCGCCGCGCGGGCAAAAGCTCAACGCATCGCTTGCCTCAATCAATTGAAACAACTTACCACGGCCTGGCAGATGTATCCGGCCGACAATGCCGGCCGGTTGGTCGAAAACTGGCCACAATCGCAGCCCACGAACTCGTGGGTGCTGGGCGAAACAAAAAACCGCAACGCGGTCACCGACGAATCTTACATCCGCCGCGGCGAGCTTTTCCCCTACGCCAACCAGATCGCCATCTATCGTTGCGCAGCCGACCAGTCACAAACCGACGGGCAGCGGCGAGTTCTGAGCTATTCCATGAACGGTTGGATGGGCAGCCGCCACATGGAATTAGCCCGGCAGGAGCGCCACTTCCGGACGTTCGTCAAAGAGAGTGAACTGGCCGTAACCTCACCGGGAATTCTCTGGGTTCTGGCCGAGGAACACGAAACCACATTGGATGACGGCTGGTTCTTGGTGACCATGAACGATGCCCAGCCCTTTGCCAGCGCCCCGGCCGACCGCCACGCACGGGCGTTTAATCTCAGTTTTCTTGATGGCCACGCCGAGGCTCTGAAGATTCAGTCCTCCGGCGCGAGTCCGCGTGAGTCCATGAGCAACGCCGCCAACGTGGACTGGCTTAAACTGAAAGAGCTGACGACCGTGCCATGAGACCAATCGCCCTCAACCCAAGCAACCCTAGGGGCCTTCATTTGGTCTCAACATTCCTCGTCTTGCCCTCGCCACGGTGGATGGTGAAACGCGTCCGGATCGTGTGGCGTGATTCTGGATTCACCGTTCCCATCCGACGAAATCAGCCGGAACAATCTGCTGAGGCGACGCAAAATTTTTCATCCTGAACTTGTTCAGAACTCGAATAAGCGATCCCGCTTCGGGCGGTGGTCGCAGGAAATGAGAGGCTGGTGAGAATGCTATTGGGGCATCAATTGTGCACCGGGAAACATGGCGATCCCGCCGGGATTCCGAACCGAACAAAACGTACTGCTCGCGGTCGGGAAGCCTCGGTCGGGTCATTTGCACCTTGCCGCGTTGTGCGCCTTGGCGTCAATAATCAGTGGTACGGGAATCAGATCCTTATGAAAACTATTATGCTGAGTTGGGCCGTCCTGGTCTCAACCCTCCTGCCAGCCCCGTCGCAAGGCCTCCTCACTGCCGGTAACAACTTTGGCATCGTTCCATTCCGTGCACCGATTTTCGGACCGGTAACCAACGAGCCTCAGCGTTCCCTGCACGGACAGGGGAGCACCTACAACAGTACCGGAACCAACTTCGCTGGTTTTGCGCCCACCGGTTCGGTTTCCTATGCCGGCTGCAAAGTGCTTTCCGGCACGAACTACACCCTCGCGTTCTTTGCTGGTCCCACGAATTTGATGGATGAGGAGGCGTTGGTCCACCTGGCGTCGCAGCCGTTCCGCACCGGTGCCAGTTCGGGT
>CAYWCK010000425.1:0-4665 GCA_964456685.1 uncultured Bifidobacteriaceae bacterium | reverse complement strand
TTGGGCTGACAACGGCTGATATTGACCGAAGAAAACCAACGACGTGGGCAGCGAGTCAAAGAATCAGACACGGTTCTTTCGGCAGTGTCGCCGAATCCAACAGTTAAATTGCTGTCCAACCGCCGTCCACCGGCAGGGCCGCGCCAGTGATATAGCTGGCTTCATCCGAGGCGAGAAACAGCGCGGCAGCGGCGACCTCGCGGACATCGCCAATCCGGCCGAGCATGGTCTTGCTGATCTGGCGTTGGTGAAGTTCCGAGGCCGGCGCGGGCGAAATGCGCGTCTTGATCGCGCCGGCGCAGATGATGTTGCAGCGGATATTTTGCGGGCCGTAATCGTACGCCACGCTGCGCGTGAATCCCACCAGCGCGGTTTTGATCGCAGTATAAGCCGCCGATTCGCGCGCGCCGACGAGGCTTTGCACCGAGCCAATGTTCACAATCGAGCCGCGCTGCTGCTTTTGCATGAAGGGCAGCACGGCTTTGGTAAACCACTGGGTTCCCATCAGCGAAACGCGGAATGATCGCTCCCATTCCTCGTCGGCCGCGTCCGCCGCGGCGTGCCATGGGTTGGTCAAATAAGCCGCGTTGTTGCACAGCACATCGATCCGGCCATTCTTCCGAGAGGCTGCTTCGACGACCCGTGCGATCTGTTCCGGTTCAGCCACATCACACTGAATGAAGGTGGCGTCGCGACCGGCCTTCCGAAATTCTGCGGCCGCCGCTTCACCCGCTTCGGTATCGCGCGAGCACATGAAAACGCTCGCGCCTTCCTCGGCGAAGATTTTGGAAATCGCCCGACCGATGCCGTGCCCGGCGCCGGTGACGATGGCGATCTTATTTGCGAGGCGATTCATTGCGGTTTGCATCGGTGATTCGCCAGTGGCTGGCCCTGGCGGCCAACTTTCGCGCGCGTGATTGTGGTGCGCGCGAGGTTGGCGAAATACATCTCATCGTTCTCCGGTCCGCCGAACGCCATGTTCGTCGGGCTGCCAAGCAACACCGCCCAGCGATCCCAAGCGAACAATGTCTTCTTCCTTTGCGGATCAATGCGCCACACTTCGTCCGAGGCATAGCAGCTTGCGTAAAGATTTCCGTCCGCGTCCAACGCGAGGCCGTCAGGGAAGCGGCCCACTTCGCTCGCGTAAAGTTCCGCCGGGCTCAGCGAGCCATCGGTTCGAATCTCAAACCGGTGAATTGAATCCGTTTTGCTCTCGATCATGAAGAGCGTCTTTTCATCCGCGCTCAACGCGAGGCCATTCGTGTAACTGAACGGGCCAGCCAGAATTTCGCCCTTTCCCTCTGGTGTGTAGCGCAGCAAGTAGCCGTTCCGCTCCTTCCACAAACCGGAATCGGTGATGTAATAATTTCCGCTTGAATCGAACAGGCCGTAGTTCGGGCAGATGAGTTTGTGTTCGCCGCAATGCGACGCGAAAACATCCCACTGGCCGCTCTGTTGCACGCGCACGATGCCGAGCGCGGGATTACACACGAACAAATCTTCTTCCTTCGGCGAGAACGCGACTCCGGCGGAATAGCTGCCGAGATTTGCAATGACTTCTGGCTTGCGGTCCGGCCCGATGCGGTAAACCTGACCCGCTTCGCCGCCGGCCCAGAGATTTCCCGCGCGATCAAACGCGATGCACTCGGAGTGATCCACATCCCGCGCATAGACCTCGAAGCGTTCGATGGGGATTTCCGGCGTCACACGTTGTCCTTGGTCAGCTGCCCGTTGACGAGCCGCCAGATTTTGCGTTCGTTCACGTCGCGCAATTCGGGCGGTAGAAATTCCTGCGGTGCATTTTGAAAGCAGACGGGACGCGCAAAGCGGCGAATCGCCAGCGTGCCGACCGAGGTTGTCTGTGGTGCACTGGTGGCCGGATACGGCCCGCCATGAACCATCGCCGGGCAAACTTCCACGCCCGTCGGGAAGCCATCGAAAATCACGCGCCCGGCCTGCTGTTCCAGTGCGTCAGCCAAGGCGCTGATCAGCTCTGCGTCATCCCGCGCTCCCCGATGAATTGTCGCTGTCAAATTTCCACCGACCAGGCGAAGCGTGGTTTGCAAATCGCCGGCGTCACGGCAACGAATCACGATCGCCGCCGGGCCGAAGGCTTCCTTATGGAGCGTGGTTTCGTGTCGCCAGGTTGCCGAATCGATTTCAAACAGCGAAGGCGCGGCGCTGTTCAAACCGCCAGCGGCGCTGGCAACGATGCGCTTTACTCCACCGACCCGGGCAAACCCCGCCGTGGCTGCGCAGAAGTTTTGGTGAATGCCCGCGTCGAGCATGGTAGCTGCGGGATTAGCCGTCAGATTTTTTGCGAGCTGATCCATGAAGTCCGCCGCCGCGGAGTCTTCGACCAGAAAAACCAGGCCCGGTTTGGTGCAGAATTGCCCGACGCCAAGTGCGATGGATTGCGCTAGGCCGGCGGCAATTCTCTCGCTTCGTTCCGCAAGGGCGCCGGGCAGGACGACCAACGGATTCAAGCTGCCCATCTCCGCGTAAACGGGAATCGGGACGGGACGCGCCGCCGCGAGATCGAAAAGAATCCGGCCGGCCCGGCGGGAGCCGGTGAAGCCGACGGCTTGAGCAGCGGGATTTTTCACCAGCGCCTGGCCGACGGTTGAACCCGGCCCTTGCAACAAATTGAACATCCCCGGCGGAAGCTGGCACGCTTGCAGCGCCGCATTGACGGCATGGGCGAATAATTCGTTCGTTCCCGGATGACCGGTGTGTGCTTTGACCACCACAGGATTTCCCGCCGCGAGTGCCGAGGCGGTGTCCCCGCCGCAAGCGCCGAAGGCGAACGGAAAATTTCCCGCCCCGAACACCACCACCGGTCCGAGCGGGCGCAGCACGCGGCGCACGTCCGGTTTCGGCAACGGCTGGCGGTTCGGATCGGCCGTATCAATCACGGCGTCCACCCACGAGCCCTCGCGCACCAACGCGGCGAACATTTGCAACTGCCCGGTTGTCCGCGCGCGCTCGCCGGTCAACCGCGCCTCGGGCAATCCGGTTTCCGCGCGGCCTCGCGTGATCAAATCCGGTCCGAGCGCGACAATCTCGTCCGCGATTTTCTCCAGGAGCACGGCAAATCTTTCGGCGGGCAGCCGGCGGCAGGCCGCGAACGCATCAGTGGCGGCGGCCAGGGCCGAGTTTACAGTTGCCGCTGAGGCCTTGTGGAAGGCAACCGGCAGCGCTTCGCCGGTTGCCGGGTTGGTCGCCGTGAAAGTTTCGGCTGAATCCGCCACCGGCTTCCCCGCGATGAAGCTCAGGCCGTGCAGCTTCATGAATTCGTCCGTCGTGATTCTTCCGCGGTGGGCTCAGGTGTGGCCACCGCTTGCGCGCCGGAAAGCGGAATGGGTTGGCGGAGCTTGCGGTAAATCCAAGCCTCCAGCGGGCTGAGCGGGCGCAGGCATTTGTAGAGCCAGGGCCAGTAGATGAGCCGGATGCGGATTACGGACAGGAACATGGTGAGCGAGGTGCGAAACAATGTGACCTTGGAGCCCAGCTTGTCCGTCCATTCCGTCGGCACTTCCAGGATGCGATAGCCGGCACGCTTGAGCGAGTAAAGCAGGTTGATGTCGAACGCCATGTCCGCGATCAGCAGGCGCGAATGAATCTTCTCCACCGCCTCGCGCTTCATCACCTTCGCGCCGCATTGCGTGTCCTTGATGCCCATCTGGAAGAGCGTGCCCACGATAAAATGGAACACGCGGCTCGCGAATTGACGCTTGCCGGTTTGCTCGACATGAAGCACCGCGCCCGGCAACCAGCGGGAACCGATCACGCAATCCGCCTCGCCGATCCGGCGCACCAGATCGTGCAACGCTTGCGGCGGCGTGGCGCCATCCGCGTCCACGTAACCGATCACGTCGCACCGTGGGGCGAGCTTCAAACCTTCGATGAGGGCGCCGCCTTTGCCGATGGGATCGCGAAACTCAATCAAGCTGAGCGAAGGGAATTCCTGCGCCACCCGTTCGACGACACCGCGGGTGTTATCGCGGCAGCCGTTGAGGACGACGACGAGCTGAAATTTGCCGGCGTAATTCTTTTGGAAATAATGCCCATACTCGCGCAGCACCGGTTCGATGCGGCGCTCCTCATTGTACGCTGGAATCAGCAGCAACAGGCTGGGCGTGCTCACCCGCAACCAATTAGCAGAGCGGCGGCGAATTGCAATCCGCCGCGCGCCCGGCCGGTTTTCACCTCCTTGGCGGTGACCTCAGTTCCAAAGGGAACGGAGCAACTGTAAAGTGCGGGCCAATGGCCGGGCGACACCACGGTTCGCCAGCGGGTTTCCACTCCTGATCGGAACGGATTCCGCGGCCGACGGCGGCGTGCGTTTGATGGGCAGGCGACGCCTGGCCTGCGGCGATTCAGGTTGCCGGATGCGCGCGATCAATCGTTCCAACGGCTCGCTTTTCAGCACGTAATCGGAAGCGCCGTCCGCCAAGGCGCGGTCGCGATACTCCGGATCGTAACAGGTCGTGAACATCAGCACGCGCGTGTCGCGGGTCAATGACTTGATGGGGCGCACGGCATCCACGCCATTCTGGCTGCCCATTTCGACGTCGAGCAGGATGACGTCCGGCCCGGACTTGCTCGCGAGCACGCTGAGCAGGGCATCCGGCGAGGAAAATTGCCGCGCGCATTCAATGCCTT
>CAYWCK010000424.1:0-4672 GCA_964456685.1 uncultured Bifidobacteriaceae bacterium | reverse complement strand
GCGCGCGATGTTCTCCAGCACCTCGCCCATGAGCAGCGACGGCACGCCGCAGGCGAACTCCACCATCTCGATGCCGCGCTTCACATCGCCGCGCGACTCGACGAGCGTTTTGCCATGCTCGCGTGTATTCGTGCGCACGAGGTCGTCGAAGTTCTCCTCGAGCAGGTGCTTGAACTTGAAAAGAATTCGCGCGCGCTCAACGGGCGGCGTTTCCATCCACGCCGGAAAGGCGGCGGCGGCGGCTTCGACGACCTCGTGCACGTGGGCGACAGTGCACAGCGGCGCCTCGGCAATTACTTCGCCGGTGGAGGGATTGTGAACGGGAGTGGTAGGAACGCTGTTGACGGTGCGCCATTCGCCACCGAACCAGACCGGGACAGATTCAAGGGTGTTGCTCATTAATAAATCAAGGATGGGGAGGGATCGCCGGGAGTTCGCCCCGCGAAAGCTTTGCCTGATAATCGCTCCAGGACATCGGGGCACGCTGGGTGTCCACGCTGACCATCGTGAGGCAATCGTCCACCGGGCAAACCAGTGAACAGAGATTACAACCGACACATTCGTGCTCTTTGATCTGGGGAATTGGCTTGCCAGGAACGCGCCCCGGGCCGAGCCCGTGACCGTTGGGGTTGATCAACGCGATGGCCTGATGCGCACCGTCTTCGCAGGCGATGTAGCAAAGGTTGCAACCGATGCACTTGTCGTAATTGATGCTCGCGATGCGCTTGTAGTTGAGGTCGAGCGTCTCCCACTTCTGCAACGTCGGCACCGCCTTGCCGATGAGTTCGTTCACGCTCTTCATGCCCTTCGAGTCGAGGTAATCGCTCAAGCCCTCGGCCAAGTCCTCCACGATGCGAAAGCCGTAATGCATGACGGCGGTGCAAACCTGCACGCTCGTCGAACCGAGCGCAATGAACTCCGCGGCGTCGCGCCACGTGGTGATGCCGCCGATGCCGGAGATGGGAAGCTGAACTTCCGGATCGGCCGCACAACTCTGCACCATGTTCAACGCAATGGGTTTCACCGCCGGCCCACAATAACCGCCGTGCGTGCTGCGTCCAGCAACGAAAGGTTCGGGGCAAAGATTGTCGAGGTTGACCTGCGTGATGCTGTTGATGGTGTTGATCAGCGAAATGCCGTCGCTGCGGGCGCGTTTGGCGGCGCGCGCGGCGAAGGTGACGTCCGTGATGTTTGGCGTAAGCTTCGTCAGCACCGGAATCTTTGCGACTTCCTTGACCCAGCCGACGATGGTTTCAGCAACTTTGGGATTTTGTCCGACGGCCGAGCCCATGCCGCGTTCGCACATGCCGTGCGGGCAACCGAAGTTCAACTCCAGGCCATCCGCGCCCGCGTCCTCCGAGCGCTTCACGAATTCATGCCAGCGTTCGCGGGTGTCCACCATGAGCGAGGCGATGACCGCGTGATTGGGCCAGCGCTTTTTGACTTCGGCGATCTCCTTGAAGTTGGTTTCCGGCGAGCGATCGCTGATGAGTTCGATGTTGTTGAACCCAACCATGCGCGCCTGACCGAGTTTCAGCGCAGAATAGCGGGAGGAAACATTGACGATCGGATCGCCGATGGTTTTCCAAACGACGCCGCCCCAACCCGCGTCGAAGGCGCGTTGCGCCTGGTAGCCAGTGTTGGCGGGTGGTCCACTCGCGATCCAAAACGGATTCGGCGATTTGATGCCCGCGCAATTGATGGAAAGATCGGCCATACTATTTTCCTCCGTTCTTCACATATTCCCGCTCGAGTTCCAGCACGCGGATCGGTTTTTCAAAACCCGAGCCGATGGGCGGCACGCCTTTGACGCCGAGTCGCGAAGGCTGCACCGGACCGGCAACCTTCTTGCCGGTGAACAGGGCGTGAATACCGCGGGCGGCTTTCTTGCCTTCGGCCACGGCATTGACGACCTCACGCCCGCCGTTGGCGCAATCGCCACCGGCGAAAACTTTTGGGAGATTCGTCTGCCCGGTGTCCGCGTCGCGAACCACCACTCCACGGGCATCCAAAGCGAGCTCCGGGAAAAGTTGCTTCAGCAAACTGACCTGCTTTTGCTCGCCAATGGCTTTGATGATCAGGTCAAACGGCTCGAAGAATTCCGATCCGGGAATCAACTGCATGCCGCCGTTGGTGCTCGCGGTGCGCGCCAGCTTCAGGCCGGTGACATGTCCGGTTTCGCGCGACATGATTTCCACAGGCACCACGTTCAGCATGAAATGCGCGCCGTCAGTCCGGGCGAGTTCCTGTTCAAAGGTGTAGGCGGACATTTCAGATTGTCCCCGCCGATAAATCAAAGTTGCGTTCCTTGCCCCCAGGCGCTTGGCTTGCGTGACCGCGTCAATCGCCGTGTTGCCGCCGCCAATGATCGCAACCCGCTCCCCCACCGGAATCTGATCCAGCGGTTGCGAATGAATCATCTCGATGAAATGGATGGCGTCCAGCACTTCGGGAAGATTTTCTCCGGGAATGTTTAATTTGGGGCTGCCACTCAAACCGACGCCGACAAATACCGCCTCGAATTCCCGCATCAAGGCGGAGACGGAGATATCCTTTCCCACTTCAACGCCACATTGAAATTCCACTCCCAGCCGCCGGATCATTTCCACCTCTTCGAGGCTCACTTCCGGCGCCATCTTGTAGTAGGCGATGCCGTAGGTGTTCAGACCACCGGCGTGAAATTTCTTTTCGTAAACCACGGGCGAATGGCCGAGCAACGCCAGTTCCGCCGCACAACCAAGCCCGGCTGGACCGCCACCAATGATGGCGACGCGCTTGCCAGTTTTCATCGCCGGCGCCTTGAGTACAGGGAGCTTTTTCTCGGTGACGTAATCTGTGGCATACCGCTGCAAACGCCCGATCTTCACCGGGTCGCCCTCACGATCCAGCATCACGCACGCGCCTTCACACAGGACCTGGGTCGGGCAAACGCGCGCACAACTGGCGCCGAGCACATTTGCCGTGAGAATCGTTCGCGCAGCCCCGGCAGGATTGTCATTGGCGATCTTCTTGATGAAGGACGGAACATCAATCCCCGTCGGGCAGGCCTGGATGCAGGGAGCGTCGAAACAAAAGAGACAGCGGTTAGCTTCGATCAGAGCTTCCTGCGGCGTGTAGCGTGGCTTGTAATCGGCCAGGTTGGCCGCAGCGGCTTCCGGTCCGAGTCGGGGGCTGATGGGCATAATATAAATTCCGCGCCCTGTGCGCAGTTCCTTTCAGGCTTAATGTCGGGTGAGCCTAGCCCAGCAGAACGAAAATGGAAGCCGGAAAATCCCTGAAGGAGCCGGACCTCAAGGCTTGACCAAACGGCATCTCTGCCAACAAGCTCGAAAAGTCGGCGGGTGACAGTCGAAACATTACGGTTGCCTCCGCCGCTGTTTTCCACGATGACCAAATTTTCCATGAAATCTTCGCTCCGCGGTCTGCTCGCGATCAACCTGCTCGCGCTGTCACTGTTCGCGGCTGAAACGAAACTGCCGATTCCACCCGCCGGCGAGATTCTTTCCACCCTGCGCCGGGAACATCCGCGCCTGCTGGCAACCAAGGAGGATTTCGCGTTGCTGAAGCGCAACCTTACAAAAAAGCCACAACTAAAGCTCTGGCATTCGCGACTGCGCGAGGACGCAACCAAACTGCTTGCCCAGCCACCATCAAAGTACGAGATTCCCGACGGAATTCGTTTGCTCTCCACCAGTCGCCGCGTCCTTGAGCGGGTGCAAACGCTCGGGTTGCTCTGGCAACTGGAAGGCGACCGCCGCTGGGCTGACCGGGCTTGGGCAGAGTTGGACGCCGCCGCGCATTTCAAGGATTGGAATCCGCGTCACTTCCTAGACACGGCGGAGATGACCCACGCATTTGCCATCGGCTATGACTGGCTCTACGAGGCCTGGACCGATGCGCAGCGCGAAGAACTGCGCAACGCCATCGTCCAGCTCGGATTCACACCCGGGCTCGTGGTTTACGAAAAGAACAACTGGTGGGCCGCCGCACGCCACAATTGGAATCAAGTTTGCAACGGCGGACTCGGCATGGGTGCCCTGGCCTTGGCGGAGGTTGAGCCCGAATTGGCCAAGCGCATCCTGCATTACGGGCTGAACTCGATTCAAATCGCGATGAACGAATTCGCGCCGGACGGCGCGTGCATTGAAGGGCCGGGCTATTGGGGTTACGCGACCACTTACAATTTTGTGTTCCTCGCGTCCCTGCAAAGTGCGCTCAGCACGGATTTCAAACTCTCCACCTTTGAAGGCGTAGATCAGACCGGTTGGTTTCCGCTCTACATGACCAGCCCCATTGGCGAAACCTTCAACTACGCCGATAGCGGCAGTGGCCGGATTCGCGGTGCGCAACTTTTCTGGCTGGCTCAGCGCTTCCAACAACCCGCCCTGGCGTGGTTTGAAGGCCAGAACGAACGCCCGCATCCACTCGACATTCTCTGGTTCAATTCAGGTCAAACCGATCCCGTCAAAGCCGGTACGCCGCTCGACAAATATTTCCGCGGGTCGGAAGTCGTTACTTTGCGCGGCAGTTGGACCGATCCGAATGCAACTTTCATCGGGTTCAAAGCCGGCCGCAATAACGCCAATCACGGCCATCTGGACATCGGCAATTTCGTGCTCGATGCGCTGGGCGAACGCTGGGCCATGGATTTCGGCCACGACGACTACAACCT
>CAYWCK010000423.1:0-4678 GCA_964456685.1 uncultured Bifidobacteriaceae bacterium | reverse complement strand
TCAAAAACTCCGCGAACTCAGCGCTCTTCGACATCTCGCTGAACAACTTCGCCGCTAGAGAATAATTTCCTGCCGCAAACCGTGCGCTGCGGATTTCATTTTCAATTCGTGACCTTGCCTGCGGCCTTGTTGGCGTGAGCATGAATCATAATCACCAGGAGTTTCGCTTTCGGAACAATGGCATTGTGCTGCTCAAATCTGTCGTCAATTCCTGATCAAGGGCGAATAGCTCGCGCGCCGAGTCATGCAGAAATGCAACTTGACCGACTCCGCGAACGTGAGCTAAATGAGAACGGAAACCAGAACATTTTCCACCATGAAAAACCTCTTTAGCATTGTGTGTTTGGTCGCGGCACTCGGATTTCGGGCCCAAGCTCAATTCAGCATCACCGCAATGACCACATTTGGCTTCAATGCTGACGGTTGGTGGGCGCCCGGTGAAAATGGTGTCACCTATCTCTCTGCCGGAGATACGCAACGCGGCATGGCCTACGGCAACGGTCATCTTTACCTCGTCAACCGCAATGTTGCGAATTCAATCTTGCGATTGGATCCCTCCACTGGTTCAGATTTGGGCTCACCGCTGAACCTCACCGGAATTAGTGGGGGCACATTCGTCATTAGCAAAATCGCGGTTGCTGGTGATGGTTCTATTTATGCGGGTAACCTGACAACTTCAACGGCGACGAGTGCCTACAAGATTTATCGCTGGGCGAACGATGCGGCGGCCCCGACGACAGCGTTTTCGGGAACGACTATTTCCGGCGTGCGCATCGGTGACAGCACTCTTGGGGTCGCCGGAACTGGAACAAGTCTCCGCCTTTATTCCGGATTCGCCGCCTCGCCAACTGTGACGGGAAACAACGGATATGCCATCATTGATCCGGTCCTCAATAGTTCCGTGCAAGTCGGTTTTGTTGGCACACCGTCCAACGCCGGCGACTTCCGCCTCGGCCTGACCATCGGCCCGAGTGGACAAGTTTGGGGTAATCAAGGCAGTCAGGCTTTGCGGGAAACTTCATTCTCCGGCACCAGCGGAACCCTCTTAGGCACTGCAACCGGTTTGATCTCTGTCGCCGAACGTCCGATGGCCTACACACTCCTTAACGGAATTCCGCTGCTTGCCACGATCAGCACGGGGGACTCTACTGTCCGCGTCTACGACGCTACTAATCCGCTGGCGCTTACTTTGCTCGGCTCGAAGAACAACACCAGCGGCACGCTCACGGCCAATGGCAATGGCACCGGCGACGTGGCCTGGGGCGATGTTACCGATCTCGGCAACGGCGTTTTCCAACAGACCCTCTACTCACTGAGCTCGAACCAAGGCATTCAGGCCTTCATCGTCCAAGTGCCTGAACCCGGCACGCTCGCTCTGGCTGTCCTCGGTGGTGCGGCTCTGATCGCGCTTCGCCGGAATCGACGCTGATCATCTCTTCACGCGACAACGCCAACCGGCAACGGTTGACGTTTCCTTTTTAACCAGCCTCAATCAATCAACTCATACGCGGGCAGCGTGAGAAACTCCGCGAACGCCTGCGCCTTCGACATCTCGCTGAACAACTTCGCCGCACGCGCATAATTTCCGGCGGCGAACCGCGCGCTGCCAACTTCCTTTTCAATGCGCGCCATTTCCTGCGGCAGGATTTCGTCGTAAAGCTCCGTCGTGATCTTGCGGCCGTCCGCGAGAACAGCGTTGTGCTTGAGCCATTGCCAGATTTGCGCGCGGGAAATTTCGGCGGTGGCGGCGTCTTCCATCAGATTGTAAAGCGGCACGCAGCCGTTGCCTGCCAGCCACGCTTCAAGATATTGCACGCCCACGCGGATGTTTCCGCGCAGGCCGTCCTCGGTGATCGTGCCTTGCGGCACGGCGAGAATTTCCGCTGCGGTCACATTCACATCTTCGCGCTGTTTGGAAATCTGGTTCGCCGTCGGCATGTGTTTGTCGAACGCCTGGAGCGCGACGGGCACGAGGCCGGGATGCGCGACCCATGTGCCGTCGTGGCCGTCGGTGGCCTCGCGTTCCTTGTCGGCCAGCACGCGGGCGAGCGCGGCTTCGTTCGCCGCCGCGTCGCTCTTGATCGGGATCTGCGCCGCCATGCCGCCCATCGCGTGCGCGCCGCGACGATGGCACGTCTTGATGACGTGCAGGCAATACGCGCGCATCATTGGCGTGGTCATCGTGACCTGCGCGCGGTCGGGGAACGTGAAGCCGGGGCGATTGCGGAATTTTTTGATGGCACTGAAAATGTAATCCCAGCGTCCGCAATTCAAACCGGCGGAATGATCCTTCAACTCAAACAAAATCTCTTCCGCCTCAAATGTGGCGAGAATTGTCTCGATGAGAACCGTCGCGCGGATCGAGCCGCGCGGAATCTTCAGCGCGTCCTGCGCGAAATTGAAAACGTCGTTCCAGAGCCGCGCTTCGAGATGGCTCTCCATTTTCGGCAGATAAAAATACGGCCCGCTGCCGCGCTTCATCAACTCGGCGGCGTTGTGGAAAAAATACAGACCGAAATCGAACAGGCTGCCGGAAATCGGTTTGCCATCCACGAGCACATGCTTCTCCGGCAAATGCCAGCCGCGCGGACGGACGAGCAACGTCGCGGTCTTTTCATTGAGCTTATATTGCTTACCGTCGGGATTGCTGAACGAAATCGTCCGGCGCACCGCGTCGCGGAGATTCGCCTGGCCTTCGATGAGATTTTTCCACCTCGGCGAAGTGGCGTCCTCAAAGTCGGCCATGAACACCTTTGCGCCGGAATTGAGCGCGTTGATGACCATCTTGCGATCCACCGGCCCGGTGATTTCCGTGCGGCGATCCTGCAAATCCGCCGGGATGGCAGCCACGCGCCATGATTTGTCGTCGCGGATGCGTTTCGTCGCGCTCGGAAAATCCGGCAGCGCGCCCGCATCAATTTCCTTCTGCCGCTCGACGCGTCGCGCGAGAAGTTTTTGGCGCGTCGGTTCAAATTCGCGGCAAAGTGTTTCGACGAATGCGAGCGCAATGGGCGTGAGGATTTCAACCATCGAGCCGTTGGGTTCTTTTTTCAGTTGCATAGATCAGATTCCGGTTTGGTCCGTGGTGCGGGTTTAAACGTAGGACAGGCGTCGCGCCTGTCTCCAATCAATAATTCTCGTAGAGGCGGCACAGAAACCAGTCGGAGACAGGCGCGACGCCTGTCCTACATCGCCAACCTCGCCAGCGTGTGCGCCAGCACCGCGACGCCGTTCTTGATTTGCTCCGGCGAGGAATATTCGTCCGGGCGATGGCTGTAGCCTTTGTGGCACGGGATGAAAATCATCGTCGTCGCGCAGACTTGCGCCATGAAGAGCGAATCGTGATACGCGCGGCTGACCATGCGCTTCACGGAAAAGCCGAGTTGCTTCGCGACGCTCTCGGCAAGCGCGACGGTCGGCGCGTCGCAGATGGCGGGCGGGTCAACGTTCAGCCGCTCCATCGTGAACTCGATCTGGCGGCGCGCGCAGATTTCCTTCACGGCGGTTTCGATCTGAACCAGCGCCGCGTCGCGCGTCTTCACGAGCGTGTCGCGCAAATCAATTTCCAGATACGCCTGGCAGGGGACGCTGTTCACCGCGCCGGGTTCAATGCGGAAAATGCCCGTCGTGCCGACGGTGTCGGGGCTGCCGGTTGTGGTCGTGGCCTTCTCAACGGCGAGTGCGATTTCCGCGCCGGCGAGCGCGGCGTCGCGGCGACCGGGCATGAGCGTCGCGCCCGCGTGACCGCCGACGCCGGTGAGTTGCACGCGCAACGTGCTCGGCGCAGCGATTTTTTCCACGACGCCGATGTCAATGTTCTCCGCTTCGAGAATCGGCCCTTGCTCGATATGCAACTCGACGAACGCGGCGTAGCAATCCTTCGGCAGCTTGACGGAACTCAAGCTGCGTAGGACAGGCGTCGCGCCTGTCTCTGAAGTTACATTGTTAATTGGAGACAGGCGCGACGCCTGTCCTACGGCGTCTGCGAGCCACTCGGCCAAAGTTTTTCCGTCTCGATCTTTCAAGGCTGACGCCTTTTCCGGCGAAAGCACGCCGCCGAGCAAACGACTGCCGAGACAGCCGATGCCGAACCGCGTCGGCTCTTCGGAGGTGAACATGATGAGTTCGAACGAGCGGCGTGGCTGGAAACCAGATTCCTTCAACGCACGAAATGCTTCGAGCGCCCCCAGCACGCCCACGACGCCATCGTATTTTCCGGCATTGGGAATGGCATCCGTGTGCGAGCCGGTGGCGACTGCGGGTAACGATGGCTCCGTTCCCTCCCAACGCGCGAAGATATTCCCGACGGCATCCTCGCGAATGGTCAAACCGATCTCGCGGCAGATGTCTTTGACGAACGCGCGCCCGCGCAAGTCAGCCTCGGAAAACAGAACTCGCGTGACGACGGGTGAGGGGGCTTCCGAGATGACAGCCAAGTCGTCAATCTGGCGCTGCAAACGCTGACGGTTGACGGCGAGGGGCCGCACGGCTAGCGGCGAGCCCGGGCGCGGGCGCCGGGTCGCTTTAACTTTTCAAAGCGCGTGAGCTTTTGCCGAAGGCGGACGATTTCCGCCTTGGCGCGTCCCAGCTCGGATTGCTGTTCCCGCCGATTGACTCGGACCTGCTGGAGTTCGCGTGCGTGGCGGCGGAGTTCCAGCTGGGAGACGACGTGATGGGC
>CAYWCK010000422.1:0-4682 GCA_964456685.1 uncultured Bifidobacteriaceae bacterium | reverse complement strand
AGGCCGCAGCGGCTTTGTCGCGATAAAACTTGTTCATCCGGCTGAGTTCTTCGAGCTGCTGATCCCGCGTAAGCCGGACCGCTTCGTTGGCATACAGGTTTGCCAAATCAACCAGCGCTTCTTTGTCGCTGCCGGTCATCGTCAGTGCGACCAGATCGGTGTCCCGGCCGGCCAGAACCGTGACCGCAGAGCGGAGATTGCGGGCGGAAATTGGCGGCCGCGCTTTTTCGGCCACGGTCTGAACCAACTGCGGCGAGCCCATCAACGCCACCAAAGTTTGCGAGGAAAGCTCGTGTGGCTTGAACGATTCGCCTTCCATGCCGGCCTCGAAGCGCGCGGATACATCCCGCTGGATCAGGGTGATGGTGAGTTTGTAGCTCGACTTCAGGTAACCCACGATGCCGCCGACTACCAACAGGCCGGCCGCAGCAATCAGCATCCATCGCCAACGGGCCTTCAAGGCACTGGCCAGCCGCCACGGATCGATCGGCAGCTCGAAATCCTCGTCTTCATCGTCACTGGACTTGCGCCTGGTCGTCGCCGGCTCCGGTGCTGGCGGTGGGCTAAAATCTCTTGGCGGGGGCGTAAAGTCCCGCGGCGGCGGAGCAGAATCCCGTGGCGGGGGCGCCTTGTATTCCGAGCGCTCTTGCTCCGATGACTGATCCGGTGGCGGAGCATCCACGCGGGGCTTGGCCCGCTTGTTCCGGTCGCTGAAGCTGAAATCGTCGGGTGCGCTCATGCTTTCGGGAGATTCTGATGGCGCTGAAGATCGCGCACCACGGCTTCCACGGCGTTGAGGTTGACCTCGGAGAACTCCTTGATCCAGGCGTACTCGAGCGAGAGTTTCGCCAGACGGTTCAATTCGCGCGGCACCCCCAACGAGACCTGGTAGGCCCGCTCGACGGCATCCCGCGGAAACAGTTCACCTGTTGGATGACCTGCCACCTTCAGCCGATGTCGCATGTAGTTCACTGCATCTTCCAGATCGAGCGAGTTCAGATGAAAGCGCAAACTGATTCGCTGGTTGATGGCTGGTAATTTGGCCACCATTGTGCGGAGTTCGGGCTGGCCGACAAGGACGATTGTAAGGTAATGCCGCCCGGGCTGGTTAAGATTGGTCAGCAACTTCAGCTCATTGAGCGTCGAGCTGGCCATTTCCTGCGCTTCGTCGAAGATCAACACCAAGTGGCGGCGTTCGGCGTGCACGCGTTCGGCGGCGGCCTTCAAACGCTCCACGCGACCGAATTTGGTTTGGGAAGCATCCGGCGGGTTGCCGTCCAGATCCTGCAACACCTGGCTGAGCAATTCGGTGAAACTAAAACTGGCGTTTTCAATCGTGACGACCGCAAAGCGCCGGTGATCCAGCCGTTGGGTAAATACGGCCCGCGTCAGGGTTTTCCCGCAGCCAATCTCGCCGGTCATCATCCCGAAGAGCATGGTCTGTTCGCCGACGAGGAAGCTTAAGCGATTTAAGGCCTCATCGTGATCCCGGCTCTGGAAGAAGAATCGCGTGTCCCATGTCGGTTCAAAGGGCTTCTCCTGTAAATTCCAGTACTCCAACAGATCCATAAATTTAAGCTATTCAGCGCCTCGCTTGTTTGCACGCCTATTCTCCCGGCGTTGGACTGCGCTGCACGAGGAAGGTTCAATCAATTCAAGCAACTTGAACAGCGAGGGTGGAAACGGAATACCGCCCCGGGGTGACCCCGGTGTGTGGGTGTAAATGCACTCGACCCGTTCAGGCAAACTCAGCTCGCAAAATCCGCGCCGCCTCGGCTTCGTTGCACAGTTTGCGGTAGGCCTCATCCAGGCTCACCACGGCGCCCGAACCGGGCGCGAAGCCGCAGTCGGGGTTGAGCGTGATGCGCTCGGGGGCGAGAAATTGCAATGCCTGCCGCACGCGTGCCGCAATCGTTTCGGCGGAATCAACCCTGCCCGGCGCGACATCCACACAGCCAAGGCCGATCTCCAGGTCATCGCGCAACTTCTTGAACACCGCCATATCACCCACCGCCGGTGTGGTGAACTCCATCGTGAGGTGGTGGACTTTAAGCCGGTTGAGAAACGGGAGGATGGGTTCGTAGCCACCGCCGTGGGCGTGTTCACCGCGCACCCGGGCACCCGCCCGGCGGCACAGATGCACCGCGATCTTGATGCCACTCACTCCGCTCACGACTTCGTTCACCATGTCCGTGGCAAAGGCTGCCGCGGCGTCCGGATCGGCATATTTTGCGCGCACTTCCGGATCCACAAACAGGCACAAGTGCGGATCGTCAATTTGCGCGATGTCCGCGCCCGCATCGCGAATCAACTCCAGTTCCCGTCGCAAAATGGGTACGCACGCGCGCACAAAATCCTCCAGCTTCGGATAAGCGCCGCGCGACTTCTCCGCGTTCCACATTCGTTCACCCAGCAGCGCCGGCGAGGGCAGGGTGGACTTGGTTTGCTTCTTCGTGATCGTCTTGAGGAATTTCACTTCGTTGGCGATGAAGCCCGGCCTTTTTGGTGCCAGCTTCCCGGTCACGACCGTCCAAGGTCTTCCATCCGGCGCCGTGCCGAGTTCGAATCCGTGCGCGAGTTCGGCAATCACGCCGATGTAACTCTTGCGCCACCATTCGCCGTCCGTCACCACGTCGATGCCCGCGTGTTCCTGCATGGCGACCGCGTAGCGCACGGCGGCCTGCATTTCGCGCTGATAATCTTCCGGCGGCAGCGGCGGCCGGTCGTTGATCAAATCCAGAACAAACGCCGGTCGCGGCAGTGAGCCGACGACGGAAGCGGGGAAAAGAATTTTCTTATTCATCCATTTTTTACTCGTGATTGTCCCTTTGAATTACCTAAACCCAATTAGCGCGTATTAAGATTTTTCTTTGCCGTGAACTTAACGGAGAATTCGATGGATTGACGAAGTTCCCCGTCGGTCTCTGTCGTAAGGCATCGTTGGAGAAGGTCAAAGGCCTTCCGCCTTATGATTCTATCCTTCGCAAGGTAGGCCAGATTCCCGATGCACTTTTCGGCGCGCTTCCGGATTGCAACATCGGCATGAGCCATCATAGGTTCCAGCGCGTCATAACCAGCTTCTCCAAATTCTGTCAACGCGTGCCATGTTGCACACGGGTCTTCAGTTTTTGAAACAAGAGAATCCAACATTGGTTTAATGGCGCGAGCATCCCCGCGCTTTGCCAAGGCATACCCCGCAACGCCGGAATAATAACCGCCGGATTCAAGTATCTTCAAAAGTAATTGAGCACTCCGCTCGTCATTGTATGCAGCCAAAGCTCCAATGGCGTTGTCATTAGCTTTGCCAAACTCGCCATCCGCTGCTGCCGTGATTAGCGCCTCAAGAGCCTCCGGTGGATGCAAAAGCTCCAAGGAACTGGCAGCATGCCAGCGCACTTCCGGCATCGGATCATTTAGCGATTCGATAAGTGCGTCAATGGCCTGCTTTCCGCCCAACCGCCCAAGTTGATCGGTCGCCTTGCATCGTTCCCAACCGTCCGTCGATTTAAGTTTTTTCAGAACCTTTTCCAACACGAGCACTTTTTCACGTCGGCGAATGCGACGGTTCGGCTTGGTTGGCGCATCAAGATAAACCGTGGGCAATTCTCCTGGAGTCGGAATCCTTTTGAGAGGCTGATCAAGTTCTTCACACATCCAATCCGCAAACGAACGGTGGCGGGTGGCGCCCGGACTCGAATTTGAAAAAAACCACGCCTCCCATTCTCCATCTGGCCAGACCACCATTGGATTGAGCAAAACGACGGCATCGTCCCCGATTTCACTGATGCAAAGAGCTTGCGCTAGATGCTTGATTTCAAAAACGGCACAGTCTTGGTTCGCATAATCGAAATAATCTTTTTCCATTACCGAGAGCGGCTCGGCACTCATGTGATAAGCTTCATACCAGTCTTTGTGCTCTTTGCGGAACCAACGGATTGTTTCAGCGGGACGGACGACCGGAGTCATGTCCGAAGCAAACTTCCAACCATTGCAGGCGCTCAAGAATGTCCTATAGGACGGAGGCAATTTTATCTTCAACCGCTCTTCAACCGTGACAAGTTGGTTTTCAGAGGCGCCCGCGTTCACAAGGATTTTATCCGAGCCTGTCGCTGCCGCGTATTTCTTAAGAACAACCATCCATACTTCTTGGGTCAGCATGGTGTTCATGGTTGCAATTCCAGCGGAATCAGGGGCGCCGTCAACCTCAGAAGACATGCGGCACTTTTTTGTTCATATTCATTCGTGGTTGAACTCACTCGCCCTTCCAATTTTTTTGCGCCAGTTCGAAATCCTGCTGCGTGTCCACTTCCATGTAGCTGCCCGGCGTATCCGCATGGGCCATGCGCGTGCCGCCTTCGATCATGTCCTGCAGCAGATGAATGAAATATGCCTTCTCGAACACCGACGCTTCGCGAAACGGCTTGCCCGCAAACTTCTCCCGGGCCGCGTGGAAATGCTCGCGCAATTGATCGGCGCCGCGCGCCGTGAATTTCGCAATCCCCGTGTATTCGCCGTGCGCCTCTTTCGGCTCGATGCCGCGATGCACCCGCGTCACGTGTCCGTTCTGCACGGTGACTTTTTCCGCGTCATTCGGCGGGTGTTGCGTGCGGTGCATGTAGCGCTCAAGCCACTGCGTGTCCACACTCAGCGCGATGTCTGACTTGTGATCCAGCACGCGCTTG
>CAYWCK010000421.1:0-4697 GCA_964456685.1 uncultured Bifidobacteriaceae bacterium | reverse complement strand
AAACTGGTAACTCTCCTTCGCCAGCGAAGCAAGCCTGCAGCGATGCGTGGTCAGCCGTTGGATTTGCAGCCTATCCTGATGTTAGGCGGCATGGTCATGTTCAAGTTGTCTTGTGAGAGCGTAGCTTGGTCAGGCCAACTATGCTCGTAACGAAAAGAAGAACGTCCAGCCCAAGGCTCTGTAGCGAAAGCTTCTGGTAGGCCCGGCCGAGTCGGTAGCCGTCGCGAACCGCAGCGCCGTATGCCGAGCTGACAGTCTCGTCCAATTTGGAAAGTTCCGATTTGGTCAGTCCAAGATGAACACTCGGACTGGTCACGGGAGTCGTTCCCTCAAGGCGCTCAACGCGCATCGCGTATTGATTGTGTGCGAAATCTCCCAGCGTGGTCATGAACGAGTAAAACGGAAACACGACCGATACAACCAACAGGAAAACGAAAAATGCTTTCATCGCGTGATGCCGCCTAACATCTAAGTAGGCCTACAGTTTTGCAGCCTATCATGTTCATGAGTTGAACGCTGCGCTTGCGGCAAGTCCTTGTCGAGCCTGTTTTGCCCAGCAAATGCCCGATAACTTCCCGCCACCAAAGGCAGCCGACGGCGCACCACAACGGTTTCATGAATTGTCTAGCCGCAGTTTTCCGCCACTGCCGCGTTCTCCCTCACCCTGGCCCTCTCCCGCTGGGAGAGGGGACAGCATTGGGCCAACTTCCGTTTCGCACCTTGTTGCCGGGCAATTCCGGCAGCGAATCTTTGATGGAGGCGGCGAATGATTCTCCCTCTCCCAGCGGGAGAGGGCCGGGGTGAGGGAGGGGCATCTCCGTACCCGCCGGCTTGAATTGCTCTACATGGCTCAGTGCCTAATCCCAAAGGAAAGCTACGGGAGCAATTGTATGAAGTCGCGCCGTTCAAACATTTCTCTGATCACACCACTGCGGCTCATTGTCGCCGCTGTTTACTTGAAGCTGGGGCGAGCACTTCGGTTGCCGGCGAGCCAGTCAGCGGTGGAGTGACACCGCACTCCCGGACGCTGCGCGTTCACTTCCCGCCGTGCACTTCGGCGAAAACTTTTTCGATCCCTTTCGCCAGCTTTTCCCAATCCGCGTCGTGCGTTTCCCAGCCGCCGCTGAAGCGGAGGACGTGGGCCACTTGCGCCGGCTTGTAGCCCATGGCACTCAGGACGTGGGAAGGTTCTTCCTTGCCGGTGGTGCAGGCTGAACCTGTGCTGACGGCAAAGCCGGCCTTGTCCAGCCGCGTGACCCAGCGGAGTTGCCCGCCCTCGGGCATGAGCGCGGAGGTGGTGTTCCAGAGCCGCGGCACATTCGTCCCGACGACCGTCGAACCGGGCACGTGGGCCGTCAGCCATTTTTCAAAATTCTCCTTCCACACGCCGCGGAGCAGATGCTGGCTTTGGTGAATTTGTTTTTCGCGGACTTCGAGGGCGGCGAGCAGGGCGAGGATGATCGGGACGTTTTCCGTGCCGGCGCGCTGGCCGCGTTCCTGTTTGCCGCCAAAGAGCAACGGGCTGGTGCCTTTTTTGTGCGGCACTTTCAAGAAGCCCACGCCGCGCGGGCCGCCGAATTTGTGCGCCGCGCCGGTGAGGTAATCGCAATCGCCCAGGCCTTTCGCGGGCATTTTGCCGAGCCATTGCACCGCGTCGCAAAAGAACGGGACTTCGTAGGTCTGGCAAATGGCGAGAATCTCACGCCACGGTTGGATGACGCCGGTCTCGTTGTTGGCGGCCATGACGGCGACCAGACCGGGACGGGTGTCAGCCATTTCAACGGTTAACCATTCGATGTCCACCACGCCGTCGCGGGTGACGGGGATAAGCTTGGCGCGTTTGCCGAAATAATGCTTCGCGGAATCGTGAACGCAGGGATGCTCGATGGCGCTGATCCAAACTTCGGTCCTGGCATCGAGGCTGTTGGCGAAATGGTGGAGGCACATGTTGTTGGCCTCGGTCGCGCCGCTGGTCCAGATGAGATCGGTGGGATGGCAGCCGAGAAAGTGCGCGAGTTTTTCGCGCGCCTCGGTCATGGCCTTGTTGGCCGCGGCGCCAAAGGCGTGCGGGCTGGAAGGATTGCCATGAATCTTCTCCGTGGCATGCAGCCAGGCCTCCCGCGCTTCGCGCATCACCGGCGCGGTGGCGTTGTAGTCGAAATACAGCATCGCGGCTCAGGTTATCTGGTCGAAATCGAGTGGCGAGAATTTTTCCGTCCCGCTGCCGCAGGGGGATTTCCCATCGCCGCCCCCTGAATCTGAACTTGAGCCCGCCGGCAGAACCTCCGTAGCATGGGCGCGAACCAAACGACAGAAAGTAAAACGATTATGGCGATTCGATTAGGCGATACGGCTCCGGATTTCACGGCGCAGACCACGGAAGGCGAAATTCAGTTCCACCAATGGCTGGGCACTGGCTGGGGCGTCTTGTTTTCCCACCCGGCGGATTTTACGCCCGTGTGCACGACCGAACTCGGCGCGGTGGCGAAGCTGAAGGAGGAATTCGCGAAGCGCAACACGAAGGTCATCGCCGTGAGCGTGGACGCGCTGCCGTCGCATCACGGCTGGATCAAGGACATCAACGAGACGCAATTGTGCACGATGAATTTCCCGATCATCGCCGATCCGGAGCGGAAGGTTTCCACCGCGTACGACATGATCCATCCGAACGCCGACAACACGGCGACGGTGCGCTCGGTCTTCATCATCGGGCCAGACAAGAAGGTGAAGCTGACCATCACCTATCCGGCGAGCACGGGGCGCAATTTCATGGAAATCCTGCGCGTGATTGATTCGCTCCAACTCACCGCGCAACGCAAGGTCGCCACGCCGGCGAACTGGAAGCACGGGGAGGATTGTATCGTCTTGCCGGCGGTCTCGGATGAGGACGCGGCGAAGCTGTTTCCGAAAGGCGTGCGGAAGATCAAGCCGTACCTGCGTTACACGCCGCAGCCTTAAGCGCAGCGCGTCGCAAAAGTGTTGGTGGTCGGGCCGCCGTTTGGCGAACCGGTGGGGCGGCCGCCATCGCCGGCCCAGCCCTAACGCGGATTATTTTTCAACTTCTTCAAGCCCGCTTTTCAGGCGGGGCTTAATCGAATTCCCGCACGCTGCTTCACGGGGCAGTCCCCAGGCGCGCGAGGATTTTTTTATGAGCGCTGGTGAAGGCGAGTTGCTGGAGTTCTTCGAGCGTCAACCAGCGGTCGGCAGGCTTGCAGCTTTTCCGAGGCGCCACGGCTGGTTGCGCGCGCCAGACTTCTAAAGTGATGCGATAGCGGGTGATCGAGTGCTTGATGGTTTGAACGAGGCCGGGCGCGACGAGTTTCAGTCCTAGTTTCGACGCTGCTGACTTGGGCGGCTTGGAGGGTTCCGCCGTTACTTCCGTATTCGGGAATTCCCAAAGGTGACCGTTGACGACGCCCTCGGGGCGTTGGCGCACCCAATAGCGACCTTGCCGCGCGACCACAAACGCAATGAAGCGACGGGCCGTGATGGCTTGGCGCTTGTCGAGATTGGGAATTTGAGCTTGGCGATTTTGCTTTCGCGCCTGGCAGAGTGCTCGAATCGGACAGGCGGCACAGTTGGGCGAGCGCGGCACGCAAACAAGCGCGCCGAGTTCCATCAGCGATTGATTGAGGTGCGAGCACGCGCTCTCGGACGGCTGGTTCGCGGCGTGGAGAACCAACTCTTCCGCAAGCTTCCAGAGCTGCGCATTGGTTTCCTTTTCCCGGGGATTCGTGGCGATACCGAAAATCCGGGTCAACACGCGGATGACATTGCCGTCGAGAATCGGGGTGGGTTGATTGAAGGCAATGCTGCAAATCGCCCCCGCCGTGTAGCGGCCAATTCCAGGCAATTCGAGGATGGCTGGCAGGTCTTGCGGAAACCGGCCCGCGCGCTCAGCCATGAGCTTTTGCGCCGCGCGCTGCAAGTTGCGCACGCGGGAGTAATACCCCAAGCCTTCCCAAAGTTTGTGCAGCCGGGCAGGGGAAGCTGTCGCGGCCGCGTGGACGGTTGGCAACTCGCGCATCCACCGTTCCCAATAAGGGATCACCGTCTTCACTTGCGTTTGCTGGAGCATGATCTCGGAAACCCAGATGGCGTACGGATCGCGAGTGCGTCGCCAGGGCAGGTCGCGGGCATTGCTCCGAAACCAGGCCAACAATGCGGTTGTGAGTTTTGCAGTGCGGGTATCCACGATGTTTGGCTCAACGAGTTGGCATGCGACGATTTCCGGTGAGGATGAGGAATTCGAAAAAAGGGTGTCAATGCCAGCTTGCGAACCGAATCCCGTTGCCTGCGCGACCGGTTTTGAAGTTTCGGCTTAAGTTGCCGGCCCGACCGCCGATACCCGAGTGACGAATTTGGCGTATCACTTCCGCCTTACCCGCGGATTGGGATGATTGGCTGTGAGTTTGTGGAAGTACATACGGGTTTGCGTCGGCGGCGGTTTGGCGATGCCGCAGGCAGCGAGCAACAGGTTGGCGCGTCAGGGGGGATTTCCCAACCGCGCATCGGCCAACATTCCGTTCGGCCATCCACACGCAGTGCCGCCTCGGGCGCGAATCTGGGAGCGGACGATTCCAGCCGATACCGATGGTCTGACGCCAGCTATGGCGGCCTCGAATCAGTCGGCGCAGGCGATAGGAACAACCGCGGATGCTATTTGAATTTAAACCGACCCCCCATCGAATTCATTA
>CAYWCK010000420.1:0-4703 GCA_964456685.1 uncultured Bifidobacteriaceae bacterium | reverse complement strand
AACTTGGCGTTAGAGCCAACTTGATCCACGTAACCGCTGCCGCTATTGATCACGGTACCGGTGTCGTTGACTGCATCGTAATTGGCGTACCCGGAGGCGGGTGGGTTATCAATATACTGGCCGTTATTATAGTCGTAATCCTCTGCTTCAATCGTCTTCACCGCGGCGGAGGCCAGATAAGCATCGCTGAATGTGTCAAAGGTCCAATCATTGGTCGTCCTGCGCCCGAGAGCATCCTCAACTACAATCCGAGCGTCATAGACGACGTTGGACGACAGGCCGCTGTAGCTGACGCTTGCGTTGGTGGTCTGGCCGGACACCAGGAGTCCGGCGGAAACATCTGCGCCATTGAGATACAGCTTCAGGGCGGCAGTGTTAATCGCATTTGTCGTGGTAAAGGTCGTGGCGTTGAATGAAATCCCGGAAGCTGCTGGATGGAAATTCTTGAACGACACCGGCACGCGGTTCACTACCTGCGGCGCGCCGATCTTACCGTGCGGAATGGCCGGAGCCGCGACGCCGGTCGCCGGTGGATTCTCGCCCACGTAGAAGTTGTCGAATGTGGCATCGACGGACGAGTCGTAGTCATTATTGGCGAGTTTATACGCAAAGATGCCGACGTATCCGTATTGCGGAATGTACAGCTGATTTGAGTTGTAGCTGTCATCGCCGGTCATGGTCAACAGCGGGGTGGTTAGGTCGTTCAGATCATAAATGCTGCAAGTGAAATAGGTCGGCGAAGCGCCGAAGCTATTGGTACAACTAAGGACCAGACGATAGGCGTGACCCGGCACCCAACGAAAACCGGTTTGGGTGACTGCGGACGGGTTGCCGAGATAAAAAGTGCCAAAGGCATTGACCAGCGACCACGTGCTCATCTGATCAGCGGCGCCCAAGGGACCAGTGTTGCCAGGTCCGGCATAAACCCGTTTATTATGGAGGCGGACATTGAAACTCAGACCGTTGGGGATATCCGGGTTCAATGGATCAGTGGAATAGAGAAAACTGCTGGGCGGCAGCGCGTTGTTGCCATTCACGCGCGCCATTAAGCCGACGACCATGTCGCTGTCCTGATTGGTATTCCAAGAAACGACGTCCACCGCAGCATAAAAGTTCGTGTAAGCCCGATTGGTAAAAATGCAAAAGACCCGAGCATTGGTGTCGGAGCCCGAAAGTTGTGGTGTTCCTTGGAGGCGATAGGCTTTACCTCCTAGCGCATCTGCGGGGTAAGTGATCGTGGAGGGGTGATTGGTGGATTTCAACCAGACTGTGTCGGTCCCAGTATCGAAATCGTAATAGCTTTGAGCTTGGCCCACCAAGCCGCTGGCGACAACGCACGCAGCCAAGGCGGCTTTGATTCGGTTTAATTTGGTGTCAGTTTTCATAAATTCGGTTCGAGAAGGTTTGGGGTAATCAGAAAGACCTGCTGTGATTCGGCTGGGAAAAAACCGAGACCGACTCGGGTGAATCGGTCTCGGCAACAATCCGCGATTGGCTACCTCGATCAGGACCGCACTTTGCGGTTTCGAATCGCCAGCAGCGAAGTTAAACCAAGAGCGAAAAGCCCGAGGGAGGAGGGTTCTGGAACCACCGCTATCAAAGTTCCTGTCCAGTCCTCGAAGCGATTTGAACCGATGGTGTGAAACGTCACCGGAAGCACCAGTGTCGAACCGTAACCTGTGCCGGAATCAAGTGCAACCAAAGCTGATGCCGTGTTGGCTCCGCTCACGTTGAGCAGCGATGAACTGCCCCCGCCAACTGGAGGATACGGACTCCCATTCAGCAGGATGCCATAGTCCAGCTTGCTCGTGCCGGTGAATGTCAGCGTCGTTCCGGACGGTGCCAACCCGGAAGTGACCGAACCCGCCGTGATATCCAGACTCAGGTTCCGGTAGATTCCATTCACCACAGCAACGCCTAGGCCGGTAACGAAACCCGAAGCGTTCACTCCATAATTGTCTAGCCCCGACGTCGGTACAGACAGCGGAGACGTCGAAAAAGGTCCCAGCGGATGGAGGACTGCGGTAATCGAACTCCCACCCGAAAAGGTCAAAACGCCTGCGTTCAAGTCACCCGTGATAGTTCCAGTCCAACTGTCCACTAAAGCGGATGAATTGCCGCCTTGGCCTCCATATGCTAGGCCGAAGGCCTGGCCGGAGAGGGTCAAGCTACTGCTACCGCCGACGACGTTGTAGGTCACCGAAACGGCACTCGCATGGGTTGGAATGAACAACTGAGTCGCGAGTACGGCTGCGCTCAAACTGAGGCACAATGAGTGGAAGTGATTACGCATGTTCTGAGTTTTAGTTATGATTTATGCCCAAAATACACATCCCAATGGGGATACAAACCGCAGAGCGATATTTGCTCCAGCTGGCCCGCGAGTCAACAAGCTTTTCCAGGTTTTTCTCAGAAGCCGGACAGGCAATGTTGTTGACTTTGAACCGATAAAGGCTACCCATGCTGACATTGTTCGGCCGACAGCACGGTCTTAGAATATTTCACTCCGTAACCTATGCAAATTTTGAAACTCACTTCGTCTAGGATCCTAAAAAGTGTCCTGTTTGGATTGGTGTCCATCTTGGTCTGGGGTTGCTCCAAGTCGCCAAAACCTCCCGAGCCGGTGGCAAAATCACCTACCGCGCCGGTTGCAGCCGCGGACAACCGCACGGCCCTCGACAAGTACATCGCCGCCCCGGACACCAACTACACTTACCGCCTCGTCGAGGCCATTCCGGGCAAGGGTTACACCACCTACGTCCTCGACATGACTTCGCAGGCGTGGCTCACCACCGCAGAAGTGGATCGACCGGTGTGGAAGCATTGGATGACGATTGTGCGGCCCGACACGGTGGCGACTTCGAAGTCGCTCCTCTTCATCACCGGCGGGGCGAATGGCGGCGAACCGCCCAAGTCAGCGACTCCGGACCTGATCAAAATCGCCGTTGCCACCAAATCAATCGTCACGGAGCTGCGCATGGTGCCGAATCAACCTCTGGTGTTTGCCGGTGAAACCGAAGGCAGGAAAGAAGATTCCTTGATCGCTTACACTTGGGACAAGTTCCTGCGCACGGGCGACGAGAAATGGCCCGCGCGGCTGCCCATGACTAAATCCGCCGTCCGCGCCATGGACACGGTGACGGCCTTTTGCGGCGGCGCGGAGGGCGGCAATGTCAAGGTGGACGGATTCTTTGTAGCCGGAGGTTCGAAGCGCGGGTGGACCACTTGGACGACTGCGGCGGTGGACAAGCGAGTTGTGGGGATCGCCCCCATCGTCATTGACCTGTTGAACATCGAGCCCTCGATGATGCACCACTATGCGGCTTATGGGTTCTGGGCGCCGTCCATCGGTGATTACACCGCCTTTCGCATCATGGATTGGAACGGCACGCCGGAATACAAGAAGCTGATGAAGATCGAAGAGCCATACGAGTACCGGGACCGGCTCACGATGCCGAAGTTCATCATCAACGCCGCTGGCGATCAGTTCTTTCTGCCGGACTCGTCCCAGTTTTATTTCAACGATCTGCCGGGGGTGAAGTACCTTCGCTATGTGCCGAATGCCGATCATTCATTGCGCGGCTCGGACGCCTACCTGACTCTGGAAGCTTGCTACAATTCCGTGTTGTACAACGTCCCGCTGCCCAGCATGTATTGGAGTCTCGAAGGCGAGGATGCCATCAAGGCGACGACCAAGGATAAACCCACTGCCGTGACGCTTTGGAAAGCGACCAACCCGGCGGCGCGAGATTTCCGTTTGGAAACACTGGGGCCGCGGTACCAGGCGACACCCCTCAGTGATCAAGGCGGCGGCGTTTATCTGGGCAAAGTGCCGATTCCCGCGAAAGGCTGGACTGCGTTCTTCGTCGAATTTACGTTTCCCGCCGGCACGGCGGCCCCGTTTAAGTTCACGACGCAAGTGCGGGTCGTGCCGGACACCAAGCCGTTCAAATTCGTGCCGCAGCCAGTGCGGTGATTCCAAATAACGTTCGGCAACTGGGTGTTCATGGCGGTACATCGCAAACTTCTCGTCACCGGCGCGAATGGCTTTGTGGCCGGCAGCATTCTGGCGAACGCCAGTCGCGGCGTCGAAATCCACGCGCTTTCCCGCAGCGCGCCGCCAGCCGGGATTCCGGGATTACCCTGGCACAGCCAGGATTTCCGCGATGCGGCCGGGCTGAGCCAGCTGTTTCGCCAGCTCAAACCGGATGCTGTGATTCATACTGCGGCGCTCGCCGACATAGATTTTTGTCAGTCGAACCCCGCCGCCGCCCGCGAAGTAAACGTGGAGTTCACGCGCCGTTTGGCCGAATGTTGCTCTGAGTCTGGTAGCCGCCTGATCTTTTGCTCCACTGATACCGTGTTTGATGGCGAGCATGCGCCCTACGATGAGTCAGCCGCGCCGGGGCCGGTGAATCTCTACGCCGAGACCAAAGTCGCGGCGGAAGGAATTGTCGCATCGCTGGGAAATCAGGCGGTGATCGCGCGCCTGGCTTTGGTGGTGGGCTTGCCGGTTCTCGGCGCCGGTAATTCCTTTCTCGCCAAAATGCGTTTGTCTTTCCAGGAAAACCGAACGGTCGCCGTCCCAGCGCGCGAGGTCCGGACGCCCGTGGACGTCATCACGCTTGGGCGCGCGTTGCTCGAACTCGCGACGGCTGACCATCACGGAATTTTTCATCTGGCCGGATGCGAGCGCCTGAGCC
>CAYWCK010000419.1:0-4717 GCA_964456685.1 uncultured Bifidobacteriaceae bacterium | reverse complement strand
GGTTGGGTTTGGCGATGTTGCTGGGATTTCTCGCGGCGTATTTCCTGGGCTGGGTGCTTGCGGGGCAACGGCTCGGCAATTGGGTAGCATATCTCCGGAATTCCCTTGCGATGATTCAAGGCTACAACGCCACGCTGGGCTGGGAGGGCGCGGAATTCGTGCGCGCCGCCGGTTGGAAACTGGCGTGGTGTTTGCCGGGAATCGTTTTGTTGCGGACGCTCACGGCGTTCACATCCACATCGCCGCGCCGGCGTTGGCGACGGTTGTGGCTCACGCTTTTTCTGGGCTGGTTGACGTACGCGTTTTGGAAGCACGGATGGGTGCGCGTGGATCCGTTTCACGTGAAAATGTTTCTCGGCTCGGTTGCGGTGCTGGCATTGGCGTTGGAGGTTTTGCCCAGCGCGAACCAAGCTGCGAAATTCATGGCGCGTGCGTGTGGACTGGTTGGTTGCCTGATCGCCTTGGGAGCGATGGAATCGCTTTACCTGCCGAGCCTGACGAAGTCCCTGACCGAGCCGACCCGCGCCTTCGGGGAAAATGTCCGCAGCCTGATCAACCCGGCGGGCTACTTCTCACGCATGCGGGAAACCATCGCGGCTAATCAGGCCGAAGCGCAACTGCCGCGCCTCCGTGAAATCGTCGGCAAGGCCACGGTGGACGTTTACGGCCAGCATCCGGGTTACGCGCTGTTTAACGAAATGGATTACCGTCCCCGACCGGTGTTTCAGAGCTACGCCGCGTGCAACGCGACGTTGATGAAACTCAACGAGGAATTCTACGGCTCGCCCTCACGGCCCGAGTTTGTCCTGTTCCAATTTGTGGCGATGGATGGGAAGTTTCCCGTGCTGGAGGACGCCTTTTTGTTGCGCGAGTTGCTCGCCAATTACACACCGGTTGCGGCAGAGCAGCGGTACTTGCTGCTGAAAGCGGGAGCATTGAGAGCGACACAGCTGAAATTGCTGGAAGCGCGCGCGACAACCTTCGGCCGCCGCATCGACCTAAGTCAGTTCGGCAACGTGCCGCTGTGGCTGGAGGTGGACGTGCAACCAACTTTGCTGGGCCGGCTGCGAACCTTTTTCAGCCGGCCAGCGGTGGTCAAGATCGCCACCTGGCGCGACTCGACGCAACAATGGAATTGGCGACATCGCGCGCCGCCCGCGATGCTTGCGGCTGGGTTTATCGCGAGCCCTTTGTTGCTGCGCAGTGAAGATGTTTTGAATCTTTACGCCGGCACCAATCAGGTTTATCCGCTGGGTTATTCCTTCGAGATTCCTCCGGAAGATGCGCCGTTTTGGTCAGCCACCGTGCGCTATCGCATTTGGCAAATCGAAAGCCAGCTTGGTGGGAATTTGCCGACCGAGTCGGCGCGGCAAATCTGGTTGCAATCAACCAATGCCGCCCTTCTTCCAAGCGAAAACCTCCCGCAACCTTCGCGCTAAATTCATTTCATCCGCGCAAAGGTGATCTCGTAAGTTTGATCCATCGTGGCCTGATAATATTGGCCGAACAGCTGATCAGTCTTCGGATCAAATTCCAGTTTGTAAGTGCAGCCGGGATAATTTACATCGCGCAATTCGATGAACAACTTGGTCGCTCCGGCTTCGCGATAGGCGAGGCCCCGGGCGACGTGGATCGGAGAAGGATTGAAATACCCGGCGTCCACCTTGCCCTCGGCATCGACGCTTCGCACCTCCAGCACGTATCCGCCGTCGGGGCGCTCCCATTTGCCTTTAAGTTTCTCCAGTTCGGGATTCGACTTCGGTGACGCCGCCATCGAATTGGTGGCGGCGGGGACATTCGCGGTCGGTTCAGGCGCGGGTTTGTTGCATGCGACAAGCGTCACGCAAACGATGATCAGGGTCGCGAGCTTGAGAATGGTGCGTTTCATAAATCAATTTGCAACGTCGCAGCACTATTTGAGTGCGCCTTCACCTAACAATGCCTTGGTCGCGTCCTTGCCGTAAAGCCCGCGATTGCTCTGGTTAAACTCGAACTTCAAATCCACTTCCAGATCTTGCAGCGTGATGAGCTTCCAATGCACCGGCACAAAAGCCGTGCGACCGTCACGCGTGGCCCTTTCCAGTTCATAAGCGAGGAGCAAGTGCAGCGCGTCGCGCGTGACCTTTGGGTTTTCCGACGGCGAGTAATAGAACGAACGCTGGGTCGTGTTCGCGGTCGCGGCGCTATAGGTTTTCAGTTCCAGATAACAATGCGGCTCGCCGAGGATTTCAACATCGGGATAGCCGACTACCTGTGCGGCGCCGGCGGCGGTCACCGGCGTCCGGGCCGCAAGCCCGACCTCATTCAAGGCCGCTTTCACGAAAGCTTCGATGTGATTGCCGGCTTCGTTCGCGCGCGCAGCGAATAAACCTGCCGCGCGTGCCTTCGCGGCGGCAGCGTTGGCAGCAGCAGAGATTTTTCGATGCAAGGCGACATGCGCAGGGTTGTTCGTGTCGAAATCGAGGAGGCGATGTTGCGTCGTGGCGAGGATGACTTCTTTGAAGGGAATCTTTCTGGCGGGTTTTGCCAACTCGGCCAGAGCGGTGACCGCCGGCGCGTTGGTCCTTTCGGCGGCAAGCGCCGGCGCGGTCAACGCTATTCCCGCCGCGAAGAGGCAAATGAGGCGAGGGGTCATCTCACGTTTTGCGGAAGACCACAATGCGGTTTGAATTCGTTCCCTTGTTCATATTATCCACGCCCCAGCAGTTGGCGGTCTTGGTGAATTTCTGATCGTTGATGACCACCATCACTGGCTCGAAACCCGCAGCGACACCACAAGGGAGCACGGTTTCTTCCAGTCTGGTTTTACCGGCGTGGACTTCACCAACTTCAAAAGCGACGTGGCCCCCGGGCTTGACCACGCGATACAGTTCCTGAAAGACCTTGGTCATCTCCGTGGCCCAAGCTTCCAGTTTGCGCGGCACGGTGAGTTGGATCGATTTCGGTTCTATCCCCAGAAACCAGCAGCGCAGCCAATTGTCGTCGGCATATTGAACCACATCGAGGAACGGCGGCGAAGTAACCACAAGTGAAACGCAGCTCGGAGGGAGTTGGGTGGTGGCATGTGCGGGGCAATTTAACAACCGGGCCGCTCCGGCCACTTGGCGCAAGGTTTTGCGCACGCCGGGCGTGCAGTCGCGGAGCAATTGCTTCGATTTCTTCAGGATGAGTTTGGCGACGTCACGTCGCGGCGGCGTTTGATTGCGCTTCGCGTTGATCTTGCGCTGCGACGTGAGGCTCACTGCCTGATTGGGCGGCAGCGTGTAAACTGAAAAAAATCCTGGCGAATGCCCTGTCAGGCGATTGAGCGCCACCATGCGCAACCAGTCCTCAATGCCGTCCGGCTGTGGAGTGGCATGCGCATGGAAGTGTTTCTTTAACGCGCAGATTTCCCGCAGCGTTTCCGGATGATAAAACACCAGCAAGTCTTCAGGGAATTCGTCGTGGTCAGAAAGATTGATTTGGCTCAGTCGTGCCGCAACTTCGTCCAGCGTGGGTGGATTCAACCGTGGTCGCGTGAAGGTCAAGCTGAGGGGATTGATGTCGTTGCCGAAGGGCAACCGACCAAGCAGAGCAGCTTCGACTGGCGTTGTGCCCCGGCCCATGAATGGGTCATAAACGACTTCGCCCGGTTTGGTTAGGCGCTCGATAAAGAAGCGCGGAAGCTGTGGCTTGAAGCAGGCGCGATATGAGACTTCGTGGAGCGAACTTGCCTGCCTTTGCTTGGCGGTCCAGAATTCGTTGACGAAGGTCGGAGTGGGATAGTTGCCGTCCGCCGGTTTCGAGGAGATTTCCCGGGTTGGTTGGCCAAATCCGCGAAAACCCGCCACCTCGGCGACAAAATCTACGACTGGCGGTGCAAGGCTCATTTTTCGTCAGCAGATCAACGATTCGGGATGGGGGCAAGCTAGGTTTTTGAGCCAAATGAGTGCTTGCAACGAATTCCCTCCATGTCTAATCTCTGCGCTCCTTTTCGGGAAAGCCTCCCGCAAGTGCTGTTGGTGCAGCGCGGTGGGCGGCGATTGAAAGAGAATTTATGGCAGTTAAAATTCGCATGAAGCGTATCGGGGCCAAGAACAACCCGATTTTTCGCATTGTCGTGGCCGATGGCCGCAGCCCGCGCGACGGGAAGTTCATCGAGGAAATCGGCACGTACTGGCCGGAAAAGAAGAGCGACAATGTGAAGTTTGATCTGGAGCGCGCCAAGTATTGGCTCAGCAAGGGTGCGCAGCCGAGCGACACTGTCGCCAGCTTCATCAAGAAGGCGAGCAAAGCTGCGGCTTAAGCTTTTTTCGTCATGCAGGCCTTTCTCGAATACGTCGTCAAGGGTCTCGTGCAGAATCCCGGCGAGGTGAGCATCACGCCGGTTGCACGCGAAGGCATGACGATTTACGAATTGCGTCTGCATCCGACGGATGTGGGCAAGATTATCGGCCGGCAGGGACAAACGATCAACGCGATCCGTTCCTTGTTACTGGCCGGCAGCGCGAAGAAGGGTTTGCGTTGCTCGCTGGAGATTATCGAGGACAAGAAGTAGCTCGTCCTCTCACGAGGTTGAACGGAGCACGACTGTGAAAATTGACGTGCTCACTTTATTCCCCGGAATGTTTGCCGGGCCACTCGACGAGAGCATCATCAAGCGGGCGCGGCAGGCGGGGTTGTTGGATTTGCAGTTGCACCAGTTGCGGGACTGGACGCATGACCGGCACAAGACCGT
>CAYWCK010000418.1:0-4726 GCA_964456685.1 uncultured Bifidobacteriaceae bacterium | reverse complement strand
AAGGTTCCAGAACTTTCTTCACGGGTCCGGAAATTATTTTCGAGAATCACTCTAGTCGTTTGTGGTTGGCTCATCTCGCGTCAGCCAAACCGGAAAGTAATCCCGCCTTCGCGTACGGGCCTGGCGGAAGCCGCCCGAAGAAATATCCGCCGCTACGGAATTACCTCGATCCGTTCTTCGAGTTGCTCTGCCTGCTTCTTGCGACGTTGGTCGAGGAGATTGTGCTGCGCGGCGTCGAGGGCCTCGAGCAGGTCCGTTGCTTCCAGCAGGCGCGGCAGGCTGACATAGTTCGCGCCTTCGGCATAAAGCTGCGGCACATCGGCGATTTTTTCCGCGTGCACGATGATCTGTGCCGTGGGGCTCAATTCACGAAGTTGCTTGAGCAACTTGCGGTTGCTGGCGCCCTTCAGCACCGTGTCCGGCAACGAACATACGATCACCTCCGCTTTCGCGATGCCGGCGTGCAGCAGCGTGTCGCGCTGGCTGATGTCGCCATAAACCACCCGCACTTCGCGGGCGCGCAGCTTCTCGCGCACTTGCGGGTTGAAATCCACCACCAGCAAGTCCCGCAAGAGCGCCGGTTTTTCCCGGCAGATTTCCTCCAGCAACGAACTGGCGGTCCACGAGAAGCCCAGGATAAAGATCCGCGCCTGATGTTCATGCGCCTGGGCATCGGCTTCGCTGTGCGGCAGGTCCGGGAGATTGACCTTGGTCAGCCACGGCGAGGTTTTGCGCAGGATGAAATCGTTCTTCATGATCGCGTAGGTGGAATCCACCGCGAGGAACGCGAACGCGAACGCCGCCACGCTGATCGTGTGCTCCGAAACATCGCCCGCCGTCTTGCCGATGGCGAGGAGCACCATCGAGAGTTCGCTGATCTGGCAGAGATTCACCGCGGGCAGAAGGCTGACGCGATGGCCCAGTTTCATTCTGTAAAGCAACGGGAAAACCGTCACCAGGCGGCTGCCCACAACGAACAGGCTCACCACCAGCATCCAGCCCAGCAATCCCCATGTCGGCTGCGGGATCGTCATGCCCAAGGCCACGAAGAAGAGCGTTACGAAGAAATCGCGGATGCTGGTGACGCGGGCGACGACGTCGAGCGTGTAGGGAAACGTGGAGACCATGACGCCCGCGATCAGCGCGCCCATCTCGCGCGAGAGCCCGAGGTAATCGGCGAAACCTGCCATCGCAAAACACCAGGCCAGCGCGCCGACGAGCACCAGCTCCGGCTGGCGGGAAACAAACTTGAATATCGGCGGCAACAACCAGCGGCTGACCACGTAGGCCACCCCCACCAGCAGCAACACCTTGCCCAACGCTATCGCCAGGGGTGTCAGCGCCGGATCCTTCAGGTTCGGCTGGACCGCCAGAAACAGGATCACGAAAACGTCCTGCAACACCAGCACGCCCACCGTGATGCGGCCGACCAGCGTTTCGAGTTCGCGTTTGTCGTAGAGAATTTTGACGATGATGACCGTGCTGCTCATCGCGGCCGCGACGCCGAGGTAGAGCGCTTCGAGCCAGGAATTGGCCGGGCCCAGCAATTTGAAGAACAACCACCCGAGGCCAACGCAGCCGAAGATTTGCGCCAGTGCGGTCAGGAAAATGACGCGGCCGGAGCCGAGCATTTTCTTCAAATCCATTTCCAGCCCGATGAGAAACAGCAGCAGAATCAACCCGATCTCGGAGATGGTCTGGACGGAATGTTCCTTGATGATCCAGCGGAAACCGTGCGGCCCGATGGCAAAACCGGCCACGAGGTACGCAATGAGCAACGGTTGCCGCGCGACCTGGCAGATCACTGCCACCACCCAGGCGGCAATAATGCACAGGGCGACATCAATGATCAGTCCGTGGTCCACGCGCGCGGAAGTTAGGGCGTTGCGTGGCTGTGGTCGAGTCGGGAAACAACGTAACCGTGCAGCGGCGAATGCGGGCGATTCACGGCGCGTACGGCGAGGGGACTTCCTGGCCTTGCAAACGGGCCAGCACCCGGCGGGCGACGTTACTGACGATGATGCTCGAATCGGTCGCGGCGATGCGCAGTTGGGCTTCGAGGGCCGGGCGTTCTTCGGGCGGAATGTCCCTCGCGATTTGCTCCAACGCGCGCGCCGACAGGTAACGAATCTCGGAATCTTTGTGGCCCAGCGAGGCGATGATCGCATCCGCCGCCGGCCGGGCCCGGACGCCGGCTGATTCAAGCAGGCGAATGGCGTCGTAATGCAACGTGGGATCCGGTCCGGTCAGAATCTTCCCGAGCAGCTTGGCGACTTCCCGGTCCTTCCAACCCATCTCCCCAGCCACGCGGAAGACTTCCCTAAAGCGATTTTCGACTCCAAGTCGCAGGATCACCTCCGCCACATCCACGCGCTCGGCCCGCACGCTGCGCAGTGCGGACATGACCGGTCCAAGCGTGCGCGGATCCGTTTCGTAGAGCAATTGCAGCAAGGCCGGGGCGGTGGCGTTGGCGGCGTAACCCAGCCGGTTGGCAAGGTCTATTGCCCGCATGCGGCGCAACCAGCGTTCGTCGGGATGTGACAGTTGCTTCTGCAGGAAGGCAGGCAAATTGGTGAAATTGCGTTCATAGAATTTTTCCGAACGGCCGTGCCGCATTTGCGCCGCCAGAAAAGGCGCGGCATTCGAACCGATCGCTTGAATCGCCAGCCACGGATCATCCGCGGACGGCTTTGTCGGTGGAGCAGGGGAGTAGATTTGGTTGGTAATGATCACCCAGCCCATTTGGTTGCTGAACACAATGAATCGCCCGCGGTTGGTTGCCGTGATCCACGTGGGCGGGTTGGTGGTGAAGAACGGGCGGGCTGCGATCGGCGGGGCGAGGGTCTGTACGGGTGTTCCCGCGTAAGCCTTGAACCAGGCGCTGAGCGGTTTGCCGCGATACGTCGGTTCGGGGCGACGCCCCGCCCAAACCAACACGGCCACGACCGCGAGCAACGACAACAGCAGTCCCGCGAGGAGCAGTCGCTTCGGTTTCATGGCGGCAGACGTGTATTAACGCCCGCTTGCCGCCTGGTCAATCGTCATCTCGGCGCCCGGCTCACGGACCTAAAGCCAAGGCGCGCCGCGCCACGTTGCGGACCATGGGATTGGCATCCTCCGCCACCCCGTGCAACGCTTGCCGGGCGGCGGGCGCGTTCGTGAGCGGCCCGGCGAGGCAACGCACAGCCAGGTAGCGCAGTTCCTGATCCTTGCTCTGCAAGGCGGCGGCGATGTGATCCACCGCCGGCGCCGCGCCCACTCCGGCATTTTGCAGCAGTGTCATCGCTGCCTGCGCGAGTTCGCGATTGGTGGAAGTCAGCGTGGCGCCGAGACGCTGCGCCACCTCCGCGCCGCTCCAGCCCAGCCTTTTCGCAAAGCCGATGAACTCCGCTGCCCCCTGCGTGCTGGGCGAATGAAGCAGGAACTGGGTGATGAGCTGTGCGTCCGTGTGGACCGCATGAGCCGCACCGCAAATCTCCTCATTCAATTGCTCGGTCGCGGCGGGCAGCAACGCGAGTAACGCCGGGCCGGCCGGACGCGCGCACGGCCCGAGACGATGCAGCAACTCAACCGCCTGTCGTCGCTCCAGATGGATTTGCGCGGATTCATTTGTGCGGACCGACAGTTTTTGCGTCAGGAATGGCACCGCGTTGGTGCCGAAATTCTGGAAGGCCGCCCACGCCGGGTCCGCTTCCAGCTTCATGGTCGGGAGCAGGAAGAACTCGCCGTTGCGCACCGAATGGAAATTCGCCGGCGGACGCGTGCCCGCGCCGCTCACATACACGCGAAACCATTCCTCGACCGTCTTGCCTTCGTGCGTTGGATTGTTGGTTTGCCCGTGAGTGAGCTGGAAGAATCCCAGCCAGAAGAGCAGGGCGAGGCAATGCCGCTTCACGCGCACCTCAGCCTTCGAACGCCTTGAGCGCCTCGATCACGTGCGCCAACTTGCCCTGCCAGTCCACGAGGCGTTGCTGATGTTCCTGCAACACGCTGGCCGGAACTTTCTGGGCGAAGGCCGGGTTGGCGAGCTTTTGCTCCACCTTCACGATCTCGGCCTGAATTTTTTCGCGCTCCTTCGTGAGGCGTGCGATTTCGGCGGCGTGATCGACGTGCCCTTCCAGCGGCAGGAACAATTCGCCCAGCGGCGTGATGGCCGTGGGCGTGCCTTTCTTGGCGGCGTATTGTTCGTTGACCTCAATCGCCTCCGCGTTGAGTAGGATTTTGATCACTTCCAAGTCGTGCGGCAGCATTTCGCGATTCGGCTTCAACACGAACTTCACCTTTTTGCCCGACTGAATGTTGCCGATGCGACGCAGGTTGCGGCCTTGCGTCACGACTTCGTATTTCTGATTCGCGAATTCCAGGTAGCAATCGTCCAGCGAGTAGGCGTCGCGAAAATCCTGATCAAACGCCTTCGGCCACGGCGCGTTCATGATCGTCTTGCCGCCCTGATTCTCCGGCATGTCGGTGGAATAACCCATGCCGTGCCAGAGTTCTTCCGTGATGAACGGCAGGAACGGATGGAACAACCGCAGCGTGTGGCTCAGCACGAAGTCCATCACGGCGAGCGTGTTCGCCTTCCTCGCTTCCGTAGCAGCCGACGTGAGGAGGCTCTGACTTTTTTCAATCTCTCCAGTTTGAGCCTCGTTACCTCGGCTGCTACTGGACAAGACCGCCTTGCTCGCCTCGACATACCAGTCGCAATACTCGCTCCAGAAAAAGCGAT
>CAYWCK010000417.1:0-4726 GCA_964456685.1 uncultured Bifidobacteriaceae bacterium | reverse complement strand
ATCGCGGGTTTTTCGAAATCTTTTGGTATCTGTTACGAATCACCACCCGCGAAGCCAGAAGGCAGAAACATGTGCTGCCAAATGGACATGCATCCATTGACGCGCACGCTGGTCTGCTTGGTTGTCATCGCGGTTTTCACTTAATGCAGGCACAAGAGACACGATTTTTGGCCGCTTGTCAAAGCGGTTTTTGGATTCGGTTGACGCGATCCTGCAGTTGCTCTGCTTGGAAAGCAGGCCAACCGTGACGGATTAAGGTGATGCAAAGAATCCGGGGCGACCTTTAGTCCGCGTCGTCTGAATTAGCCAATTCCTTCCCCCGCTCTGGCGCATCACCTCAGACTGTCGTTGCTGGTAGCCGGTCTTGTCCACGCGCGCGATCCACAGGCGGTGTTGACTGTAGGCGAGCATCGGCAGATCGCCCGGGCTGTCGCCGACGCAGAGATAGGGCGGACGACCGAGGTGATCGAAGATCGCCGCGATTTTCCCCGAGTAGGTCGAAACCGGAAAATGCAGGCGGCTGGTGAGGCGGAAACTTCTTAAAACCTCCTCGTCCAGTTTCGCGTAATCGGGATTTTCCTTCAGCAAAAGATTGTCTTTGTAAAGTGCGTCCCGACGATCAGTCAACAGCGTGGTGATACCGATGACGTGGTCGGCGGTCAGGCCGCGCTTGCAACCCTGCTGACGCAGGCGCGGATTCAATTCGTTCAACACCATCCAGCGCACACTCCAGGCGTTGCTGGCCGAAACGATCCACACGTCGAAATCATTTCGCAGCAGCGCGGCGATCAACTCCACCATTTCGGGATAAAAGTAGGGCGCGGGGAAGCGTGTCTTGCCGGGTGTGACTTCGATGAAGCCGTCGTGTGGTGGTTTCGCGTGCGCGCAGGCGATGCGCGTCGCGCGCGTGACGTCGGAGACGCGCAAGCCTTGCATCACTTCGACTGCCCAAGCGTAACCGTTCGCGAGCGGCGTGAGGTCGGCGTCGCCGTGGATTGTGGGCGCGAGGAAGGCATCGTAATACGCAGTCGCATCCACGCTGGATTTCAGGCTGACGCGCTTGCCGTCCCGCAGCTGAAACGATGGACTGAATGTCGCGGGCAACTTCGCTGGCTTCACGATCCCGTCGCGAATCAGCACGGCAAGCGTCGCTTCGCCGACGTCGCCACAAACGAGCGTGTTGTCGAAGTCGAAAACGACCGGCAGATTTTTGCCCGCGCCGCGGTCAATCAATCGCTCCAATGCGCGCCGCGTCTTGGGATTCCAGCCCGGTCCCGTCAGTCGGCAACCGGATGCCGCAGTTTTTTGCTTTGCCATTTACTTCGCTCCCTTCGGCCGCGCGTTCCAGATGGAAACCATGAACGCCGCGGACACGAGCACTAGTCCCGTGAGCACGTAGAAGACGAGATTCCAATCGCCCTTCGCCATATCCTTAAGCCAGCCGATGCCCGCGCCAGAGAAAATCGAGCCGAGCGCGCCGAGGCACATCGTGAAGCCGGTCGCGATCGAGGCGGCGCGCGGATGACTGACGTCAATCGTCGCCGCGCCGCTCATCAACATGTCCGGGCCGTAAATCATGAAGCCCGCCAGGCCCAGCATCGCGGTGGCGATGATCCATTCGCCCTTCGGCACGAACGTGAAGCAGACGCAAACGATCGCGAGTCCGACCTGCATGATCGCGCAAACGGGCGCGCGGCGTTTGTTGAAAAGCGTGTCCGACATCCAACCGGCGGTGATGGCGCCGAGCGAACCGATGAGCGGAATCGCCACAGCGGTGAACGCGCTGCCTTTGATCGTGCGGCCCTGAAAGTCCGCCATGTATTGCACGCTCCAGTTCATGAACGAATACCGCACTGCGTTCATGCAGAAGAATCCGATGCCGAGAATCCACAGGATGCGATTGGAGAAAGTGATTCGGAAAATCTCCGCCGTGGATAGCTCCGCTGGAGCAGTGGTGCTGGCTGCCTTGTCCTTGGCGGGCGTATGATCGTGTCCGTCGTCGCGCACCGGCGGCAGGCCGGCTTCCTCGGGCGAGTTGCGCAGGAAGGTGTAGAAGACGAGCGCCAGCGGGAA
Source organism: uncultured Bifidobacteriaceae bacterium (assembly GCA_964456685.1). Classification (GTDB taxonomy): domain Bacteria; phylum Verrucomicrobiota; class Verrucomicrobiia; order Limisphaerales; family JADLHS01; genus CAYWCK01. Next base: position 2,653 of record CAYWCK010000417.1, on the reverse strand, counting down.
TAGAATCAAGCTCGGCACCCAAAACGCCGCGCGCCAGCCGACCGATTCGCAAAGCTGCCCGGCCAGCAGCCACGAGAGGACGTTGCCGACGGTGTAGCAGGTCGAGATGAGCCCGACCACCGTGCCGCGCCGCTTGGACGTGGTCCAGTTCGCGATGGTCTGAATGATGAGCGACCAACCCGCCGATTGCGCGCAACCATTGATTGCCCACAGCACGAGCATGGCGTTGAACGAGGTCGCAAATGAGAACAGCAAATTGGTCGTCGCCGCAAACAGCAGCGCGACCGTGATCATCCGACGCGTGCCGAAGCGGGCGCACAGCGTGCCGTTCACCATCTGACCGATGGCGTAGAAAATGGCGTAGGTCGATGGAATCGTACCGATTTGCGCGCTGGTCCAGGTCGGGAATTCTTTGAGGATCAGCGGTTGCGCAACGGCGAAATTTACCCGGCAGAGGTAGTAGGCCGCGTAGGCGCTCCACAGCAGCCAGAAGATGCGCGTCTGCCAGGAGCGCAAATGTTGTTCGTCAGCGTTCGGGCCGTTGGCGGGCGTTGCAGTGGCTTGCATGTCGGTGCGGGTTCGCGGCTCAGATTTGCTCGAAGTAACGCTGTTTCTCCCAGTCGGTCACGGCGTTGTTGAAAGCCTCGACCTCGAGCCGCGCGTGATGAACATAGTAATCCACGACCGCGTCGCCCAGCGCGGCGCGGGCGAGTTTGGATTTGCTGAACAACTCTGCGGCCTCAGCCAGGCTGCTCGGCAGGCGCGCGAGTTTCGGATCAATGTATGCATTGCCCAGATACTCGTTGCCGCAATCGAGCCCTTCCTTCACACCGGCCATGCCGGCGGCGATCATCGCGGCAAACGCCAGGTAAGGATTCGCATCCGCACCCGGCATCCGGTTCTCGATGCGGAAGCCATTGCCATGCCCCACCACGCGGAAACCGACCGTGCGATTGTCCACTGCCCAGGCCATGCGTGTTGGCGCCCAACTGCCCGGTTGGTAGCGCTTGTAACTGTTGATCGTCGGGCCGAAGAACAGGCACAGCTCCGGCGAATACTTGATCAAACCGCCGAGGAATTGCCGGAAGAACTTCGAGCCGCCTTGTCCCTTCGCATCGGGGAAAAGACTCCGCCCGCCCTTCCAAATGCTCATGTGGATGTGGCACGAGTTGCCCGCCTCGCTCGGCGCATACTTCGCCATGAACGAAATCGCCTTGCCCGACTGCTCGGCCATTTCCTTCACGCCTTGCTTGAACAGCACGTGCATGTCGGCCATCGCGAGCGGCTCGTCATAGATGAAATTGATCTCGTGCTGCCCGCGACTCCACTCGCCTTTGCTGCTTTCCACTGGCACGCGCGCGGCGGTCATGTTGTTGCGGATCGCGCGCATGAGCGGTTCGTCCCGCGTCGGCTGCATCAAGTGATAATCAATCCGGTAATCGCTCGCTGGCTGCAGATTGCGATAGCCCGATTCGAACGCCGAGTGATACGTCTGATTGAACAGGTAGAACTCCAGCTCGCTCGCGCAGAAACAGGTCAGGCCCAGTTTCTTCAACTGCGCCAGTTGCGCCCGCAACACCGAGCGCGGCGACTCCGCCACATAGGCGCCGTCGTGCCGCACGTGGTCGCAAATCACCATCGCCGTCGCGGCCTGCCACGGAATGATGCGCAGCGTGTTCAGGTCGGGTTGAAACGAGAAGTCGCCGAACCCCGCTGCCCAGTTGGCGACCTTGAACCCGTCGAGCGGATCCATGTCCAGGTTGACGGTGAGCAGATAATTGCAGCCGTGCGTTCCATGCTTGGCGACCGAGTCGAGGAACAGCTCCGCGCGAAAACGTTTGCCGACGAGCCGGCCGAAAGGATCGGCCAGGGCGACAATAACCGTGTCAATCTTTCCGGCGCGGACTTGCTGGGTGAGTTGTTTGAGGTTCATCGCGAGGTAAAGACTCTAAGCAGGATTGGCCAAGGCACACGGGCTGACCAATGAGTTAAAGATTGATACGAGGGTGACAGACACCGCGATACTATGCGAGGAGTCGGGGCAATCGTCAACGCGGTGATGGTGCTCAGCCTGCACCCCTCGGAGGCAGCTAAAAAATGTTCTGTGTGCCGGCGAATTGCTTTGGCGCAAGCAATACGCGTCAGGCTGCTGACTCAGCTCAGCCGCTGGAAAGCGCCGCTATCCGCCCCACACATAAATACAGGTATTTACGGGCCGACCCGCTGCACTCGATAGAAGTGCAGCGTGTTCGTCCGCGCCTGTGGATCAACGATCACCGAGACACCGAGGTCGTTGGTGACCGTCACGAGCGGATCCCAGGAACTGAAAGGCACGGCGATATTGCTGGTTGATTTGATCAGGAACTGGTCGGCTACGGGGCCGGCGACGAGGAATTTGAAGCCGCCCACGCGATTGAACTCCGCCACGTTCGCGCCGTCGCCGCCGAGGAAAAGCTTCGGTCCGGAGAGCGGCCACACCCCGGTCAGCGGCGACAATCCCGTGATGGCGACGTTGTCAAAACTTCCGGTGGCCATCTGGCTGTACTGATGCGCGGTCACCGCCAAACCAATGTGAACCTGATTGGACATCGCCACAGTCGAGAACCAGACGTACTGCCAATCCACACCATTGCTTGAAGAATGGCCGATGAAC
>CAYWCK010000416.1:0-4750 GCA_964456685.1 uncultured Bifidobacteriaceae bacterium | reverse complement strand
CGAGCGACGGCAAACGGTCAGCCGCAGTTGCCGATGCCATCACTCCCAGCCAAACACCTAGCCAGCCATTTCGGAGGGCGGTCATAGTCGTCATGCTGCCGGTTTGCACCCGTTACGGCGAGCAAACACTTGGACGTCGTTTGGACATTGAGGAATTCGAAGCAGTTCAAAAACATTTTAGTTCCCCCCTCCAGAGGCGCAGGTTAAAGTTTCCGCGTCGCACTCAAAGAACCGGTGGTCGATACAACAAAATGTCCTGGCTGGAACAATTAAGGGTGACGAACTGGAACGATGCGTGTCTCGCCGCGGCTGGCGCCTATGTGCTGGGCTGCTTCTCCACCGGTTACTACCTCGTTCGGGCGCTCAAAGGAACCGATATTCGCACCGTGGCCAGCGGCAGCGTCGGCGCGCGCAACGTCAGCCGTGTCCTGGGCAAGACTGGATTTGTCATTACCACGCTGGGCGATGTTTTCAAAGGCGTGCTCGCCATCTGGGCCGCGCGGAAATTTTTTCACGATCAGGAGATTACTCTGCTCGCTTCGCTGGCGGTGGTGGCGGGCCACATCTGGCCGGCGCAACTGCGCTTTCGCGGCGGCAAGGGTGTCGCGACTTCGCTCGGCGCCCTGTGCATCTATGATTGGCGATTGGCGCTGGTTTATGTGGCGGTATTCGCCTGCTGCCTGCTCGTTGTGCGCAAAACTGTGCTGCCGGGTCTGTTTGGCTTTTTGTGTCTGCCGCCAGCGGGGTTCTGGCTGCATCGCGACTGGATTGAACTCGGCTTGTTCACCACCCTTGCCGCGATGGTGCTGTTTGCCCACCGCAACAATCTGACAGAGGAAATTCCCGCGCTGGCCGCGCGACGACAACTCAAGCGTAAATCGGAACGGACGGAATCATGACAAACTCTCGCGAACCACTGGTCTTCAAAACTGCCAACGAGGATTGGGAATTCGAGCAAATCCACCGGCTCAATTACAAGACGTTCGTCGAGGAAATCCCGCAACACCACGCTTCACCAACGCAGCGTTTGGTGGACAAATTTCACGCGGAGAACACCTACCTGATTTGTCTCGCCGAGCAAAAGCTCGTCGGCATGCTCGCGGTGCGCGGCAGCCGTCCTTTTTCCCTGGACCAAAAGCTGCCGGATCTAAACACCTATCTGCCGGCCGACCGGCGAATTTGTGAAATTCGCCTGCTGGCCATTGAGAAGAAGTTTCGCGGCGCGCGCGGCGGTCAGGTGCTCGCGGGTATCCTGGCTTTGCTTTGGCAGCACGGCATCGAGAAAGGCTACGACCTCGCCATTATTTCCGGCACGACGCGGCAGTTGAAATTGTACCAGCACCTCGGCTTTGTCCCGTTTGGTCCCCTGGTCGGCACGGGCGACGCGCAATTCCAGCCGATGTATGTCACGCTCGAAACCTTCGAGGTCACGGCGCGCGAATTTCTGCGTGCCTCACCCGCGCGGTCGTTTCAGCCCAGTGCCACTAATTTTCTCCCGGGACCGGTAGCGGTACGTCGCGAAGTTCGCCGGGCTTTTGAGCAGGCGCCCGAGTCGCATCGGGCGGATTGCTTCAAGGCCGATTTCAAAGCCACCCGCGAAACCTTGTGTTTACTCACCGGAGCGCGGCATGTGCAGTTGCTCTTCGGCTCCGGCACGCTGGCCAACGATGCCATTGGCGCGCAGATTTCACGGCTGGAAACGAAAGGTCTCGTGCTCAGCAACGGTGAGTTTGGTAGCCGGCTCATCGAACAATCCCGCCGCTTCCAGTTGAAGTTCGACACGCTGGAATATGAATGGGGCAAGCCGTTTGATCTTGCCGCCGTGGAACAACGCCTGAAGGGGCGCGCGAAGCCGGGCTGGCTTTGGTTTACGCATTGTGAAACGTCCACCGGTGTGCTCAACGATCTGGAGTCATTCAAGTCGCTCTGCGCCGCGCAGGGCGTGAAACTGTGCGTGGATTGCATCAGCAGCATTGGCGTTGTGCCGGTGGACCTGCGGGACGTTTACCTCGCCAGTTGTGCCAGCGGCAAGGGGCTGCGCGCTTATCCCGGCATCGCCATGGTGTTTCACAATCACGAGATCACGTCTGCTCCCGACCGGTTGCCGCGCTATCTCGATCTGGGTTTTTATCACGAGCAACAGGGCATTCCATTTACTTTCTCGTCGAATTTGTTGCATGCGTTGCACGCGGCGGTGCGCCGGGTGGATTGGGAACGACGCTTCGCCGGGCTCGCCGAATTGGGCGCGCTGCTGCGCGAACGGCTGCCAGAACTCGGTGTGAATCTTCTCGGCAGCGAAGCGCAAACTTCGCCGGCGATCGTCACACTGGCGTTGCCGCCGGACATTGGCTCGGTGAAGTTTGGCGATGCGATGCAGGAAGCTGGTTATCTGCTCAGCTACAACAGTGAATACTTGCGGCAGCGCAACTGCGTGCAGATTTGTCTGCTGGGTGAGTGCACGCGGGAGAAGGTGGTTTCCCTCCTCAACGCGCTCAGTCGTGCGTGCGGTCGTCGGCGCTCTGGATCGGAAGCACCGAAGTCGGAGGGGTAAAATTTACTTTGCTGACGGACTGCTGGGGCGCACCAAGAGCAAACCGGTTTTGCGGAGCAGGTAATATTCGTTAAACGGCTGATCGTCCGTGACGCAGACACGGGGATTGGCTGCCACCAAGGAAGTGAAATTCACCTGATTCGTGAAGATGGGCTCGCACCACTGGCGCAAATCCTTTTCGGGATTCCATTCCAACAAATCCTGCTTCGCTTTCGCCGGCAAGCGAGCGAGCCACTCGTCCACGGTCAATTCTGGGAAAGGCTCCGCTGAGGCGAGGAAGTGGACGCCGCCGCCGTCCACTGGATACAGCGCCTTCACGTGCGCAAATGATAGCTGTAACGCACGCGCCACGGCTTCGCGTGTGACCGACGGCGCGTCTGGATACCAGGCTTGAAGAATGCCGCCGGGTTTGAGCCGCCGCTGAGCGAGCGCGTAAAATTCTTTCGAGTAGAGCAGGCTGGAGCCGGCCGCTTCCACCGGTGGCGGCGGATCCAGTAGAATGATGTCGTATTGGTTGGTGGAGCGATTCAGAAAGCGTCGGCCATCATCCACGACGATGTGCGCTTTCGGATGGCGCCGCCAGGTTTGAGCATCCTCGTGATAGAATTCGAACGCATCCACCACGCCCGGCACCAGCTCTACCGCCGTCGTCTCCACGTCCCAGCTCAACGCGGAACGAAAGGAAGTGCCCATGCCGAAACAGATCACCAGGACCGAATCCGCCGCGCCGCGATGAAAGCCCAACGAAAGGTGCGCCATGCATTTCGTGACCGGGGTCAGCAGGGTCATGCCGACGCCGTTGACCAGCAGCAGACGCTCCATGCCGGTGCCGACGGAAATGGTGGTGGCCGCGTGGTCCCGCCGGATCTGCGCGTGGGCATCGAGTTGTTGGACGTTCTCCTCCACACTTCGGGAAACGCTCAGCGACGTCAGGAAAAGTGCCGCCGCCAATACCGCCGCCCACAGGCGCTGCGACCGCGCCATTTCCGGGAGGGTCTTGAGGCCAAACACCACCAACGGTACGGCGAGCAGCACCAGCGAAACCCGCACCCCAAGATTGGGCAACAGGAGGTACGATGCCAGCAACGGTCCGAGGATGCAGCCGATCACGTTCAAGGCGTACGCCCGCCCCGCGCCGCGTGGATGGCCACCCGCGTAAACGTCAATCAACTGCGGACTCAAATATCCCAGCAGGAAACAAAATGGACAGATGCTCGCCAGCACTTTCAACGCGCCCCACGGAATCACCTTCATGCCCGAGGTTGCGCCGAGCCAGCGCGGATCGTTCAATACGACGGGCAATAAAGCCGCGGCGATCAGCCATCCGGCAACCGTGCCCATGGACCAACGGGAGTCCTGTTGCAGATCCCGCCGGTAGAGTGCCGAGCCCAGGCACGTGGCCAGCAAATACACGAACAACACCAGTGCGAAGGAATATACCTGCGTTTTCAAATAGGGCGTGAACGCGCGCATCCAAACTACTTCCATCGCCATCGAAACGAAGCCGGTCGTGAAAAGGAAGGCAGCGAGCCAGCGTGAATGCTTGGGGGCGGGGCTGTCGGGCTCGGCAACCGATGCGCTTTGTTGGGAATTGGGAATCGCGGTGGAGCGCCCGGCCAACCAAAACGCGCAGGCAGCCACGGCGAAATTCGCGATCGCGCCCACCATCAAAGTGCGGCGGAAACCCAGGCACTCGATCAACGCCACGGCCGTCAATACCGTGCCCGTCATTGCGCCAATGACATTGGCGAGGTAGAGGAAACTGAAACTGGCGGCACTGGCCGCCGGAGACCGTTCGCGCACGTACGCCATCATGAACGGAAAGGTCGTCCCCATGCACACGCACCAGGGCAGCAAGGCGAGCGCGATAACTCCCGCCGATTGCCACAAGTACGTGTTCGAGTTGCTTTCCCCCGCCTGCCGCAACCATTGCTCGCCGATTTCAAAAAGCCGCGGCACGGCGAACGCGCTCAGTCCGATGCCTGCTTCGGCCAGTCCGTAGAACAGGGCCGCCGAGCGCCCGGTGGCCGCGCTGAGTTGCCCGATGATTCGTCCGCCAAACCACGAACCCAGTGCCAGTCCCAGCATGAACGCCGAGATGACAATGGACATTACCGGAGTGATGATGCCGAACTTCGCAAACGTCAGCCGCGTCCACACCACCTGGTAAAGTAATCCGCAAAAGCCTGAGAGGAAGAA
>CAYWCK010000415.1:0-4768 GCA_964456685.1 uncultured Bifidobacteriaceae bacterium | reverse complement strand
CCGCATTATTGTGACGCCCCGCATTACTTTCGGGGTAGGCGCAGTCGTACGAGCAATTCGTAAAAGTCTCCCAGGGTTCGCGTGTGCGTAATGCCCAAGTGCGTCAATGTTGGCGCATAGGATTCCGCCGCCCGCCCCCCGACGACCAGTTGCGTTTCCGCCGGCAACAGCTTCCTCAAGTTTTCCAACTCCAACGGCATGCTGGGGTCGTCGCCCGGAAAAACCAGGCTGAGGGCGACTACCCGGGCCCGGTTTTGTAATACCGCTCCTGCGATCTCGGCCGCAGGAAGGCTTGTGCCAAGATAAATCACCTGCCAGCCCAGATCGTTCGCGGCGGCGGCGGCCATAACCGCTCCCAGTTCGTGCAATTGCCCCGCTGGCGTGGCCACCACTACCAAAGGGCTGTTGCCATTCTGCGCGTAAGGTCTCGCGTTACGCATCAGGTAGTTTCTGATGACAGCACTCGCGAAATGTTCGTGCGCCGCGGTCAAGTCGCCCGCCCGCCAGCGCTCGCCGACCAATGCCGCAAGGCGGGCGACAACGTTTTCAAGCAAACCGTGTTGACCGTAGCGTAAAGCGGCGCGTCCAAGGATGGCTTCCAATTCCTGCGCGTTTAATTCGCGGATTGCTGCCAGGGCAGATTCGATTTCAGCAGGTGATTCAGTGCCAGTTTTTGTTTTGCGAGCGGGCAGGGGATTTGCGGCGGGCGCGTCTGTGAGGAGTGTGCGCAGCTTATCAGTAGGCGCTTGGGCAACGCTGCTTATTGTGTGGCCTGCTTCCGTCGCCAACCGCAGCAGGGTCAGTCTTTCAATTTCCGCGTCACTGTAGCGTCGCCGATTGGTATCGGTCCGGTCCGGCGATACCGCATCGTAACGTTTCTCCCAGACCCTGATTACGTGAGGAGATAGCCCTGAACGCTTTGCGGCGATCCGAATCGTGTGCTGCATATCGATCATGGTGAAGTAATAGACAAAAAGTGAACAGAAGCAAATATAGAATCGATCCGATTGCTGCGTGTGTTGGTATGTGCCAATGGGGGAATGTCTTAGAAATGTGTTACTCCTTCCTTTGAAAAGATAAACAAACATTTGACAATCATTCTACATGTGAGACAAGATATAGACATGATAAGCGTTCCGTGTGCACTTGAGTCGAGTTCTCGATCCGTGGGTCGGGGTGATAATCGAGACCGGCATCGCGGTAGTGATTTGATGGCGAAGGCGGCAACGGGACGAAATTTTCGCTTACCCAAGAAGCAGCACCGTCAACAGCCTGATGTTCCCGTCACTGCCATGCTCGAGCGGGAATTTCGCGGAGATATTCAAATTGGGACACTGAAAGGCAAGGAACTGCCAAGCGGCGGGCTGCAATCCGATGATTCATTGTTGGCGCTCTACATGAGGGATGCCGCCGCTGTGCGATTGCTCACTCCCCAAGAGGAAGTGTTGCTGGCTAGCCGAATCAAGAATGGAGATGCGAATGCCCGGGAGTTGATGATTCGTGCTAACCTTCGCCTCGTGGTCAAAATCGCCCGGGAGTATGAGCACCTCGGCATGCCGCTGCTGGATCTCATCAATGAAGGAAACCTCGGCTTGATGAAAGCCGTTGAGCGATTTGATCCGGCGAAAGGCGGCAAACTTTCGACGTATGCCTCACTCTGGATTCGCCAGCAGATTCGCCGTGCGCTCGCCAGTCAGGGCAAGACCATTCGTTTGCCAGTTCATGTGGCTGACAAAATTTATCAACTGGGCCAGGCCGAGGCACGATTGCGTCATTTGCTTGGTCGCGAAGCCACGGATGAGGAACTTGCGGATGAATTAGGCGTCAAGGTGAAGAAAATCACCCGCCTGCGTCAGTCAGCCATGCGACCGGCCTCGTTGGATGCGCCGCTTGGCGACGAAGATAGCAGCACGGTGGCGGAGATCGTCGCGGATGAGAATGCAACGACGCCGTACGAAACCTTGCTGGGAACGACGGAAACCAAACTGGTCCGCAAACTCATAGAGCACCTGCCCGAGCGGGAAGCCAACATCCTTCGTTTCCGGTTCGGACTCGATGGCGGGGCTGAGCGCACGCTCGAAGATGTGGGTCGTAAGTTCAAGCTGACCCGCGAGCGGATCCGCCAGCTTCAAAATCTCGCGTTGGCCAAGTTGCGACGCATGCTGGAAGAACCCAGCGCTATGCCTCTGGCCGCGTAACCAAACCATTTAATCGCACCGTGAACATGACGAAGGAAATTATCATTATCGGCGCCGGACCTGGTGGACTGGCCTCAGCCATCCTCCTCGCCGCAGCCGGCGCGAAGGTCAAGATTCTGGAACGTCTCCCGATCGTTGGCGGGCGCACTTCCAGCATCGAAGCCGAAGGTTACAAATTCGATCTGGGCCCGACCTTCTTTCTGTACCCGCGGGTGCTCGATGAAATTTTCCGCTCTGCCGGCACGAGTTTGAGCAGCGAAGTCGAAATGGTCCGGCTCGATCCGCAATATCGGATTCAATTCGGTGCCGGTGGGAAGTTGGATTGTTCGCCCGACATCCGGGAGATGGAACGCCAGATTGCCGCACTCTCGCCGGCGGACGCGCCCAACTTCAAAAAGTTTCTGGCCGAAAACCGGACCAAGCTGGCGCTGATGGAGCCGTGTTTGGAAACTCCCTTCCACGGGTGGAAGGATGTTTTTAACCGTCGCCTCCTCCAACTGCTGCCGTGGATTCGGCCGCACCAATCAGTGGATGACTACCTTAAGCGATTCTTCAGCGATGATCGCGTGCGGTTGGCCTTTTGCTTTCAGTCCAAATACCTCGGCATGTCGCCGTTCCGTTGCCCAAGTCTATTTTCCATCCTCTCGTTTCTAGAATACGAGCACGGCGTCTGGCATCCGATGGGCGGATGCGCGGCGGTCACGCAAGCCATGGCGCGTGTGGCGGAGCGACTGGGCGTGGAGATTCGGCTTAATGAACCGGTCGAGGACATGCTCTTTGCCGGCCGCCGTGCCGTTGGTGTGCGAACCACCGCGGGCATTCATCGCGCGGATGCGGTGGTCGTTAACGCCGATTTTGCCCGGGCGATGGAACGGCTCGTGCCGGACCGGTTGCGTCGCCGCTGGACCAATGCCAAGCTGGCGCGAAAGAAATATTCCTGCTCCACCTTCATGATGTATCTCGGGGTGGAAGGTCGCTTCCATCTGCCGCATCACACCATTCACATCGCCAAGAGTTACGAGCGCAACCTGGATGAGATCGAAAACCGCCACGTCCTGAGCGACGATCCCAGTTTTTACGTTCAGAATGCGTGCGTCACCGACCCGACCTTGGCGCCGCGAGACCACAGCGCGCTGTATGTGCTCGCGCCGGTCACCCACCAGCATCCCAACGTGAATTGGGCTCAGGAACGCGGTCGGTTTCGTAATCTTCTCCTGCAGAAAATCAAGCAAGCCGGCTACGACCTCGATGAAAAGGCGATTCGCTACGAGCGCGTGATAACGCCGGCGGACTGGGACACGCGTTACGAAATCTATCGCGGCGCGACGTTCAATCTCGCCCACAGTTTGGACCAGATGCTGCACTTGCGGCCGCACAATCGCTTCGAGGATCTCGACGGCGTTTACCTCGTTGGCGGCGGCACGCATCCGGGCAGTGGACTGCCCGTGATCTTTGAATCGGCGCGAATTTCTACGCGGCTTCTTTCCCAGGAACTGGGCCTGCCGGATGGAACTGCCTTTCGAGATTCGGCTTCACCCGTTCCCGTGCCAGCGTATGAACCGGTCGGCTGACAATCAAAATTCCGACTTACTTGAACGGAACTCGGGCTCGCAAGAGTTCGTACCGGCTGCCTGTCTCCCGGCTACCCGTGCGGCGCAGGCGAATTGGATGAGCGCAACGCTTCCAGCCCGGTTGAAAATCGTGCGCCGATTCCGGCAATTGCTCGCGGCGAAGGCGGATCAACTGACGACCTCCGCCAATCCGGAGAGGCGGCGGCCGGTCTCGGAGCCGCTGGCCGCGGAAATTTTGCCGCTTGCCGAAGCCGCCCGCTTTTTGGAGCGCGAGGCCGCGACAGTTCTTGCCGTTCGCAAAGTCGGTGTGCGTGGGCGACCTCTGTGGCTGGCCGGCGTTAAGTCCGAGATCCACCGCGAACCGTTGGGTCTCGTGCTGGTGATGGCGCCGTCCAACTACCCGGCTTTTCTGCCCGGCGTGCAGGTGTTGCAGGCGCTGGTGGCCGGCAACGCCGTCTGGCTGAAGCCGGGCTTAAACGGCACGCCGGCGGCGATGGAACTGGCGCGACTCCTTCACGAGGCGGGGTTGCCGGAGAATTTGCTTCGCGTGCTTCCCGAGGCGACCGAAGCAGCGCAGGCTGCGCTTGCGGCTGGAGTGGACAAAGTGTTCTTCACCGGATCGGCTGGCGTGGGAAAGCAAATTCTCTCCCAAATTGCTCCGCGTGCGATTCCCGCCACGATGGAGTTGTCAGGTTGCGATGCCGTCATTGTGCGCGCCGATGCGGATCTGGATCTCGCGGTTCGTGCGCTGGCTTTCGGATTGCGGCTTAATAGCGGCAAAACGTGCATTGCTCCACGCCGCGTGTTGGTCGCACGTTCGGTGGCCACAGAATTTGAGGGACGGTTGGCGCGGGCGATGACGGGTCTTGAGACCGCTCCATTCTCTCCGGAGCAATGTCAACGCCTCGCGCCGCTGTCCCTCGATGCCCTTGCCAATGGCGCGCACTTGCTCGCTGGAGAGGTCGTCGATGCCGGGCAAGTCACCGGGCCATTGGTCCT
>CAYWCK010000414.1:0-4780 GCA_964456685.1 uncultured Bifidobacteriaceae bacterium | reverse complement strand
CCAATTATTTCAGCACGTCAGGATCAAACCTGTTCCGCAGGTCGGACTGGTATGGCGCGTCACGCAGTGTGTGTTCGGAGTTCGTGCGCTTGCGGCTGGGCCGCCACTTGATGAGCGCGACGTCCATCTTGCAGATGTTTTGGGTTGGGAGGTTGCGAACGCCCGTGCCAAAGGCCGTCAGCAGCGAACCGTCGGGCAACAGCACCGAACTCGTGGACTGGGTCGAGCCCCACCAGGTACCCTTAATCTGCGCGGTATAGGAAGCCAGGATGTACTTATGGTCCAAGTCCCAAGTTTTGCCATTGTCTTTGCTGATCACAGCTTCGATGCCGAACCTGGGGTAACCATTCTCGTCATCCGCGTAACCGTTGCGAACCACGTAAGTCATCACGATCTCGCCACTGGGAAGCAGGATCATGTGCGGGTGGTGTCGCCCCCAAAAGTACAAATGGTTTAACTCGGTCCAGGTATATCCATTGTCCGTGGACACCGAAGTGGCCAGCCCACTGTACTGATCGTTTACCCGTCCCAAGAATTGCTTGGGGTTGTCCGTGCGGCAAGCGGCCACGAGGTCGCCGTTCTTTGCCCGGCACAACACGATTTCGTTAACTCCTCTCCACTGGGGGACGTTTAGCTCCTTGCTCCAGGTCTTGCCTTCGTCGGCACTGAAACGGATGCAACCTTGTGAGAAATATTCCGCCGTGTCGAACTTACCGTTTTCCTTGTAGCGAGTCTCGACGAGCCGGACGACCTCGCAGGTCTTGGGGGACTTCTCCACCAACATCGGATCCCATTGGTACATCGGTTTGCCTTCAGCGCCGAGAGGAGCGGTGCCGTATTTGGTCCAAGTCAGACCGTAGTCTGCGCTGGACCAATAATCCGGCCCCGAACTGCTGATGAGCTTCCCGTTGCCGAGGTAAGTCATTTCAGTGCTGGCCATCAGGTCTGGCTTGCCCGCCGCGTCGGTGTGCATCCACTTTGGCTTCGTCCAGGTTTTGCCGAAGTTTGCGCTAAACGTGAGGATGGTCTTCACCGATGGCGGCCCAACCTCCGCAGCCAGCATCAGGGTCTTGCGTTCCGGCAGGTAAACTAGATACGGCATCTGCGAGTTGCTGAAATCCCACTCTCCGCCGATCAAGTAGAACTGCGCGGGAATGGCAAGACTCCTGGCCGAACCGTTCAGCCGGACCACATTGTGTTTCTGCCAACCCCGATGCATTCGCGGCGCGTCCCGGGGATCAATCTTCGAGTTAATCTCGCTGGCCAGGGCGCGTTTGGTGTTTTCATCCGTGCGGCGGCTTCCTTCCATGGTCTTGGCCATCAGACACGAAGCGACTGCGACCGCAGCCACTACTGAACGGAAAGGAATCGAGGATGCACCGAACGCCCTTTTACGCAGTGGCACCTGTGACGACGGCCTGGGTTGTAATCGGAGCGGTTTCATGCGCGGGCTTCAAGGCAGCGTGATTACTTCCGCAAGGGTCGCGACCTGTTCCAAGATTTGCGGCAAATCCACGACACGCAAGACATTCAAATAGTCCGGGCCTTCGCTCTGTGAAACCGGCAACTTCGTGAGTTCCAGCCGCCGCATTCGGGGTTCAAACAGGACCGCGTACAGGCAGTTAACTGCGGCATCACCCTGTGCGTGTAACTCCACGTTCGCGCCAGCATGTGGGCGCACGGCCTGAAGTGATTGGACGGCACGGCAAATATCCCAAACACGCATGCCATCCAGCGTTTGCCCCAGCAACATATAGCGCCGCCGGATTCCCGTCTGCCGTTTCTCGTCGCCCGACCACGCCGTCAGGCCGATTCCGCGCGGCGCAAAGAAAGCCAGCGCATTGGTCCCCGATCTCAACTGACGCTTCAGTTTTTCAAAATCATCCGCATGCGCTGGGGCGGCGATGCTGGTTGAAAGTTCCTCGTTCAACTCGCCGGCGAAGGTTTTTGACATCGCGCCCAGCCAGTTCGTCCACGCCGGCTGATCGAGTACGGTCAAAGCCGCGGCTTTCGCCCGACCAATTGGCTTTTCCAACAGGTAAAGCCGCAAGCGCACGTCATGCTGACTGGTAAAATCCCACGCGCTCATTTTCACCCCCGCACGTGTGACAGAAAATGCCAGCTTCGTTTCAAGCGGCACGGCCTCCTGCGGCCAGCCAGCAAAAGTCTTCTCCTTCAAACTGGCGATCAACCGCTCGCGCGGCACTGACTTCTCCGTCGTCGGGCGCACGGCAGGCGGAAACGAGTCGGTTGGCAGGTTCGTATTTACGGCATCGGCGGGCAGATCCCCGAAGACTCGCAGTTGCTCTGGGGCGAAGATTTTTTTCGCCGCGGTCTCGACCAACGGCTCCTCGCCTTTCAGAAACCGGTTGAACCAGCGCATGACGGGCAGTTGCAGTTCCTGGGTATCCAGGTGCGGACCATCCGTGATCAGCAGGCTGAGTCGCTCGGGGGCTCCGTAAAGCCGGTAAATCTGCCGAACCTTCTCATGCATCCTTACAACGCCATTCAGCGGAAAGATTGTGTCCTTGTCCGAATTTCCAATCAGCAAAGGCCGTGGCGCGATGAGCGCGGCCACTTGGGGAAAATCCCAGCGGTAGGTGTTCACGAAGAACATGCAGTCGCAGTGGCCGTCCACGCAGTTGTCCACCACCTGATTCCGCAAATCCGTCATTCCGGCGATTGGGCAAACGACTTTCACCCGCTCGTCCAACGCGGCCACCGTCCAGCTATAGGACCCACCGCCGGAGCGTCCGGTCAATCCGATGCGTTGCACCTCCACCTCCGGTCGGCTGCACAAATAATCCAACGCCCGGATTCCGAACCACGCCTCCACGCCGGCGGGCGTGTAACCGCGCGAATTCCACCACCAACGCCCCAAGACCCGGGTGCCGCGGTGAACACCGGGAATTTCTCCGAGTTCCACCGAGTCCACGCTCAGACACACATAACCGTTGCGCGCGAACCACGCGCCGTGATGCTGATAGCCCGTTTTGTTGCCCAGACTCAAACCATTCGTAAACATGCGGCTATGCCCGCAAAGATACAGGATCGCCGGCGCAGCTTTGCCGAGGGGTTTTGGCAAATATAGATTCGCCGTGACATAAAGCTGTGGCGCCGCTTGGAACTGCACTTTCTCGACGCTGAAATCCGGCTGCTCGATGCGGCCCGTCACCACCGGCTTCAAATCCGTCCGCTCCGGCATTGGCCAAAGGCCCAGCATCTCCTGAAGCTGGCGGCGATACTCCTCCCGATGCGTTTTCCAATCATCAAGCGAGCGGATTCCTTCCAGACATTGCTTTTCGAGTTGAGCGGTTTCATTTCGAAAATAACTCACCAACGCAGCATCGCTGCGCGAAGAAGTTGCGGCAGTGCTCTGATTCAACGTCGTGATGGTTGCGACAAAAAGGAGCAGCAGGTATTTCATACTCAACACGGATAGCGCGTCAGCGTTTCTGCGACGCCAGGCATTTGAAAATAGCGCACTCCGAAAGCATCGGATGATCGCCTCAAAAGTCACCTCTGTTTTTGGTCGGAACTTCTACTTTTTCCAGCCCGCGCAGCGACCGTTCACCATCTGCGCTTGCGGCGGGAAGGCTCGCGTGTTGAAGTGCTCGCGCCCGATTGGTCCGCGACTTGAAGCAACATTGACGAACGTGAAGCCCAGGAACCATTCACGGAATTTGGACGGGATGGGACAATTCCTATCCGCGGTGGGATTGGCTTGCCTGTGGTCCGTTTCGACCCACGGCGCTGACATCGCCGCCGCAACGGATATGGCTCGAATCATCGCACGCGGCGACGTCAACCGGACGCAGTCGCCGAAGTCCGGTGAAACCTGGGTGTCGCTCTATCAAGGCAACGGGCGGCTTGGCGGCTGTTTCGGGCCGTGGGGACTGCAAGCGACGCCCGGCAGTACTCGCGAGTATTCAATTCACGGCGGCGAAAACTTCACGCACCTGAAGCATTGGGTTAGGGCAAAATTCAACGCCGATTATCTGTTGCCGGTGGCTTCGATTTATTGGGAGCACGAGCCCACGCGGATCAGTGACTACGCGCAGCATCAGTCATTTTACGAAGGCACCGTCAGGACGCGATTCCAGGGTGATGATTACAGCGTCGAGATCTTGAGTTGGATTGATCCGGTACATCGTGACGTGGCGGGTTTTCGAATTGAAGCCACAGGCGAACCTCCCGCGATTCTTTTTGGTCCAATACGAAAAACACGCGTGAAGTATGAACAGGAGATGGAACAATCATTTACCGGGCGGATCGAAAACGGTGTCTGGACGGGCACTCTTCGCTGCCGCGATCGTAAAACGCCGTTGTCAGTCCGCACCACTGCCCGCGCTGAGGCCGTGCCACAAGGCGTCAAGCTGACCTTAAAGCCTGGCCGAAACGACATCCTCGTAACCATCGGAACCGATACGGTCGGTTCGGCTGAGGAGTCGCTCCACGCCACGATGGAGTACTGGCGAACTACCTGGAAGAACAGTGGCTGGCTGGATTTGCCCGACGGTGACGCGCAGAAGGTTTGGGTCCGATCATTGGCGTACATCAATTATTCCCACAACGACGACGGGATCGGTTGCTCGCCGCCGAACGGCCTGTCCGGTGGCGGCTGGCAGTTCCCGTTTCCATTCGATTCGGGTTGTCGTCAGCCGTTGCTGTTGTGGACCGGTCGGATCGAGGCAGCCCGCGCGTGGCTGGAATACTGGCGCAGCCGGCTCGATGGTTTGAAGACCTACACGCGGCGCATCTGGAACAAAGATGGCATTAT
>CAYWCK010000413.1:0-4783 GCA_964456685.1 uncultured Bifidobacteriaceae bacterium | reverse complement strand
ACTACGGTGTTGATCGGGTTGCCGTCGCAATCATAAAGATTCACGAAGACCAATTCATTGAACAGTAACTCGCCGGCGTCCTGTCGTCCGTCCAAGTCCGTATCAAACCAAATCTGGCCGCTGATCGTTCCGTTGGCATTGATGCCCGCGTCCGGACTGGTGGTGTTGACATCAAAGATCGGGCCGTTGTCATAGACGGGATGCAATCCGGCCTTGGTGACCATGACGACGGCGTTGTAGCTCGCAAGTCCATCATCGCCATCGTTGATTGGCGCGTGCTCGTCGGTGGCCGTCATCCAGTGACCACCCACGATGTGATCGTCGCCGGCACCGCCATCAATCGTATCATTGCCCGGCCCACCGAAGATCATGTCATCCGTGCCGCCGCGACCGGAATCATTGGGCTTCGAAGGCTGGTCGAACGTAAAGGTGTTGCGATACCCAACATCCTCGAACGGCGACAGCCCAACGATACCCTTGAACGTCACTGATTGGGTTTCATTATCCGTGGTGGTTTCGTAATCCCCCGAGCCCAGGAAGAAGAAGAAGGTGTCTTTGTACGGTGAGGTCACTGTCGTGCCATCAACACTCGCCGTGACCTGCCCCAACAGAACGTTCGCGGCATAGAAGTAATCGTTAAGCGCGGGGATGAAGGTATAAACACCGGCGGTTGTGGTCGGGACACCACCGTTGGAGTAACTGAACTCGACATCCACATCTTTGATGGCTTTCTCACTCAGATCCTTGAAGCCGTTGCCATTGTTGTCGTAGAACACCCGCAGGAGGATCTGCGTGAGGTCGTCGTCGTTGATGGTGACAAACGCCGCGGTTTCATTCTCAACGAGGTTGGCCCCCGCGGCGTTGCTTAACTGGATCGCGAGGTTCTCGGTTAATTCCGGCAAACTGTCGCGGATGATATCCACGCTGATCGTCTTGGTCACCTGGCCTGGACTGAAGGTCAACGTGCCCGTCATCGGGAAGCCGGCGGCGTATTGGTAATCACTCCCGACGCGAGCAGTGAGGTCCACGATCTTGTAGGTGACGGTTACCGTGCTTTGCTGATTCCCCGCCAACAGCAGCGCATTGGTGGTCGGATCGCGCAACTCAACAACAATGTTCCGGGTGATCGGCGTCCCCGCAGTACCTTCGGTGTAAGTCAGCGATGTGGTTTGGAAGGCCAGGTCGGGGGCATTGCCATCCACGATGCGCAGCACGGCGCGATCCGGGAATGCGCGCACCGGGCCACCAGTTGGATTCCGGAGCCAAAGGTTCACGGTTTCGGCACCCTCGACGAGACTGTCGGAATGAATCTGGATTGCGACTACCTTCACGGTCTCGTTGCCGTTGAAATAAACCACCTGGCGGAAAATGGCGTCGTAATCCGATCCCGCCGTGGCGGTGCCATTGGTTGTGTAGAAGACTGCCACCGGATCGGAGCTGCCTGGTGTGCGGCGAATGGTCACGTACGCGTAGGTGTCGCCTGTCGTTGGCTCCTGAACCGTGTAACTGAGCGAATCAAAATAGATACTCCAAGGCCCGGCATCGCTGGTGGCCGCGTCGTCATCCACAATCTTGACCGTCACGTGGTTGCTTTGGCCTAGCAGGGGTTGGGAGGCAATCTCGGCGTTATTTGAGCCGATGAGATTGACGAAGAAGGTTTCAATTTTGTTCGCGACATTATCCGGATCGATAACACCTTCCGCCACGGAGTCACCGTAAACCAGCACCGTGACGAACTTCTGAGTCTCACCGGGCAGGAAAGTGAGGTTGATCAGCGAGTCAGGCGAATTCTGATTTGGCGTGCTGACATAATCCAGCGGGTCGGTCAACGGATTGGCGCCCGAATAAACTGCTTCCACCGCGGTCCCGGGTGACGTTGCCCAATTGACCGTGACAACCTTGCCGCTGGCCTGACTGAGTTTAACCCAGAATCCGACCGGCGTGACGCCGCCATTGCCTTCCGTGATTTCGGTGATGAACGGACCGCCGATGGGAGTAAACGGCACGATGAAAGCGCTGACCAGCGCGTCATCATCGGAAATTATGCCGAAGGCGCGCCCGTCGGAGATATCCGCATATGTCGGGTTAAACAGATCGACGTAGAAGTGCTCCTCGTTCTCATCCAGCGCGTCGTTGACGATCGTAACTTCAAATACCTTGCTGGTCTCGCCCGGTTGGAAAACCAGCGTGCTGGTCGCCATGTTGAAATCGGCGCCCGGGAAGCCGGAAGGCGTGGCGGAATTCTCCGGGTTCTCGCCCTGGAAATCGGTAGGCGCATCGGTACGCCATTGGACTGTGATCGTAAACTGGCTGGGATTGGACAGGCTGACCACGAACCGCGCTTTCATGCCTTCGTTGAAGATGGGCGGGGTGAGCGGATCGTTATCGTGATCCACGCCGACCTGCTGGAAGTCCGCGATGGAAAGCGTGGGAATCTGATCGTCATTGACGATCGTGATCAATGCGGGCGTATGATTCACGGCAAGCGAGACCGGCGAGCCTGTGACCATCAATTCCGCCCGGACGACGAGCAATTGGAACTGCTCGACCAACTCATACATGTTGTCGCCGTTGACCCAGAGCGTGATCGTCTTGGAAGTTTCACCCGGGGCGAAGGTGAGCACAGTGTTCGAAACGCCCTGATAATCGCCACTGGCCACCGTGGCCGTGCCGTCGGCGGTCTTGTACTCGATCTCCACATTGAAACCCTGGAGGTGCGAGAGCGTCACCACGAGGTTTACGGCGGTCTGACCGTTGCTGCCTTCGGTCACGGAGATGTCCGTGATCGAAACCTGCGCCGGGCCGGTGAAGCCGGCCGCGACGGCCGATTCGGTTTCGCCAAAATCCACGTTGAACTGGTCGGTCCGGCCAACCAGCCCCACCAGCGCCGCGTCGTTGTCCGTCGCGGAGTCATCCGGATTGGTGGCGCCGCCGGCATACTTCGTTACCAGCGACATGCCCGTCGGGATCGAGAACGTGATGTAGTAATCATTCGGGTCAAGACCATTGAACGCGAACGAACCGTCCACTTCCGTTTCTTCCGTGGCGACCAAATGACTGTCGCTTTGCCGATAGAGCTTCACCGTCACACCACCAAAGCCCGTTTCGCCAGCGTCGCGGATGCCGTTGAGATTGGCATCGAACCAAATGCTCGATTGAATCGAAATTCCAGTGTTCCGGATGCCTTCCCGCCCCATGGAATCGTCGCCGAAGATCGTGTCGTTGCCCCGACCACCGTCAAAGAAGTCATTGCCATCCTCCTCAATCGCCTCAGTGTCACCGGTGGAAAGGAAATTGCCGCCGTAGAGGAAATCATCGCCATCGCCACCAAAGAGGACATCCACATTGCCACCGCCCACCAGGAAATCGTTTCCGGTGCCGGTCAAACCCTTCACCGTGACACCGCTATCCGGCATCGCCGCCACCGCGGCAAGGAGTCCAGCCATATTGGCGTAGGTAATCGGGAGGTTGTTGATCGTGCCCACTTTGTCGCCGATCAATAATTCGACGCCGCCGTGACCGAAGGCCTTGTCGTTCCCGTTACCGCCAATCAGCAGGTCATTGCCGTCGCTGCCAAAGAGCTGATCATCGCCATCGCCGCCGTCCAGCACATCGTCACCGCGACTGCCGCGGATGGTATCCGTACCGGCACCGCCAAAGAGGAAGTCATTCCCGGCCCGGCCTTCAACCACATCATTGCCATTACCCGCGTCCACGAAGTCATCCCCGTCGAGCGCGTCAATGTTGTCATCCCCGCCATCGCCGTAGAGCAGGTCAGCTTGTGGACTGCCGGTGATGGTGTCGCGGCCTTCGCCACCGTGAATCTCAATCACCGTGGAGCCACCGATGAGGAGGTCATTGCCGTCACCGCCGTAGAGAATCACTCCAGTCGCGGTATCCTTGGTGCTCGCCGTGATGGTGTCATTGCCGCCATCACCCCAAGCCTTCGAAAGCTGCCAATCGCCCAAGTAGATCGTGTCGTTGCCATTGCCGCCATGCACTTCCACCGTTGAAAGCACGCCGCGCAGGTCGATGTAATCGTCTCCTTGTCCGGCGTCCTCAACCATGACCTTGCCGGTTACGGTGAACTGCTGTTTGAAGTTACCCCATTGGATTTCGATCACCTCGCTGCCCGCGTTCCCGCTGATGTGTTTCACCACGAAGCGCTCGGAATTGTCGGTCGTGTCAATTTCCTCGCGATACGAAGCGCGGCTGCCGATGTTCAGGTAAAGATCGCCGCTGGTGTAGGGATTGCCGCCCACGCCGGACGCGAGAATCGGCTCGGGACAGGTGATGTGGAATTCCAACAACGTGATTTCGGCAAAGCGCCAGGTCTTCTCAATGCTGAAAAAGAAGAGATCCACCTTGAGATAGGCTTCGAGGAACAGGCTGATTTCGCCATCGATGTCGAAGATGCAACGCGGATCCTGCTGAGCATTGGCAATGATTTCGCTAACGCGGACCTTGCCATCATCATTTACGTCGTTGAGATCGAAGCCGAACGTGACTTCCAATCCGCCTTTAACGCCCACCTCGACGATCAGCAGGTTGATGGAGGCCCCGGCAAACAATTGACCTTTCAATTCCAGTTCGGGCCGTTCATTTCCGGCCGCGTCGAAATCCAGCACATAGAAGCCGTCGAGAATATCGAGGAAGTTCTTGTCTTCGGAGGCGATGAATTTCTGAATGCCGTAAGTGTCGTAACCGAAGCCGATGTCAATGGTCGCCCCGATGCTGCCGCCGAATTGCGCGTAAAGCGGCGGATAGATCGGAATCTTCTGCG
>CAYWCK010000412.1:0-4789 GCA_964456685.1 uncultured Bifidobacteriaceae bacterium | reverse complement strand
CGAAGCACGGCGGCTTGGAGCGGCACACCAGGTGCCGTTCACTTTCACCGCCCACGGCTATGATATTCATCGCAAGCCGCCCGATGATTTCGCGGCGCGCGCGGCTGCGGCACGGGCGGTGGTGACCGTTTCCGGTGCCAATGCCGATTACGTGGCGGCCACCTTCGGCGTGCCCCGAGAAAGCATTCACATCATCTCGTGCGGTGTGGACACGGAAATTTTCCGCCCCGGCGCCAACCTGATTCGCATAGGGCCTCCGCTGCTCCTGTGCGTGGCGCGGCATGTGGCCGTGAAGAATCTCGCTTTGTTGCTGGAGGCGTGTGCGGAATTGCGGCAGCGCGGCGTGGAATTTCGTTGCCGGATGATCGGCGACGGCCCATTGCATGAGGAATTGAAAGCGCGGCGCGCGGCGCTGGACTTGGAAGCCATCGTCGCGCTGCCCGGTGCAGCCGATCAGGGCGAAGTTTTGCAGCAATGGCAGCGCGCCAGCGTGGGCGTGCTCACCAGTCAAAACGAAGGAATGCCCGTGAGTTTGATGGAGGCGGCTGCCTGTGGCGTGCCGGTAGTGGCGCCGGCCGTTGGCGGCATTCCAGAATTGGTGGGCGATGAGGAGACGGGCTTGTTGACCCAGCCCGGCGACCGCGAAAGCCTGGTGGCGGCACAGGCCCGATTGCTGCAGGACGAACGACTCCGCAAGCGCCTCGGAGAAACCGCCCGGCATCGTGCGGTGGAGCGGTTTTCGGTGCGGCGTCAGGTGGATCAATTGCTGGCCCTCTGGTCCACCGTGCTGAATGGAGGCACGAACCGATGAACATCCGCGTGACCGATCCTTTCAACGCCGTGGCCGATCCGGCGCTGCCCACGCTCGCGGCGGCCCTGAACCCGGAGGCGGCCCGGCATGAATTCAAACGGCGATTGCCGCGACTCTCGGGGGACGGGCGTTTGCACGTGAAGCAAATCCGCGTCCTGCGCCACAAACCGGGCAAGCGGTGCGTGGTGGAGTATGGCGTGAAGATCCGGCCTACGCAGGGTGAGCCGTCATCGACGACCATTATCGGCAAAGTGCGGGCCCGGCGTTCGGGCAACGAGGCGTTCCGGCAGTTGGAGCTGATTTGGAACGCGGGGTTCGCCGCTGATAGCGCGGATGGGATTTGCGTTCCCGAGCCGATTGGCGTGGTCGCGGAATTCCAGATGTGGTTCCAACGCAAAGTTCCCGGCCTCACGGCCACGGACCTGTTGACCGGCCCAGAGGGCGTGAAGCTGGCGCGCCGCATCGCGGAGGCGGCGCATAAATTGCATCAAGCCAATCTCGCGGTGGAACGCGAGCACACCATGACGGATGAATTGCGTATCCTGCGGGAGTGTCTGGCCAAGGTGGCGGCGCTGCGCCCGGATTGGAGCGGCCGGCTGGAACGGTTGATGGCCGGTGCCGAGCGTCTGGGCGGTTCGTTCACGCCGGCAAGGAGCTGCGGCATCCACCGGGATTTTTATCCCGCGCAGGTGATCGTGGATGACGCGCGCCTGTGCCTGATTGATTTCGATCTGTTCTGCTGGGGCGATCCGGGATTGGACATCGGCAATTTCATCGGCCACCTGCTGGAGGCGGGGTTGCGGGTGCCGGACTCGGCCCAAGCGCAGCGGGCCGCAGCGGATGCGTTGGCGGATCGGTTTGTGGAACTGACCGGCGCAGCCGTGCGGCGTTCGGTGGAGGCTTACACGACGCTGACATTAATCCGCCACATCTACCTGAGCACCCAGTTTTCCGAGCGTGCCCATACGACGGAAGCGCTGCTTGATCTTTGCGAGGCGCGGCTGAAGTAACTTTTTGGATTTGCGCCGGCCCGCGGTTCGACGCGAGCCGTTCACCAGTTCCGAAACCCACCGTTCACTGCAGGCGGATGCGGTAGAAGCGCATCAAGTTGGTCGCGGCGGTGTCGGTTTTCGACATCACATTGCCGTTGCCGACGACGGCGGGTAAGAGGCTGATCCAACTGGGCGAGGCGAGATTGGTTTTGTATTCCAGGATGTGATTTGATCCCGCAAGCGAGGAAAAGAAAACCGTGCAACTGTTGCCGCTCTTGGCTGCGGCGGTAATGGCGAGCGTCGGCGGGCAGTTCAAGGCCAGCGTGCCGTTGTTGGTAACCGGGCCGACAATGCTGCCGCAGCCGGTCACGGTGGCATTGGGCGAAATGACGAGTCCCTGCGGAAAATTGAAATCTCCGCCGCCCAATTCCAGCGTTGCCGGATTCACGCCGTCACCGACGACAAACGGCGCGCCGTTGTCCACCGTAAGCGTGCGCGCCCGGAGCAGCCCGCCATTGAAATTAAAGGTTCCCGTGTTGGTGTTGAGCACGATTCGATCAGCGTTGAGCACGCCGTTGTTCAAGTTGAATGTGCCCTGCGCCACGGTGAGATGCGCCGTCGCCGCGGCGTTGGTGACCGCCAGCAAACCGCCCACCATGGCCACCTGTCCAGTGGAAAATAAACTCGTACCGACCACCAGGTTCGAACTGACCAAAACGGTGCCGCCCGCTAGCGTGAAACTTCCCGTCGGCGTGTTGGTCAGGTCGGAGGAAGCGCCAACGAGCAAGCCTTTGGCGCGGACGAGTCCGCCATCGACCAGCAAATCACCTGTCCCATCACGCCCCACCCAGAGGTCATCATTGGTCAGGGAAAGAAAACCGCCATGGACAACCACCTGGCCGATGGAGCTGGCGAGCCGGCCGATGGAGAGGTCAGCGATCATGAAAACGTTGCCGTTATTCTCAACCGTCAGTGTGCCGACACCTGTGTCATGTCGGCCGACGGAGGTGTTGGTCAGTACGGCGGTGGCATTGGAAACCGTCATGGAGCCAGAACCGTAACGGCCAATCGCAACCAGGTCGTTCGTGGCGAAGAACATTCCGCCGGTGAGATTAATTGCGCCCGTCACCCCGATGAAATCAGCCACGTGAATTTCCCCGCCCAGAACAATGACGCCGCCGCTTTGGTTCAGCGTGCCGTTCTCCAGATTACCGACGATGCAAAGGTCGTTCGTTGTGCGCGGCGTGACGGTCATTTGCCCGCCGGAAAGGTTGAAGGTGGCAACTCCGAGATCGCCGATGCTCAAGTCCGCGAACGCCGAGCTGCCCCCGGATTGAGTGAAGCTCGCCGCGGCGCGATCGGCAATCTTGGTGGTGCCGTTGGTGACGATGAGGTTGCCGGACGTCAGCGTCGCATTGCCGGTGGTGCTGGGTTGTTGCGCCAAGCTGAGGCTGTCGTTGCAGATCAGATTTCCGCCCGCAAGGCTGAGCGTGTTCTGCGTCCCGGCCACCGACCCAAGCGTTACGCGCAAGGTGGTCACCGTGCCGCCGTTGAGCGTCAGGCTGGTGCTGGCCCCGTTCAGCCGCCCCATACGAATGCCCGTCGTGCCGATCGTGGCGTTCAACGTGCCGCTGTTGACCAGGAGGCTTCCGTTTTGCACGTCGCAGTTCAAGGCGCAGTTGAGGCTGCCCGAATCGAGGATGACCGAGCCGTTGACGACATCAAAATCCGCGGTGGCGCTCACCGCGGAATTGGTGATGCGGAGGGAACTACGATTGCCGACGAGTAAAGCTTTCGAAGTCGTGAGCGGCGTTCCAAGCGGAACGTTGACCAACGCGAGGCTGTTGGTCGAACCCACTGGGGCGGAGAGCGTGAGTCCGCGCAAGGAGAGATTGCCGGCGGGTGTGGCGGAATCAATCGTGATGGTTTTGGTGCCCGCGTTCGTGATCTGGGTGGGATCCAGATTGGAGGTGTTGTTCGGCACGGCTGCCAGCGACCAGTTGGTCGAGAAGCGCCACAGACCACTCGCGGCATTGGTCCAATTGTTCGGGTTGGCCACGGCGCTGCCGGCAGACAACAACGCGGCTGAAAGCACCAGGCGGCCCAAGGCGCGAAATACCAAACGACTTTTACACATATCAGTTGAATTGAATACCCGCAGCGCCGACTTCAGGTCTCGCTGCAGGTTGAGTTGACACGGACCTCAAGCAGTCGCCTTGCCATGACTGAATCAGCCGTGGAAACCGAACCCAATGAGCCTTCGGCGGTCGTTTTGTTCCGCTGGCGAAGCCGGGTTGTTCCGAAATCGGTTCAAAGCGGAACAATTATCCGGTGCGGCCGTGGGGATTTCAGGTTGGTCTGATTTCTGCATTGCTTGTCTGCCGTAGATGAAAACGGAAATCAAATTGCCGACCGTGGGTGGACGTTCGCCCGCCGGCTTTACGCTGATCGAGCTGCTCGTCGTGATCGCGATCATTGCCGTGCTGGCCGCGATGTTGTTGCCGGCCCTCTCGATGGCCAAGGAAAAGGCCCGGTCGATTTCGTGCATCAACAATCTGAAACAGATTGGAATCGCACTGACGGTTTACTCGGACGACAACGCGGATGTCTTGGTGCCGGTGGAATACAGCGTAAAGAACGGCGCCAAATACCAGGAAGGCTGGCCGACGATTCTCTACAACGGTCATTATCTGCCCGCGGAAAAATCCGGAACCTTTTACACGGTGGCCAAGGGGACCATGGTTTTTCGATGTCCGTCCGCGTTGCCGAAGGTTTACCGCTTTGGTCCGGTCAGCCGCGACGATCCCGAGGGCGCAATGGCCTGGCCTTATCCCTCGGAGAGCGGCAGCAAGAAGTACCATCTGGACTGCTGGTACGGCATCAACGGTTCGACCGGCAACCCGCAGAAATGGCCGTTCGTGCGCGTGCCGATGGACGGCGGTGCCGGCAAAACCCAGAACAAACTTTCCAAGGTGACGCAGTATGC
>CAYWCK010000411.1:0-4802 GCA_964456685.1 uncultured Bifidobacteriaceae bacterium | reverse complement strand
ACACAAGCTGAGCGCATGGTTGCGGAGTTGACCGGCGATTCCAACAAGCAGCCGCACGAACTTTTGTCGGATCGCGAGTACGAGATTCTTTGCCTCATTGCCTCCGGCAAGACGGCCACCCAGATTGCGAAGGAACTCTCGTTGAGTGTGAAGACGGTCAGCACGTACCGTTCGCGCATTTTGGAGAAGATGAATCTCTCCACCAACGCGCAGTTGACCCACTACGCGATCAAGAACGGTTTGGTAAATTGAATCGGCGGTTTACTTCCGTTTCGGAAAGTCGTCGGCAATTTGCACCTGGGCGGAATCCGGCGTTCCTAGTTCGTAACCTTCCCCCGCGAGCAATCGAATCGCGGCGATTTCTACTTTCTCATGCAACAGATCGGAAAGAGGAATCAGCGTGATCGCGGTCGTCGTTTCGCCGGGCGCAAATGCAACTGTTGCTGGCATGGGGAGAAAATCCACTCCGTTGCTGGCGGTGCCGCCGTACTCAAGTTGGACGGTGAGACCTGAAAGCGCGCTGCCGGATCTTGAAATGACAATCGTGCCGGTGTCGCCTGATTCAGAAGCCAGACCGTCCGAGGGGACGATCGTCAGGATTGGTTTTGGCGGAGTTTCCAGGGTCACCTGCTGGCTGGCTTGGGAAGAGTTCCCTGCCGCATCAGTGGCGGTCCAAGTGCGAGTGACCATCGCACCATTCGTCATGGTGTCTTGTACCGCCACGATCACTGCACCACTGGCATCGCTCGCGATCGGTTCGTCGAAAGCCCATTCAGAGTCGGTAAGCACACTTTTCTCGGGAGCCACAGCAATCGTCGGCGCAGTTGTGTCTTGCACGATAATGCTCTGGCTAGTCTGCGTGCGATTGCCACACGCATCCACGCCTTCCCAAGTGCGGGTGTATGCCAGCGCATGATCTGCCGTCATGTTTGTAACTGTGCTGATGACGGTGGTGGTTGCTGCGCCGCTTGCGTCTAAAATGCTCGGTTCAGAAAATGACCACTCGCTGCCTAGTTCAACAACTGCTGCCGCGTTGGTTGAAAATGTTGGGGCGGTCGTATCCACTACCGTCACGATGTTCGTCGCGAATTCAGTTCGCCCGCACGCATCGGTGGCTCGCCACACGCGTAACGCCACCAGACAATTCCCGCATGTGACATTGGTTTCGGTAGCCTGCGCGGTCACGGCAATCTCACCACATCCGCCGGTTGCGGCGGGAAACGGAAAATCCCAAGCTACGCCCAATTCAACAATTTGATCGGCAGCACAAGTCAAGCGAAGCGGCGGGAGCGCGAGGTTGACGGAGGCAAAAGCTCCCTGACTCGCATTGTAGTAGCTGCCGCTCCCGGAAGTCTGCAAATTCACGGCTCTGACCATGTAGGTATAGTCACCCGTAGCGAGGTCGCTTTCGGTGTAGGTATTGCCAGGCAGAAGAATTTCATTCACTCGGACAAATGGACCGGCGGCGTTTGTCGAGCGATAGACATTGTAGCCCAGCACCGGCTCGCTCGAAGGTGTCCAGGTTACGGTGACCTGCGTGCGGTCGCCGGTGACGGTCACGGCTGTCGGCGGGGCAATCGGATGTAGCCGCAAGGTAGGATCTCCCATTAACGCCACGTGGATTTGCAGTGAGCCGGCATTGATCTGTTTGTACGGACTGCCAGAAGAGTTGTTTTGAGTTAAGCGCGTGCTTTTGCCGATGGTGTTACCCAATGCCATGTGGTGAACGAACCAATGCGGTCGCCCGGCCCAAGCGGAGGTCAACGTGTAACCCGGCGTGGCCAGCGCGGCACGCATCACATTGTTTTGAGTATCCCAGTCGCCGAAATAGCTGCCGAACAGAAAGGTGAACACCACTTGGGGATCACTGTTTGCGAGTTCGGCCGTTGTGGTTACTCCGTCCACACTAATGTAAGTGCCGCCACCGCAGCCGTAGCCCCAGAGGAAACTATTGGTTTGGAGGGTTTCGCTCCAGTTGGTCGATGCAAACACGTTGGCCGCGCCGAACATGGCCGCGAAGTTTCGCCAGCCGGTAGCGGCAAACGCGGATCCGTTAAACGTGCCAAAATTGTCACGGATCAAACCTCGCGACTCCGCACGGGTGATTCGGTGACGAAAATTGTGATCCTTGTTCAGGTACTGGCGGAGCAGTTCCTTTTCTGGCAAGGCGAACGCAGGCAAGTTGCCCAAGTCCACGCGGCCGACTTCCAAATCGGCGAGCGTCGTAACCGTGGACATGTCGAACTTACCGTCGCCAGGGCGATTGAAATTGCGAGGATCCGTCGCGTTTGTGCTCGTGATGCTCTTGTCGTTCCAATCCGTGTCAATGTCGGCGTAATAGACGTCGGCTGGCCACGCCCCGCGATGATTGGGTGTATGCCCATCCGGGACGATATCGCCCGAATAGGGAACGGGGACGTGGCCAAAGAGAAAGACTGAACGAACATTCGCAGGGTCGGCTGCGTAATCTGCCTTGATCAGCGCTTTGACATTCACCGGTGTCTCGTCGGGCGGCACGTCGTGCCGGATCACCTGCCAGCCATCACCAACGAGATCCTGCTGAAGCAGGCTGAGTTCACCAGCTAGGTCCGCCGCGAAAGTTTGATCCACAACCAAAACCGCCGTGCCGCGGCTTTCTACCAAAGGCACTTCAATACCCGCCAGCACGTAGCCGTAACCGGTGTAGCCAGGAACTACCTTCTGGACCTGATATTCGTATTGCGCGCCGACCGCCACCTCCGTGTCCGCGTAGTTCGTCTCGAATCCAGACAGTGTCGCAAGAGTCGACCAAGTCGTCGCGGTCGGTGATTTCCGGGATATGACGTAACTGGTCGGGTTGGTGATGGTGTCTTGAGCCCATTGCAACCGAATCTGGGGTGGGGCGGTTTGCACTACCGTGCTCACCAAAACCGCGTAATCACGGGCATCGGTGACGGCGTGGGCCGCCATCAGCCCCAGGCCCAAAAGCGTAAATCCCGCCCAGAGGCGAGCCTTGCGGTCCCGGCACTGTGGCTGTACCGCCGTCCCAGCGGAACATTTCCCAATCATGCCCGCTCTTGCAGCTACAGACTTGCCGCATGCCACCCTCGCTGGGCTGAACTTTGCGCCGGAAAATGGCCTGTTCTCGCGTCAGCGAATGTCTCACAAGGTGTCCATTTGGAGACCGGAAATTGATGTTTTCAGCGTCAGCCCAAAAACATGCGTGTGAAGTTCGAGTTGCCTTTTGGCACGGATTGGTCTTAAAAGCAGGCGTCCAATCGCATGAGTAAAGCTTTGATCATTGCGGAGAAGCCATCCGTCGCCGGCGATATCGCCAAGGCGATCGGTGGTTTTAAACGCGTGGATGACTACTTCGAGAGCGACAATTATGTCATTTCGTCGGCCGTGGGTCATTTGTTGACCATCGTGCCGCCGCCCGGTGTAGAGGCTGTCCGCGGCAAGTGGACCTTCAAATGTCTGCCGGTCATTCCGCCGCATTTTGACCTCGAACCGATCGAGAAGAGCGCAGCCCGACTCAAGACTCTCGCCAAATTGATAAAGCGGAAAGACGTCACCGAACTCGTCAACGCGTGCGACGCCGGGCGGGAAGGGGAACTCATCTTCCGCAATATCATCCGGTACACCAAGGCCAAGCAACCCATCCGCCGGCTTTGGTTGCAATCCATGACGCCGGCGGCCATTCGCGAAGGTTTTGCCGCGTTGCGCGACGACGCATCCATGCAGCCTCTTTCGGATGCGGCCATCAGCCGTTCAGAAGCCGACTGGCTCGTGGGCATCAACGGCACGCGGGCGATGACCGCCTTCAATTCCAAGTTGGGCGGCTTTTTCAAAACGACGGTCGGCAGGGTGCAGACACCAACGCTTGCCATTCTCGTAGAGCGGGAAGCGAAAATTCGCCGCTTCGTTTCACGAGACTATTGGGAGGTCATCGGCACATTTGACGCGGCTGCCGGGCAATACACCGGGCGGTGGTTCGACGAAAAGTTTGTCAAACCGGATAAAGAAGGAGATGACCAACTCAAAGCCGAGCGCATCTGGACAAAAGAACAGGCGGAGGCCTTGCGTGAGAAATGCCTGGGCAAACCCGGCATCGTCACGGAGGAGAGCAAACCCAGCACGTCGCTTTCCCCGCTGCTCTACGATCTGACCAGTTTGCAAAGGGATGCCAATAGTCGCTTTGGTTTCAGCGCCAAGAATACGCTCGGCCTTGCCCAGGCCTTGTACGAGAAGCACAAAGTGCTGACCTATCCGCGAACCGATTCCCGTGCGTTACCGGAGGATTATTTAGGCACAGTGAAAAGCACTCTGGGGATGCTGGGTGACACGGCATATGCCGCCTTTGCCAACCAGATTCTCAATAGTGGCTGGGTGCATCCGAATAAGCGGATCTTCAACAACGCAAAGATCTCGGACCATTTCGCCATCATTCCTACCACCCAGGCGGCCAAGGGACTCAGTGAGCCGGAACAAAAGCTTTACGATCTGGTCACCAAACGCTTTCTGGCCATTTTCTATCCGGCCGCCGAATTCCTGGAGACCGTCCGGATCACTCGCGTTGAAAGCGAACCGTTTCGCAGTGCGGGCAAGGTGTTGGTGAATCCCGGCTGGCTGACGGTTTACGGCAAAGAAGCGCAGGACGAGGATAATCCGAGCTTGGCGCCGGTGAAGCCGAATGAGGAGGTCCGCACCACCAGCATCGAAGTCAAACAGAGTGCCACCAAGCCGCCGCCGCGTTACAGCGAAGCCACGCTGCTCTCCGCCATGGAAGGGGCCGGCAGGTTGGTGGACGATGACGAATTGCG
>CAYWCK010000410.1:0-4826 GCA_964456685.1 uncultured Bifidobacteriaceae bacterium | reverse complement strand
AGCATGAGTTCAGCGCGACGAATGACGAATGAATGACGAAGCCCGAAGCCGAATGAGGATCAACCCGCCAAACCATCCGTCATTCGCAATGCGGAAGTCTTTCGTCCTTCGGATTTCGTCCTTCGTCATTTCACCCGTTCCTCTCCCAAATACGCCTCGATCACCTTCGGATTCGCCCGCACCTCGGCCGGCGTGCCTTCGGCGATCTTCACACCGTAATCCAGCACCACGATGCGCTGGCAAATGCCCATCACCACCTGCATGTCGTGTTCAACGAGCAGCACGGCGATCTGGAATTTCTCCTTGATGAAGCGGATGAGCTTGGTGAGTTCCGCCTTCTCGGTCGGGTTCATGCCGGCGGCGGGTTCGTCGAGCAGAAGCAACTTCGGTTTCGTGGCGAGCGCGCGGACGATCTCGAGCCGGCGCTGGCTGCCGTAGGGCAGGCTCTTGGACGGCACGTCGCGAAATTTGCCGAGATCGAAAATCTCCAGCAGTTCCATCGTCTGCGCGGCGATTTCTTTTTCCTCGGCGTGAAATTTCCTGAAGCGCGTCAGCGAATGAATTGCGTCATGCTTCAGGTGCAGGTGAAACGCCACACGCACGTTGTCGAACACGCTCAGGCTGGGAAACAAGCGGATGTTCTGGAACGTCCGGGCGATGCTGTGCTCGGTGATTTCATACGGCTTGTGACCGACCAGGGATTTGCCGCTGAAACGAATATCGCCCTCGGTCGGCTGATACACGCCGGTGATCAGGTTGAAAACGGTGGTCTTGCCCGCGCCGTTGGGGCCGATGAGGCCAATGAGTTCCTGCTCGCCGATGTGCGTGCTCAACTCGGACACGGCCGTGAGTCCACCGAAGCGGATGGTCGTGCGGTCGAGTTCGAGGAGGGCGCTTGCCATATCATCCGCACTGCCCTGTGCTGACAACTTTCTCAAATCGGCCCGCTTGGAGGTCAGCTTCGCGAATGCAAAAATAAATCATCCCGGCGTCGCCCCACATCACCTCAAGGTCGCCATCCGTATCAAATTGAAGAAGCAATCTCCAGCTGTGCGCTCGTTCCGCGGCCAGCGCCCAGTCCTTTGCCTTCGCCGTTGGAAATTTTTTTGAGTCAATCATTTCACACTCGGTGAAAACGTCCCCTTGAATCGCTTCGGGATAGCCACCAATTTGATGCAACCCGTGCTGCTCTGCGCGGATCATCGCCGCCAATTCACCTTGAGCATTCAGCAAAAGTTCCGCGGCTTCCTCGCTTAATCCCAACTTTTCAAACTGTTTTGTTTCCGCGTGGGGAAAGGTTGGAATCGAGGAAAACGTAACCGGGAATTGTGGCAACACGAATTTCGCCGAACACCCGGATGGCGCCGGCGAGGTTTGTAATGGCATTCCAACTGCAGTGAACACCACAGACGATTCGACCCCGTCTTCCTCAAAAAAGAACTGCAGCACTCCATCGGCTGGTAACTGAGTGTGTCCGCGGAATTCCGCGAGTTCAGCACAGTTGATTTTTGCGACGAACTGCATCGGTTTCCCGTCTCGCTCCGGCCAAGTTGCACCTTCTGGTAAATCAGGCAACCCGCCCAATCGGGAGCAACTTGGCGACACGGGAAGTCCACGGCGTTTGATTTGGGGACGTTGCTTGAACAATCCGAGCAGTGGTTTGCGATCGACTTGAAAACTCTCAAACTGCTTCTCCAAAATGACTGCGGGGCGAGCTAGCGGTAGAATTTTTTCTGCCAAGCCCGGCAGCTCTTGAAGCGCTTTTTCCAGTTCCGCGACGTATTTCATGCGCGGGCCTTTCTGTTCCCGAACCTCATCGTGAACAATCCCTGCGGCCGCGCAATCATGAGCCCGATGATCAGCAGGGAGTAAACGATCATTCGATAATCGCCGAACTTGCGCAGCGATTCTGTCAGCACGGTGAGCAACACCGCCGCGATGATCACGCCGACGTTGTTGCCCATGCCGCCGAGAATCACCATCACCACGATCTCGATGGATTTGTCGAAGCCGAAGCCCTGCGGCGCGATGTATTGCTTGAAGTGCGCGTAGATGCCGCCGGCCAACCCGGCGAAAAATGCGCCCACCACGAACGCCATGATTTTGTAGCGCGTGGTGTTGATGCCCATGGCCTCGGCGGCCACTTCGTCGTCACTCACGGCGATGAAGCCGCGGCCGTAGGTGGAATTCACCAGTGCCCACACGGTGTAAACCGTGATGGCGGCGAGGCCGAAGGTCCAAAACAAGTTCGCGTAGGCGGGGATTCCGATCATGCCGCGGGCGGCGCCGATGGCATCAATGTTCTGCAGAATGACCCGGATGATTTCACCAAACCCGAGCGTGACGATGGCGAGGTAATCGCCTTTCAACCGCAAGGAAGGTCCACCAACCAGCAGGCCAGCGAGTGCGGCGACAATTCCCCCGACCGCCAGCGCGACGGGGAACAAAACCCACGTTTGCCCGCCAACGAGCGGCAGCAGCTTCGGGCCAAAGTTCGTGGTCAGGACAGCCGATGAATACGCGCCCAGCGCCATGAAGCCTGCGTGCCCGAGTGAAAACTGGCCGGTGTAGCCGTTGACGAGGTTGAGACTGACCGCGAGCGCGATGTTGATGCCGCAGGTGAGCGCGATATCCAGGAAGTAGGGATTAATCCGCTCCGAGAACCAAGAGACCCCGAACGCGACGACGAGCACGGCCACCAGAATTTGCTGCGAACGGGAAATCATCACACTTTCTCCGTTTGCAATTTTCCGAGCAGCCCCGCGGGCCGGAGCAGCAGGATCAAGATCAACACCGCGAAAGCCACGGCATCCTTATACGTCGAGCCACCCGCAGCGACGACGAGAGTTTCGACCAGTCCGAGCAGCACGCCACCGAGCGCGGCGCCGGGAATGTTGCCGATGCCGCCGAGCACGGCCGCGACGAAGGCCTTCAGCCCGGGCAGCGTGCCCATGAGCGGATCAATCGAGGGATAATTGATGGCGTAAAGAATTCCGCCCGCCGCCGCGAGCGACGAGCCGAGGGCGAAGGTGAAGGAGATGACGAAGTCGTTGTTGATGCCGACGAGGGAGGCGGCAACGGGATTGAACGAGAGTGCCCGCATGGCGGTGCCGATGCGCGTGCGCATGACGATGTAGTGCAAACCCGCGAGGATTGCGAGGGTCACAATGAAAACCGCGAGTTGATCGCTGGAGATCACCAATTGGCCGATGCTGAATTTGTGTTCGGGAAAAAGTTTGGGAAACGACTTGGGGTTCGCGCCGAAAACGAGTTGTCCCGTGTTTTGCAGCAGGAGTGAAACGCCGATGGCCGTGATCAGCACCGTGAGTGTCGAGCGTCCGCGCAGCGGGCGATAGGCGAGCTTCTCGATGAGCACGCCCAGCACCGCGCAAATCACCATCGCCACCAGCAGCACCAGCAGGCCGCCTCCGAGGCTTCCGGTGGGCAGGTGCCATTTGGCCACGGCATAGTAGCCCACGAAAGCGCCGACCATGAACACGTCGCTGTGGGCGAAGTTAATGAAGCGCAGGACGCCATAGACCATCGTGTAGCCCAGCGCAATCAGCGCGTAAATCGCACCCAGCGAAAGTCCGTTGATGAGTTGTTGCAGAAATTCCATCAGCCCGGAAACGCCCACGCACCGAAGCCAAGCGATGCGCCCGGGCAGGGATGCCCGGAAAGCAAATGCTGGTTCAATGCGGTAAACACGGGCGAAATAATGTGCGAGCCACGGGATTTTGCCAGCGCAGATTTGCGTGGTGCGGGAATGCAGGCCTGCGTTTGGTCGCGTTGGCGAGGCGTGTGCGTTTGTGCGACGGACGCCGCCGTTTCAAGGGAGCGAGGCGCGGAATACTTTTTCCTGCAACGCTTGCTGGCGTTCCAGCAAAGTCGGGTGAGAATAGTAAAAGCCGCTGTAAGCAGGATGCGGCGTGAGGTTGCTGAGATTTTTTTCGTGCAGTTTGCGCAGCGCGTCTATGAGCGGTTGGTTGGCGGCGACTGCCTCCGCCGCGAAGGCGTCGGCTTCGTACTCAAACCGGCGGGCCCACCGATTCTGGAGGGGCGTAAGCCAGAAGGTCGCCGTGCCCGCAAGCAGTGTGAACAGCAGCAGGGCAGGGGCGACGTGGCCGGGCGTAAAGCCGAAGGCGCGATAAAACCAGTCCTGCTGCGCCAGAAATCCCAGCACGCCGAAGCCACCCAGGGATAGCAGCGCGGAGACGGTGATCAGTTTGGGGATGTGCCGGCGTTGGTAATGTCCGATTTCGTGGGCCAACACGGCCTCGAGCTCCGCTTCGTTCAATTGAGCGACCAGCGTGTCGAAAAGTACGATTTTGCGGAAGCGTCCGAGTCCCATGAAGAACGCATTGGAGTGGCGCGAGCGTTTGCTGCCATCCATGACCTGAATGCTGTGGGCGCGAAACTTCGTCCGGGCGGCGAGTTGCAGCAGGCGCTCCCGCAGCGGGCCTGCGGGCAACGGGGCGAATTTGTTGAACAGCGGCAGAATCAAGACAGGCGCGACCACCATGAGCACGAGTTGAAAAAGGATCAGCGCGCCCCACGACCACAAGAGGTTGGTGTAAGCCGGGATGCCTTTCAACCCCAGCGCACCATTGGTGACGGGCTGCATATTGACCAGCAGGATGCGGATGATTTCGCTGAATCCCAGGGTGGCAATTGCCAGGTAATCCCCCCGCAGGCGCAGGGCGGGCCAGGCAATTAATGACCCAACCAGCGAGGCAACAATACCACCAATAATCAAAGCCGGGAGGAAGGGTAATTCCACATTCGCCAGAAGCGGGACAATCGGCTTGAGGAAGAAGTTGGAGATT
>CAYWCK010000409.1:0-4896 GCA_964456685.1 uncultured Bifidobacteriaceae bacterium | reverse complement strand
CGTGATGCTCCCTAGCAAGCACTGGGCCAAGCCTCAGCAGGTGTCGCAAAGGTTCGGCAGTTTGGCCCGGGACGAATTTGTAACCACGCCCCGGGTGCGTATGCCGGCGGGGAGGTCAGGCGATTGGTTCGCTACGAGGTGAGACCGTTACCAGTGCGGTCGTTGTTTCGATCTTCACGGGCAGGATGCAGGCCGAGTTGGGCGAGCTTCTCCCGCATTTTCATGCGCGTGACGCCGAGCCAGCGGGCAGCTTTGCTTTGGTTGCCTTGGGCGAGTTGAATCGCCTGCCGATACAGTTCGGGCTCCAGATCGTTCAGCAAGCGTTCGAAGGCATGCGGCACTTCACCGTTTTGCACGCGTGCGAGCAAATCCGCAATATAGGCCGTGTGGGTTTGCTGCTGCGCTGGTGCGACCGGTTTCCGAATCTTCGCGATGACTTGTTGCACGTGATCAAGGCTGATCGCGAAAGGGCGCGCAAGCAACAAGGCCTGACGCACGACGTTTTCCAATTCGCGTACATTGCCCGGCCAGGGCTGGCGCTGAAGGAAGGCAATGGCTTCGCTCTGGACCGATGGCGTATCGAGGCCGAGTTCTTTGCCATAGCGATGAATGAAGTATTTGGCAAGTTGCGGGATGTCTTCAACCCGGGCATGCAAAGGCGGCAGTTTGATCGTGACGACGCTGAGGCGGTAGAACAAATCCTCCCGAAATTCCGCCTCGGCAATGGCCGTTTCCAGATCGCGATGCGTTGCCGCCAATACGCGGACATTCACCGGGATGTTGGTGCCAGTGCCGAGCCGCTGGATGCACCGTTCCTGGAGCACGCGCAGTAGTTTGGCTTGTGTGCTGGCGTTCAAGTCACCGATTTCATCGAGGAATAACGTGCCGCCGTGAGCTTGCTCAAAGCGACCAATGCGCTGGGTTTGCGCGCCGGTGAAGGCACCGCGCTCATGGCCGAAGAGTTCGCTTTCCAGCAGGGCATCCGGGATGGCAGCGCAGTTCACAGCGATGAACGGCGCTTCCGCCCGGTCGCTGTGGTTGTAGATGGCGCGGGCAATAAGTTCCTTGCCAGTTCCCGTGGGGCCTCGGATCAGCACGGTGGCGGGGGTGGCTGCGACCCGGCCGATCTCCTTGTAGATCGCCTGCATGGCGCGGCTGTTGCCAATAATCGCCGAGCGGTCCGAGCGCTCGGCGCCAATCTCCACCGGTTCGGACATGAGCCGGCTGCTCGCCACCGAGGAAGCGATGAGATCGAGCAGTTCATCGGCATCAAACGGTTTGAGCATGTAGTCGCACGCCCCGAGTTTGGTCGCCTGGATGGCGGTTTCGGTGGTGCCGTGCGCGGTCATCAAAATGATCGCCTGCTTGGGTTTTGCGGCATGAAGCTGGGCGACCAATTCCAGACCACCCAAGCCTGGCAGTCTCAAATCAGTGATGACCAGATCGTAATGCTGCCGCTGGGCCTGAGCCAGCCCCACGTCGCCGCGCCCGGCGATGTCCACTCCATAGCCTTCCGCGCCCAGCACTTTTTGCAGGGAGGTGGCGGTGCTGGCGTCGTCTTCGATGAGGAGAATTTTAGGATTCATTTTCCCGGACCCGGGGCAGCACGATGGCGAAAGTTGTGCCGCGATTAAGCTGGGTGTGATAGCGGATTTCGCCGCCATGTTTTTCAACAATGCGCGCCGCGATTGGGAGACCAAGGCCGGCGCCGCCTGCCTTGGTGGTGAAAAACGGATCGAACAGGCGCTGCTGCACCTCGGGCGGAATGCCATTCCCGTTGTCCGTCACTTCCAATACCACCTTGGCGCCGGCTGCCCTGCGATTGTGCTGAGCCTCGGCGTGAACGCGGAGGCCGACCACGCCTTCACGGCCGATGCTGTCCGCCGCGTTCTGAATGAGATTGATCAGCACCTGCTTGATTTGCTGTGTGTCCACGCGCACGCAGGCTGGTTCGGAGGGCGACACCGTCAATTGGACAGCGTTTTTTTGCAACTGCAAGTTCAGCAGGTCATGCACCTCCTGCATGAGGCGTTGTGCCGGGATGACGACCAGTTCCGGCTCGGATGGCCGGGCAAACTGTAGCACCTCTTTCACAATCCGTTCCAGCCGGTTGATCTCATTACCAATGATGACGGCGTCTTCAATGGCGTTGGCGTCGCTCGGGAGGGATTGTTTAAGACTGAATAGCCGAAGTTTGATGGCGGTGAGCGGATTTCGGATTTCATGGGCGACGCCGGCTGCGAGGACGCCCAACGAGGCAAGCTTTTCCTGGCGGGCAATCACGGCCTGGCTTTGGGTCAGACGGTCGCGCAACGGTGCGATCATGCCGCGATACACGAGCACGATCAGTACGGTGGTCAACGCCAGCAGAAGAACCAGGGAGAGTTGAAGCAGTCGTTGAAACGCTGCGAGCGTGGCTTGCGTTTCCATCAAAAAGGAATCAAAAGCCAGGCGCTGCGTTCGGACGAAGGCCTCGCACAAATCCAGGAGGCGCTGGGAGTGCTTTTGGAGTTTCTCATAGCTGGCTGGAAAAGCGCCTGCTTTGGATTGAAACCATTTGTGTCCGGCGTCGAGCAATTTCAAACTTTCAACCTGGTAATCATGGTAGGCACTGCCCACCTGCTCAAAGAATTCGCGTTCAATCGGGGTAAGGGCGTTGGTCCGGCTGGTTTCGAACCAATAATTCAAGGTTTCGGCTTCGGTGCGAAAATTCTCGTAGGCCGCCACGTCGCCGTGCAGGCGATAGCGGAGCAACCCGTCGTTCAGCCGGCGGATGTCGCTGTGCGTGCGCACGCCGAGATAAAAGTTGTCGGCCTTCAATGCGGCAAACTCCCGTTGCAAACGGTCGAGGCGAACCCAAGTCGTGTGGGTCATCCAGATGATCATCAGCGAACCGGCAAGCACGACCGCACCGAGAATGGCCAGCCGTATTTTCGATCTCGTTTGGTTCTCGGTGACACGCGCCGAACCACGCGTGGAATGAAATGTTCCAGTCTTCAACATCAAGTCTAGCCCCGCAAATCCCAGCCCCTTGCAATTTTCGCAGGTTTTATCAAGCGTTTCGAGTGGCATGCTCGCCGCTAAGGCTCACCCCAAGGCAGCTCCGTTGCTGATCCCGCATCGAATGCAAATTCAAACCTCAGACAGATGAAATCGAAAATTGTTCTAAGTTCGTTTGGGGTCACATATTTCGCCGTGCTGCTTGCCCCGTGGCCTTCGGCGGAGTGTTCCATATTCGAAGCAATGGTTCCGAAATCGGATCGACGGAAACAATCCCGGACCAACTCGTCCGGCACGGGCGTCGTTTGTCCAGAAACCATCAGCCGCGAGTTAACCCGCGTCAGGATTGTGTGCAAAACCAGCGATGGCCCCAGCTTCGTTGGCTTGGCATGGCACTTGCGAAGGGGCAGGCGTTGTAAATGTCAGTGATGTTTTAGATTGCGATGTCGTATTTATCGCCAAGGTCACACCATCGGTCACCTCGGGTTTGGGATGTAACAGGGCAGTCTCCCAAGTTTCACGAGCCGCTGAAGCCATTCTGGTCGTACCACCTGTCTCCGCCGCTGCCGCGCGACCGCGCGAAGTGCCGAGGTTGCGCATGCTGAAACTCACCGCTTGATCACCAGAACCATGAAACGATTCCTTCCACCTCGTCTGGCCACCAATTCGCCCGGCCGAAACCAGTACCATCACGCGCGGCTTGCGCCGGCGTTGGCCCTGGCCACGGTGGCGCAATTGGCCTTGCTCCAGCGGGGACGCAGCGAGGGTCACGTGGATTACCGCTATGAGGACTACTCGGAGAACGATCACCGGATTAGCGTGCAAACGCACGGCTTGTTGTTCGACACCTCGTTGAAGGAGGGCCTGCTCGCGGCCAAGGGCGAGGTGGTCTTCGACTCTCTTTCCGGCGCGACTCCGAGCGGCGCGGCGCCTGCGGCCAAATACAATTACGATTCGGTGCCGCTCTTTGGTTTCCAGGTGCCGATTCTGGGCAACACGAACAACACCTCCGTGCCGATGCAGCACATGCATGACGAACGCAAGGCGTTATCGCTCGAAATGCCGATCACCCTCGGGGTGCACACCATCGCGCCGCAGTTCTCCTACAGCCAGGAGAGCGACTATATTTCCACCGGGGCCGCCTTGAACTACACCGTGGCGTTCAACGAGAAGAACACTTTGCTGACGGTGGGGTGGGCGCACTCCTGGGACCGCGTCAATGACGACCATGGCGTGGAGCAGGACAAGGGGAGCGATGATTTCATGATCGGCGTGAATCAACTGTTCGGCCCCAAGACCGTGCTGGGCCTTAACCTCACCTACGGGCAGGCCAACGGCTATTTGAATGACCCGTATCGTTTCATCGTGGCCGCGAATGATCTGCAAATTGACGCCGATAATCCCTCGGGCTACGTCGAGCAACGGCCGGATCACCGCGAAAAATTCATCGCGCGGCTGTCGCTCACGCGATTCATCACACCGCTCAACGCCAGCGTCGAGGCGGCCTACCGCTACTACGATGACAGCTTCGGGATCAGTGCGCACCTCATTGACCTGACGTGGTATCAAAAGCTCGGCAAGCGCGTCGTGGTGGCGCCGGGATTCCGCTATTACTACCAGACGGCGGCGAACTTCTATTACGAAATGCTTCCAGACAGCAACAACAAGCCCGCGTTCTATTCGTCGGATTACCGGCTCTCAGAACTCCAGACGTTTTCCCTGGGCGTGAATGTCTCGGTCAAGGCCACCAAGTGGCTGACCGTCGATGCGGGCTACAAGTATTACCTCATGGAAGGCTTGGACGGCGTCACTTCCGCCAGCGCTTATCCCACGGCCAACGTATTTGCCATCGGTGCCCGCGTCTCGTTTTGAACTGCACGAACTTTATGTTTATCG
>CAYWCK010000408.1:0-4902 GCA_964456685.1 uncultured Bifidobacteriaceae bacterium | reverse complement strand
CTGCTGTGCGCGTTCGGCATCAAGGAATGGGGCCATCAGCGACGCGAAGAAGCAACGGCCGGGGCAAATCTTCGGTTTCATGGGTTGCATGGCGCAAAGTCGCGGCAAGGAACTGATTGACCGCCTGCCGGACGTGGACCTCGTCCTGGGCACGCAGAAGTTTCACCGTGCCGCGGAATATCTCGACGAGCTGCTCGCCGGGAAACGCCAGCACATCGTGGACACGGCGGAAGAGCAGGGGAGCGAAGGTGCGATCAAAGAACATCTGCTCAACGGCGCCACGAAAGACAAGGCCGTGACCGCCTTCGTCAGCATCATGCAAGGCTGCAACCAATACTGCACCTTCTGCATCGTACCGTACACGCGCGGCGAGGAACGTAGCCGCAGCATTACCGACGTCGTCGCCGAGTGCCGCCAGCTCGTAGCCCAAGGCGTGAAGGAGATCACGTTGCTCGGCCAGATTGTGACGA
Organism: uncultured Bifidobacteriaceae bacterium; assembly: GCA_964456685.1. Classification (GTDB taxonomy): domain Bacteria; phylum Verrucomicrobiota; class Verrucomicrobiia; order Limisphaerales; family JADLHS01; genus CAYWCK01. The sequence goes on along the minus strand of CAYWCK010000408.1, from coordinate 4,432 downwards.
GTTATGGCAAGCGACTTTCTGCCGAGCAATTGCAAGGTAGGGCGGGCAGTCCCTTGCCCGCCGCTCCCCGGATGCTCAACGATGGCGCGCATGAAGTGACGCGCCCTGCCAAATCCGCCTTCGTCCAACTCATCGAAGCGGTGCACGAGATCGAAGGATTGGAACGCATCCGTTTCACCTCCCCGCACCCAAAAGGTTACGGCGACGATCTTGTCGAGGCTTACGCGCGGTTGCCGAAGCTCGTGGAGAGCGCGCATCTGCCGTTGCAAAGCGGGAGTGATCGCGTGCTCAAGCTCATGCACCGCGGCTACACCCGCGCGCGTTACCTCGAACTCATCCGCAAACTGCGCGCGGCCAACCCCGGCATCGGCCTCACCAGCGACATCATCGTCGGCTTTCCCGGCGAGACGGAGGAGGATTTTGAGCAAACGCTCTCGCTTTGTCGCGAAGTGGAGTTCGACAACGCCTACCTTTTCAAATACTCGTCGCGCAAAGACACGCCGGCGGCGGCGATGCCCGATCAATTGCCCGAGTCCCTCATCGAAGAACGCCATGGGCGATTGCTGGAACTCATCAACGAGATCGGCAAACGGCGCTACGAAACTTACGTGGGCCGGCCGATGCAAATTCTGGTGGAAGGGCCGAGCAAGAGAAATTCGGCGCGCATGACCGGCCGGACGCGTTGCAACAAGATCGTGGTGTTCGACGGTGGCGAACGTCACCGCGGCCAGTTGATGGATGTGAAGATCACCCGCGTTGGCTCGTTCACGCTTTACGGCGATCCGGCGATTGTAGGTTTGTGACGTGGTGCCGGGCTGGTTACCTCGGAAAGGAGCGGCGTGAGCTGTGCCGCAGGGAATATCTTTTGCAGCGATCTTGCCCGATAGAACCGGTTCACCTGATTTGTGGCTGCATCGTCTCTAAAATCAAAGGGTATCCACATGCTCAAATCTACGTCATAAACGAGCGACAGCCGAGATCAAGCATGGGTGGCTGCCATGACAAAGCGGTGCAAAGGCCTCCGCACTCCAGACGCCTCGCGATGATCGGTCGGCTGCAAACCGCGCGCAGCGTCTGGACTGCGGCGTGTTCACCGCCGCTTTGGCTTGGAAATTCGCCGACCGCTTCATCGCTTCGACTGCGAGCCTTTTTGCTTTCTTCAGCACCCCAAGTTTAGCCATGCTATCGGCAACTCGATTCATTCTGATGAAGTTGTCGTTGTTAAGCATTTTGCTCGGGCTCGGAATGGCTGCGCCGCAAGTTTATGGGCTGGCCAAGCCCGCCGCCTTTACCGCGGCGGTGCGCCGATTTCCGCGTCACGTTCCCACCGGAGTATTCCTGATGTTGCTCGGGACGGCCTGGTTTTTGTGGCTGGTCAAACAAGAGCCCATCGCCGATTTCGCCGCGATGAAGCCCTACATGCTCGCCGCTTTCGCCGGCATTGGCGTGGCGAGCTGTGTGTTTGTGCAGGACTTCCTCGCAGTGCGCGGCTTGGCCGTCGTGCTGTTGTTGCTGGCCAAACTGATGGTGGATACCGGCCGGCCGCATCTGGGCGAAACGCCCTGGGTGCTGGTGAATCAAACCCTCGCGTACGTTTTCGTGGTGGCCGGAATCTGGTTTACCGTATCACCATGGCGGTTGCGTGATTTGTTGAATTGGGCCACCGCCAACGAGCAGCGCGTCAAGATCGGCAGCAGCATCCGGCTGGCGTTTGGCTTGTTCATTGCGGCGCTCGGTTTGACGGCCTTTCGCGCGATGTGATTCATCATGAAACTTGCCCGTCGTTCCAAAGCGGCGGTAATCGGGGTGGCCCTCCTGATTGGTTTAGTTATTGCCAAGATCATGTTGGCTCCGTCGTCCTGGCCCGGTCGAACCGGCCCACACGTCACGTGTCATAAGCTTCTTGAAGGCGCCTTGATGCAATGGATGCAGGAGCGACAGGAGAAAATGTATCCCAATGTGGAGGGTGATAGCGCCAAATCCTTTGCCGTCTTAGAATCTTATCTCGGACCGATGGAGGATGGTTTCGAAGACTATGTTTACGTTCCGGGTCTGCAGCCGGACGATCCTCATGATCTTGTGACGTTTTTTGTGAAGCGTAAGAGTCGTCAGCGGTGGCATGGGGATAACCCTTCAATATTTCGTAGCGCGAAATGGATTACAATGGGGCCATCACCAGAAGCAGGAGAAGGGTGGTACGAGTTATCTCAATCGGTGGACACTGAAGAGATGAAACGGCGGTTGGAGCGAACCATGAGGTATTTGAAGGAACATAATCGTCCCAACTGGCCGGAGATATTGAAGGAACAGTCCAAGAATTTGGAACTTATTCACGATTGATGACGGCGACAACTTCTCGCGGCAAAATCCTCGTCATCCGCGGTGGCGCGATCGGGGATTTCATTCTTACGTTGCCCGTGTTCGCGGCGCTACGGCAGCAATTTCCCGAAGCCCACGTCGAAGTGCTCGGTTATCCGCATATCGCCCAACTCGCACTGGCCGGCGGACTGGTGGATCGCGTGCAACCGATCGAGGCCCGCGCACTGGCCGGGTTCTTTGCCCGCAACGGCGAGCTGTCGGAAGAATTGCGCGATTACTTTTCCGATTTCGACATCGTCGTTTCTTACCTCTACGACCCCGATGAGATTTTCCGGACGAACATCAGTCGGTGCGTCCACGGCCAGTTTCTCGTTGGCCCGCATCGGCCCGATGAGACGCAGCGAATCCACGCCACGGAAGTTTTTCTTAAACCGCTGGAACGGCTGGCCATCTTTGCCGCCGATCCGGTGCCGCGTTTGGGATTGCATGCTTCACGCAGCCCCCACCAAGTGCTCGCCCTCCATCCCGGCAGTGGCAGTGAAGCCAAAAACTGGCCGGAGGCCAACTGGCGCGAACTCATCCGCGCATTGGTGAATACGACGGCGCATAATTTCCTCCTCATCGGTGGCGAGGCCGAGGGAACGCGTTTGGAATCACTCGTGCAGCTTGTGCCCACTGAACGTTGCGCCGTGGCGAAAAACCTGCCGCTGGGCGAATTGGCGGAGCGGCTGCAATCATGCGCCGCGTTTGTCGGGCACGATTCGGGCATCACTCACCTGGCCGCGGCGGTGGGGTTGCCGGTGCTGGCGCTCTGGCCGCACACGCTGGCCGAAATCTGGCGTCCGCAAGGCGAGCTGGTGATTCTACTGCAGGAAACTGGTGGGATTCGAAGCCTGACGGTTCAGCGCGTGCGGGAGCAGCTCAACCCGCTGCTTCGTCCGTCCGCTCCGTGATCGGTGGTCGCGGATTTTGAAATCCCCAACGCCCGCCGTAGTGAATCCGCTCGTGCCGTTTCTGCGCAAACGTGGGGTTTATGAATTGGGGCGGCTTGAGAAAATGCTCGTAAGCAAGCCGAAGCTGCAGTGACGCCTCAACCAGGTCCACTCCTCCCGTGCCTGTGCCAAGCGCAGGGCACGCGACCAACTCGATCTTGGGCGTGTCGTATTTGTTATGCCGATGGATCGCCGTAAGCGTGGCCCACATCGCGAGGTAAATGTTGTCTGTGCCGGCGATATTTTGCGGAACGCGCATGGTCGGGGCATGAGCAACAAAGGGGTGTCGGGGATGGTTTGTCGGGATCAGCAGACAAGTGCCGACCGGTTGCTCGCCCAGAAAATCATCCAGGATTCGCTGCTGCACCGCGCGCATCAGTCCTTCTCCAAAAAACTTCACAACCGCGCGATCCATTCCCGCGTCCATCAACCCAAACGAATTGCCAGCAGTGACTACACAATCGAAGGCGGGCAAACTTTCAAAGCGACCACAGACGACTTGAACTTCGGGATGCGAACGGAACTGCCACTGCATCACCTCGCAGGCTTCCTTGCCGGGATCAACCAGGAGCAGGCGCATGGTCACGCGCGATTTCCGCTGGTCGCGACGACGACCGCTATTCCCTTTTCGCGAAGCTGCTGGACCAACTCAACGGGCGCCTCGTTGTCCGTGACGATGGTGTGAACCTTCGAGAGATCGCAGAGTTGGGACACGGAACGGCGGCCGAATTTCGTGTGATCGAGGCACATGATCACTTTCGCCGCCGCGCGCATCATGGCGATTTGGATGTCAATCAGCAGCCCGTGGGAGTTGGTGATGCCGTCCATCGTGATGCCGCCGGAACTCATCACCGCAACATCGGCGTGAATTTTGGAAAAAGCTTCCACGGCAAGCGGGCCGACGAGTACGCCGAGGCGCGGATAAATCACGCCGCCGCTCACGACGACTTCCACCTTGCCGGCGGAGGAGTAGAGGTTCGCGACGGGCAAGGAGTTGGTCACGATCTGGGGCGACTTGTCTTCGAGAAACTTCGCGACGTGAAAGCAGGTTGTGCCGGCATCAATGATGACGCTTTGGTTTGGCTTGATGAGTTCGGCACAGGCGCGACCGATGGCTTCCT
>CAYWCK010000407.1:0-4920 GCA_964456685.1 uncultured Bifidobacteriaceae bacterium | reverse complement strand
CCTGGGCCGCGAGGCTCTGGACTTCGTAAACCACCGTGTCGATCTTCTGGTGCAAAAGGCGGCGTGAATTTTCGAGGGCATTGAATTCACCTTCGCGGGTGGCGATGGCCACTTCCTGCTCGCGCAATTCCGTTTGCGCCTGTTGCAGGCTCGCCTGCAATTCCGTCTGCTCGCTCAGCAACGCGCCCCGTTTGCGGCTGGCTTCCGCCACCCGTTCCTGAATCTCCGCGACCTGCGCCTGCAGTTCCGCGATCTGATTTTTGCGGCCGAGAATGGAGGCGGGCGCCTTGGGATTGCCGTTGCCGTTGAGGTAACCACCCGTGTAAATGCCATGACGACTGAGGAGGTCGCCCCCCAGGGTGACGAAGTCGCAACCGGCGTGGCCGTTCTGAATCTGGGACGTGGCGGTCGGCAAATCCGCCGCGATGAACGTGCGCCCCAAAAGCGATTTCAACAAGCCGTCCACTGCGGCGTCGGTTTTCACCACGCTCAAAGCGTGAACCACCTCGCCCGCTCCGAGTTCCTTTTCCGCGAGCTGGCCATTGCCGGGCGCCATGTCGCCGGCGAACGCGAGTTGATGATCGTCCTTATGCTGGATCGCCAGCGCGGCGACACTTGCACGGCCAACTTTGCTCGCGCTCAAATCGGAAAGAATCTGCTGCGCGGACTCCGGTTGTTCCGTCAGCACGAGCTGCAGGTTATGGCCCAGCGCGTTCTCAATCGCCACGACGTAATGGTCCGGCACCCGAATGCGATCGGCAAGGGAGCCGATCACGGAGCGGGACTTGCGCAAGGCGGCCACCGCGCCGGCGCTGAAGCCTTCATGCGAACCTTCCAGTTGCTCCAGCACGCTGAGCCGCGAACGCTTTTCAGCCTGCTGTTGGAGCAGCCGGTCCTGCTCGTCGGAGGATTGTTGCAATTCACCTTGGAGCTCTTTCAAGCGCGCTTGCCGCTGCTCGACCGAGCCGCGTTTGGTCGCAACGCTCAGCTTGTCCGTCTCGACATTCGCCGCGAATTCCGAGAGACGCGATTCGAGCCGGGTGCGTTCCTCTTCGAGTTGCAGCTTCTCGGCGGAAAGTTTCTCCAGCCGCACGACGTTGCCCTGCTTCTGCAAATCGAGTGCGGTGATCTCATTGCGCGCACGGGTCAAATCCTGCGCTGCGGCAAAGGCATCCGATTGCGCCTGGCGCAATTGTTCCTGACCGTTGCGGATCTCGTTTTCAACCTGCTGCAACGCCGCCTGCCGCGTCTGGAGGGTTTGGCGATGACGGGCCAACTCGGTCGCCGAGGTCGCCAAGCGATCCTTGAGCGTGGCGAATTCGTCCTGCGCGATGCGCAGCCGCTCCTCGGCCTCCGCGATGTCCGCCGTGGCCTTGGAATTCTGGGCCGTGAATTCGCGCAGGCGCTCCTCGTTGAACTGGATGCGGCTTTCGTGCCGATCAATTCCGCTCTTAAGTTCGAGGCCGCGCTGCTGCGTCGCGGCAATCTCATGCTCGAGTTCCGACAGGCGTTCGCGCAATTGCGTGATTTCATCCTCGCAGCGCAGGACCGAGGCTGATTCCGTTTCGATCTCATTGCGGAGATGGTCAGCAGTGTTCTGCTTGTCGCGGATTTCACCGAGCAACACGTCGAGTTGATGCCGCGCCAGCTGCGTGTCGAGATGCTGGAGTTCCGTTTGAATTTGTTTGAACCGCCGCGCCTTGCCCGCCTGCCGTTGCAAGGACCCGATCTGGCGTTTCACTTCGCGGATCAAATCCGCCACGCGCAGGAGATTTTGTTCGGTGTATTCCAACTTGCGGAGCGATTCCCGCTTTTGCGATTTGAACTTGGTGATGCCGGCGGCTTCCTCAAACACTAGGCGACGATCCTCCGGTTTGCTGGAAAGGATCTGCGTGATGTTGCCTTGGGCCATGATGCTGTAACTCGTGCGCCCCACGCCCGTGCCCATGAAAAGCTGCTGGATGTCCTTCAGCCGACAAGGCGTCCGATTCACAAAATACTCGCTGCCCCCGTCGCGGAAGACGCGCCGGGTGACGGTCACTTCGTTGTAAGCCAGTTCAACTCCCGCCGCCCGCAGTTGTTCTTCATCCACACCGCCGAGCGTCAGCGAAACTTCGGCCATGCCCATCGGTTTGCGACCGTCCGTGCCGTTAAAAATCACGTCCGCCATCTCGCCACCGCGCAAGGCTTTCGCCGACTGTTCACCCAGCACCCAGCGGATGGCATCGGAGACATTCGACTTGCCGCAACCGTTCGGCCCCACAATGGCAGTAACGCCGGGCTGAAAATTCAAAGAGGTCTTGTCCGCGAAGGATTTAAACCCCAAAACCGTTAAATTCTTGAGATACATGGTTATGCCGTAGGGAATCAGGCCCGCCCGGTTGTGTAAAGCGAAAACCACAATATACAGGGCACTTCACCCCAGCGGCGCACAACATATTGGTAGAGGAACCGTGATTGTCGTTGTGCCCGCCACCCAAAAACCGACCTGTCAACTACACTGCATTTTCTACGCCCGGAGCGCGGAGCGGTCAACTGGTTTGTGTGAATATTTTGCGAATAACTTGCCTTCGCGGATTGCGTGGTCCAAAACTCGAACGGAACCGGTTGCCATGAAAGTCATCCAGCTCGCCGCCCACCTCGCTTTGCTGTCGCTGGTTTGCCTCAGCGGTTCTGCGGCCACGTACGAACCGGTCACGATCACGCCACCCGCGCCCCGCCGCGAATTCCGCGCCGGTTGGGTGGCCACCGTGGGGAACATAGACTGGCCTTCCCGCAAGGACCTCACCACCGCGGAGCAGAAGGCGGAACTCCTGAGCATTCTGGATCAGGCAGCAAAGTTGAAGATGAATGCCATCATCTTTCAAGTCCGCCCGGCGTGTGACGCGTTGTATTCCTCCCCGCTTGAACCGTGGTCGGAGTATCTCACCGGCGCAATGGGCAAGCCGCCCGCGCCCTTCTACGATCCCCTGGCTTTTGCGGTGACGGAGGCACATCGGCGCGGGTTGGAGTTGCATGCCTGGTTCAATCCGTATCGGGCCCGGCATCCCAACGCGCGCTCGCCGATTGCCGCCGCGCACATCAGCAAGACCAGACCCGAGCTGGTGCGGCGTTATGGTCAATACCTATGGTTGGATCCGGGTGAGCGGGCGGTGCAGGATCTCTCGCTGGCCGTCGTGTTGGACGTGGTGAAGCGCTACGATGTGGATGGGGTACACTTCGACGATTATTTCTATCCGTACAAGGAATCGAGCGGCGGCAAGGAACTGGATTTTCCGGACGACGCCAGTTGGAAAAAGTATGGCAACAGCACCCGGCTGAGCCGCCACGACTGGCGCAGACAGAACGTGAATCAATTCATCGAACGCGTGAACAAGTCGGTGCACGCGGCAAAGCCATGGGTAAAATTTGGCGTAAGCCCGTTCGGCATCTGGCGGCCCGGCAATCCGGAGCAAATCCAGGGTTTCGACGCCTTTGAAGGATTGTACGCGGACTCGCGAAAATGGCTCCTCAACGGCTGGGTGGATTACTTTGTCCCGCAACTTTACTGGGCCATCGAACCGAAGGCGCAAAGCTTCCCGGTCCTGCTCAATTGGTGGAATGGGCAGAATCCCAAGGGTCGCCACCTTTGGCCGGGGATGGATACCACCAAGGTGCGCGACCACTCCGCGGAGAACGAGGCGAGCCGGGTGTCGAATTCCGACCGGCCGCGCACGCGTTGGCAGGCATCGGAGATTGTGGCCCAAATTCGGCTGGCGGAAAAGCAACCGGTCAGCGCCGGGCACGTGCACTGGAACATGAAGAGTTTGCTGCGCAGCTCCGAACTGCAAGCGGCCCTGCAAGCCGGACCCTATGCCGAGGCGGCGCTGGTGCCCGCGTGTCGTTGGCTGAGCAGTTCGTCCATCGCCAAGCCGCAACTCACCGCCGCTGCCGGTACCTCCAGTGTCAAGTTGTCCTGGGCCAACGCAGACGGGATCTCAGTCTGGCTGCTCCAATTCCGGAGACAGGGCAAGTGGACTACGCAGATTCTGCCCGCCTCGACCCGAGCCCAGGTGCTGGACGGCGCCCTGCCCGATACGATTGCGTTGTCTGGAATTGACCGCGTCGCCAATCAAGGTCCGACCGCGACATTAAAGTTGAAGCCGTGACCCCACGGCACGACGGCAATCGGGTCGGACAGAAGCGCCGGAGTAATTCTGTCGCATCCCCTCACGCTGCGTAGCGCGGGGTCGGTTTCCCATTGGTTCTGGCAACAAGGCGCAAGGTTTTGTCCCCGTCTGGCCGGCCCAAATCAGCCCCCACCCCAGCCCGCTTCCCAGCAACATCCCAAGGTTTTAGCCGCTGGCACGCGCGCAGCTATACCGGGGCGAAACAAGGGGGACCGGGGAAAATAAGCGGCTGCATCGGTTTTGTCGCCTGCGTTACCTAACGAATACAATGACTTGGCGAAAATTTGTCCTGGGTCTGGCTGTGGTGACCGTCTCATTTCTGGCTCTGACTTTCCTTTTACGAGTCAAACCTGGCAATCCAGCCGCCAGCTCCACTGAGCTGGCAACATCGCAAAACTCATCCGCTGGCCAGACGCAACCCGAAGCGGCAGCAGCGGCGTCCGCCGGCACCAACGCCGGCGCCCTTTTCCTGACGCCAGACCGGCGGTGGGGGCAGCCGATTCCGGAAGAAGCTTTCGCCCGCTTTCACGATTGGGCGGACACATATCGGGCGGCAGATGCCAGCGGTCGTGCTGCGCTTGAAACCGAAGGCGCCCAGCTGGCCGCGGCAAGACGACAAGCGCTGGTTGAGTTGATCCAGCGCGATCCGGAGCGTGCGCTCGAATTAACCGTACCGATTGGCGTGCGACGGGAATTGCCTGCGTCGGTGGTTTCCCAATTGGAGGAACGTGTCAGCGGACACGGGGATCTG
>CAYWCK010000406.1:0-4929 GCA_964456685.1 uncultured Bifidobacteriaceae bacterium | reverse complement strand
AGCGTCAGGGTTTGCCATCGGGCGTAGGGCCAGACTTGCTTGGTGAGAATCGCATAAACGGTGTCGTTGCTCTTGGAACGCGTGAACCAGACGTCTCCTTCGCGGCAGATGTTCCATGGGCGGACGGCGGTAACGGCTTCATGGTTGATGAAATTCCACAGGCCGATTTCCATGAGCAATCGCTCCTGTTCCCGCTGCAAATTCCCGGATGGTTCCGGGCCAACATCCAAAGCGAGATTGCCGCCTTTGGCACGGATCTCGATCAGGAGGTTGATCAGGTCCGTGCCGGATTTGAATTTCTCGTTCGTCGGCTTGAAGGCCCACTGTGTGCCCATGACGAAGGCGGTCTCCCAAGGCCCGGGCGTGATGTTCTCCGGCACCGCCTGTTCGGGCGTTTTCATGTAGCCGCGGGTAATGACGATGTCCGGCTGCAATTCCCAGGCGAGTTTCTTCAGGCCGCTGCTGTCGCCGTCAAAATACAGCGTGTCCACCCGGCCGTAGTTGGTGAGCAGTTCGCTCAACTGGCGTTTGTTGTATTCCATCAAAGCCGGGTTGTTGCGTGGTTTCGCTTCCGGGCGTCCACGCGTGATCTCGTGCCCTTGCTGGTGCAGAAACCAGAAATCGTCCGGCGAGAAATAAAATCCGAGCGGCACGCCCTGGCGGTGACATTCATCGGCGATCTGGCGCGTGATGTCCTTGCCATACGGCGTTTGCATGATGCCAAACTTCGTGGTCTTGGTTTCGAACATGCAAAAGCCGCTGTGGTATTTCGGCGTGAACATCAGGTATTTGGCGCCGCTGACTTTCGCGAGGCGCACCACGGCTTCCGCGTCGAAATGCTTGGGATTGAAGGTCGCGGGCAGCTCGGTGAAAAAGCGATTGATGTAATCATCCGAAGCGCCGGCCAGTGAATGGCTGATGACGGCGCCCAATTGGGCATCCAGACTCCAACTGACATACATGCAGAAACCCAGGTCCATGAACCACTGTTCCCGTTCCGGTTTGTTTCCCTGCCCGCCACCTTTGCGTCGTTCGGCGGCTTGCTCCACGCCGGAGTTGCCATTGGGATCTGCGATTGCGTTCGTTGTTTGTGCGGGAAACAGCGCGGACGTAACGCACAGCAACAAAGCCGAAAGCGCGCCTAGGAGTTGGACAGAGCGGTTTGGTTTCATCAGTTGCACCGGATTAGACGCACCGATGTCCGGAAAGGCCAATCGGAAATTCTGGAGGCTGGCACGGTTCAGTACTTCTGTTCGCGCCAGTCATCAATGGTGATTTGCTCCGCCTTCTTCCAGGCGGAATGGCCGTCGTAGTACAGGAGATTGGGGCCACGATCATGCCGGGCGGCGGCGATACGGCGATCCACATTCAAAATCACACGACCGGCGGCAGTGATGGCGAAAGGCAGATGCGAAGGCGCATACACGTCGTTCCACCCGAGATGCGTCGCCACGTTGGTGGTCACAATGGGGCGCCGGGCAGGATCGTATTCGTCGTCGCCGGCGTAGATCGTGTCTGTGGGGCGTTGCGCCCGCGTGATTTTGGAATAACCATCAATGCCGGTGCCGGTCTTGTCCGCGGGGCTCGTGAAGGTCCAGCCGTTATTGTCGTAACACACCAATTGCTCGCGCGTGGGATAGGCCGGGCACAACAGGATGCGCGTACGGTCGAAATCATTCGTGCTTTGCGCGCCCAGATCCGGGGCCAGCACTTTCCACCACGAGGACTTGTCGCCCGTGTCGCCTCGCGGAATCAAATCGTTGTTGTCATTCGCATAGGAAATCAGGGCGATGCCGATCTGCTTGAGATTGCTCAAACAATAGGTGCGTTGGGCTTTGGCTTTGGCCTTGGCTAATGCCGGGAGGAGCATTGCTGCCAGAATGGCGATGATGGCGATGACCACCAATAGTTCGATCAGAGTAAAGGCCCGGGAGAAACGGCTTGGTAGCATCGCCGAGTTCAGCAGGATTCGGGAAAGCTTTGATTTCATTTCCAATCAGCAAACGGCACGAAACAACCCTGTCGCATTCTGGCGGCAGATGGCTTCAAGCTAGAACTTTATCGTTCCGGTCGCCTAGCAGGAATCACCCGGAAACTAGGACAAAATTCCCCAAGATTGCGGCGGAGAATTTCGTCCCAGTTTTCAACTAAATCCTCCTAGGCAGAGGCCGGTGGAACCCAACACACTGAACAGAGAAAGATGCTGCATTCTTTTCATTTGGGCGGGCGACTATTCCTGTCGGCGGTGGTGCTGTTGGGTTTGTTCGGCAATTCGCGCGCCGCGGAAGAACTTTTGCCTGCCTTTCCTGGCGCTGAAGGTTTCGGCTCATTCACTCCCGGAGGTCGAGGTGGCCGCGTCATTTACGTAAGCACGCTCGAGGATTACGACGTTACCAAGGGTGAAGCGCCGATTCCGGGTAGCTTGCGCCAGGCGCTGGCGGCCAAAGGTCCGCGCATCGTCCTCTTCAAAATCTCCGGCACCATTTTCCTCAAGTCCGTGCTCGTCGTCCGCGAACCGTACCTGACCATCGCCGGTCAGACCGCGCCGGGCGACGGCATTTGCGTTGCCCGCTACACCACCCGCGTGGAGGCTCACGACGTGATCATTCGTCATGTGCGCTTCCGGCTCGGCGACGAAGCCCGGGCCGAGCTGGGCACGTTCGATGTTTCCAGCACGCACGACGTGGTGCTCGATCATTGTTCGATCAGTTGGTCCATGGATGAGAATTGCACGCTGCACGGCAAGGGTGTGAAGAATCTCACGGTGCAATGGAGTTTCATCTACGAGGGGCTCAACCGCAGTTTTCATCCCAAGGGCGAACACGGCCACGGTTCGCTGCTGCGCACGGATGGCGGCGCACTGAGCATTCATCACAGCGTTTACGCGCACAACAACGCCCGTAATCCCCGCCCCGGCGGCTACGAGGACACGCCCGGCGTGCTGCTGGATTTCCGCAACAACATCGTTTACGACTGGGGCGCGACTTCGGGTTACAGCGGACTCGAACGCACGCGTCTGAATTACGTGGGCAACTACTTCAAGCCCGGTCCGTCCACCAGCGCCGCCGTGCGCGAATACGGTTTCAGCGCGCAGACGTTTCTAACCAAGTTGTATCTGGAGCAAAATTTCTTTTTCGACCGCCCGCAAACCACGGCTGAAAACTGGCGGTTGGTTCGCAAGTGGGGCAAGTGGCCGGGAGAAGTCAAAGACACGAACCTCGTGCCGGCGCCATTTCCCGCCCCGCCCGTAACGACGGATCCGGCGGAAGTTGCATTCGAGAAGATCCTCGCGGGTGGCGGGGCAATCCTGCCGCGACGCGACAGCGCCGATGCGCGGCTGGTGGCGGAAATCCGCGCCGGTCAGGGCCGCATCATTGATTCCCAAAAGGAAGTGGGCGGTTGGCCCGAACTCAAATCGGTTGCCCCCCCCACCGACAGTGATGGCGACGGCATGCCGGACGATTGGGAAAGGCAGTCCGGCTTTGACGCCGCCAATCCCGCCGACGGCGCGATGGATGCCGACGGGGACGGCTACACCAACCTTGAGGAGTATCTGAATGCAACCGATCCAAAGCGTTCCGACCGCAAGGCGCTGGGCTTTGACTACGTCGCGATCCTGCAAAAGGTCGACGCGCAGAACGCAACGTTGCGCGCGGAGATTGCCGAGGAGAAACGCGACCGTCCACCGGACGCTGGCGCGGACAACGCCGCCACGCCGCCCGTGCGAAAAATGGAAATCCGTCCGCCCTCTCTGGCAGCGGCGCCCAAAACGGTGTCGGTAATTCTCGCCGAAAAACTGGCCCTGCAACTCGAGCGCATTCCGGCGGGCACTTTCCTGATGGGTTCACCGGAGGACGAGCCGGAACGCGGCAAAGATGAAACGCAACATCGCGTCACGATTTCACGCCCGTTCTACATGGGGGCGACGCTCGTTACTGCCGCCGAGTATGAGGCGGTTATGGGGGGAGTGCCGGCGCACGGTCGAGAGGGCGAGTTGCCGGCCGAGGCTTCCTGGCGGAATGCCGTCCGCTTCTGCAATGCACTTTCAACCAACACCGGTCACAGCTTCCGGCTGCCGACCGAGGCGGAGTGGGAATATGCCTGTCGCGCCGGCACCACCACGCCCTTCAATACCGGCAAAATCATCACCACGGATCAGGCGAACTTCGATGGGAAGTTTGTTTATCCCGGCGGGCAACCCGGGATCTATCGGCACGAACCGACGCCGGTTCGGAAGTTCAAACCCAACGCGTGGGGACTCTACGACATGCATGGCAACGCGTATCAGTGGTGCTCGGACTGGTACGGCAAATATCTCGAAGGCCCGGCCACTGATCCGCAAGGTCCGGACTCGGGTGCCGACCGCGTGATTCGCGGTGGCAAATATGGCAGCGGCCCGCGTTACCTCCGCTCGGCGGCGCGCTATTCCTACACACCGTTCAATACTTCCGTCGTGTTTGGCTTCCGTGTGGTGATGGAAGCGGCGGACAGGAGATCCAAATGAAACTCGGCACCACTTCCTTCGGTTTTCGTTACGCCTTTCTCGATCCGGCGCGCTCACCGGGGCTGGTGACGATGATCGAACAGGCGCGAGCTGCGGGCGTGGAGCGATTGCAGATTTGCGAGAACACACGGCCGTTGGAATTCTCCCCGTCCGCGTGGCGCGACGCCATCCGCTGTGCGGCCGACATCGGGGTGGAACTTCAACTCGGTTGCAAGACGCTGAAGCCAGCCACGGTAGAGCGTTACATTGATCTGGCCCACCGGCTGGGCTGCCATCAACTCCGGATCGTCACCGAGGAGCCGGACGAGAACCTGCATGGCACGCGCGAAACTGTCAGTCGCCTGCTGGAGGACATCGTGCCCACGATGCAACGCGCCGGACTCCGGTTGGCCATCGAAAATCATTTCGACATTTCCTCAAATCTG
>CAYWCK010000405.1:3106-4931 GCA_964456685.1 uncultured Bifidobacteriaceae bacterium | reverse complement strand
TGCCAGCGGGCGTGGCGGAGCGCGTGTTCGGGCGCATCAAATTTCTCGCGCGGCTCAAGACGTATCAGGATTCGTTGCCGCAGGATGGCCGTATCGAGCGCCGTGAGTTGAATTCGCAGAACGACATCCGCGTGGCCACGTATCCCACGGTTACGGGCGAGAAGGTGGTGTTGCGCCTGTTCAATTCCGCCACGGTCAAGTCGCTGCACGAGTTGAATCTGCCGCCCGAGGCGGGCGCGGAGTTGCAGAAGTTTTTGCGGCAGACGACCGGTCTGTTGCTGCTCACCGGCCCGGCCGGCAGCGGCAAGACGACGACAATTTATGCGTGCCTGCGGCAGCTCGTCGAGGCGGGCGGGCGGCACATCATCAGCATCGAAGACCCGGCGGAACAGATCATCCCGGGCGTGATGCAAACGGAGGTGAACGAGGCCATCGGTCTGGATTTCGCGAAGGCCGCGCGGCATTTGCTGCGGCAGGACCCGCAGGTGCTGGTCATCGGCGAAATCCGCGACGAGGCGACGGCGAATCTCGCCGTGCGCGCCGGGTTGACGGGGCATCTGGTGATCTCGACGCTGCACGCGGGGTCGTGTCGCGGCGTGTTCGAGCGGTTGCTGACGATGTGCGCGGATCATTCGGCGGTGGCGAGCGCGGTGGAACTGGTGTTGAACCAGCGGTTGGTGCGGAAGGTTTGCAGCGAGTGTGGTGGTGTAGCGGCGGGCATCCTGCCGGCCGTAGAGGGCGGCATCCTGCCGCCCGGAAAGACACCGGAAAATTCCACCGCTGATCGCGTGTCGAGCGATCATCCGCCGGGCTGGAAGCCCGGCTCCACGGCAGGCAGGATGCCTGCCGCCACGTGCGCGTCGTGCCTCGGCACGGGCTATCGCGGTCGCGTGCCCGTGCTGGAGTGGTTGCGAGTGACGGACGAGATGCGGCGCGGCATCGCGGCGAAGAATTTGGAGAACGTGACTTCACACCCGACGCTCGCCGAAAGCGCGCAAGAAATCGTGAAAGCCGGGCTGACCAATCAGGGTGAGTTGAATCGCGTGCTCGGGTTTTGACGTGGAACTCGTCGCGCTGCGGCGAGTTGCTGGTCACAGCGCGACCAGCGCCACCAGAAAGTTCTGCGTGATTTTTCCCATTCGGCCCTGTCTCAACTGATGGAACGCTGAAGGGTGTTTCAGATTATGAAATCGGACGAGTTTGCCTTCTTTAACCAACAACTGGCCGCGATGTTGCACGACGGCATCCCGCTCGAGGGTGCGATTCAGCGCCTTTGCGGAGAGATGCACGACGGCCCACTAAAGACCGAGCTGGGAGCGTTGCACTCGGATCTCGCGCGCGGGACACCGCTGGCCGTTGCGGTGCGCGCGCGCAAGTTGCCGGAGATTTACCAGAACCTGATCGAGGTCGGGGCGCAAAGCCGGAATCTGCCGGAGATGCTGACGCTCATCGCCGATTACTATCAGCGAAAACACAATCTGTGGACGCGCCTGCAAGGCTTGATGGTTTACCCGGTCATCGTGCTTTGCGCGGGCTTTGCGCTTTCGTGCTTCCTGACCTATGTGCTCAATGCGCTGGTGTGGCCGAGCATGTCGGCGATTACTTCCGCCGGGATGCCGCCGGGGCTGAAGGTGGCAATGTGGTTTTCGCCGGTGGCGCTGGGATTGGTGGTGGCGGTGGCGCTGACGGCCTTCGCCACGCCGGTCCTGCGGCGGGCGCTGCGCTGGCGCGTGCCAGCCTTTCGCGAATCCAGCCTGGCGGAAGTTGCGTCGTCACTGGCGCTGCTGCTGCGCGGCGGGGTGACTTTGGACCAAGCGCTGGCGTT
>CAYWCK010000405.1:0-3006 GCA_964456685.1 uncultured Bifidobacteriaceae bacterium | reverse complement strand
CTGCTTTACTCCGCCCTGCCCTGCTCGGTGCTCGCCTTGGGCGTGATGATTGTCATCCAAGTACAACCGGTTCTCGCGGCGATTGTCCGGTTCATGAACATGATTGGAGACGTCGGCTGAAGGGGGAGCGATCGCATGGATACTTTTTACGACACAGTGCTCGTTCCGGTGCTGGTGGTCCTGCTCGGCGTAGCGATCCTGGCATTCCTGGGCGGCGTGCTGTTCTCAATTCACATGCTGCTGACGGCGCCGATGCGGCGCGCGGAACGGGCCCATCTCTTCCTGGAAATTATCGAGGTCGCCTTGGATCGCGGACAGCCGGTGGAGGAAGAATTGATTTATCTATCGCAACGACGCGGCAAAGTGCTGAGCGGCCAATTTGCTCCACTCGCGACGGCATTGCAGCGTGGTCAACGGCTGGGCGACGCCATCGCCGCCGTGCCCCGGCTGTTGCCACCGCAAATCACCGCCATGCTCAAGGCCGGCCAGCAGATCGGCGACCTGCGAAAAGTCCTGCCCGCTTGCAAACACGTGCTCAAGGATGCGGTCTCACATACCCGCGGCGCGACGAATTACGTGGTGGCGCTCGCCTTTGTGGTCACACCCGCGTTGCTGAGCTTGTTCGCGTTGATCCTCGTCAAAGTGTTGCCCTCGCTGCACGCGATCAAGGAAGGCATGGGCGTACCGAGTGGAGCGCAACTGACATTTCTGAGCGAGTATGGCTTGGCGATGGCGCTGACTCTTTGCGTGCCCGTGATCCTGCTTTGGTTCGCGGCGTTCCTTTACGTCGCCGGCCCGCGCGCGGTGGAATGGTTTCCGGTGTTGCACCAGATCTACTTCCGAATGCCCGCGCGACAGAAGCGGATGTTGCGCGACTTCTCCAACATGCTCGCCATCCTCCTCGATGCGGATGTGCCGGAAACCACCGCGGTGACCTTGGCAGCGGACTGCACCGCGAATCGTGTTTTTCGCACCCGCGCCAAGGAAATCTCCGCCAACCTCGAGCGTGGCTTGAAACTCACGGAGGCGGTAGCGGCGCTGGATGGCTCGGGCGAATTCCGCTGGCGCTTGCGTAATGCAGCTCATGGCCCGAATGGCTTCCGCGCCGCCCTGGCCGGCTGGCACGAAGCGCTAGATGCCAAGGCGTTTCAAATCGAGCAGGCCGCGGCGCAAATCGTGACTTCGGTGCTCGTGTTGTTGAACGGCTTGTTCGTCGGCACGGTGGTCGGCTGCGTTTTCGGTTTCCTGGTGTCCATCATTGACGGAGGATTGTTATGGTAATTGGAAATTTCCAAAGCCCGCGCAACTTCCGACGCGGCTCGCTCATCACCGAGATGGCGGTGGCCATGGCGTTTCTGGTCGCGGCGATTCTGCCGCTGGCTTATTCGTTTGCACGGGAACAAAAGCTCATGCGCGCTTCGTATCTGCAAACGGTCGCGATGGAAGTGGTGGATGGCGAAATGGAAATCCTGGCGGCCGGTGAATGGCGCTCATTCCAACCCGGACGACAAATCTATTCGCCAGTCCGTCCGGTCGCGAACCTACCCGAGGGAAATTTCTCCCTCACCATCAACGGCAAGCAGTTGCGCTTGGAATGGCAGGCGGTCAATCGGGATCAAGGCGGCAAGGTAATCCGGGAGGTGACGCTCAAATGAAATTGCCCACGAACAAACCGCGACCCGTCGCCTATACCTTGCTCGAGCTCATCGTTTATATGGGGGTGTATGCGATGTTGCTGGGGCTGGCGCTGCTGGCGTTCTACAAATGTTGCGATCATTACTCCGCGATGCGCCGGCAAAGCGATGACATCGCGCGCGCCACTCGTGCGGGTGAAATTTGGCGGCGGGATGTGCGCACCGCCACCGCTGCCATCCGGCTCGACGATGCGGATCGCACGGTACGCATCCCGCACCCGGACGGCGTGGTGGCCTACCGGTTCGATGACACCACGGTTTACCGGCAGGCCAATGCGGAGTCGCCTTGGGCCATACTGCTCCCGCGCGTGCGAGCATCATCCATGCAGGCCGAAACCCGGAAACACGCAGCGGCATGGCGCTGGGAAGTGGAGCTGCAATCGAAGAAACCATCCGCGCGCGTGCGTCCAGTGTTTACCTTTCTCTCGGCAACCACGGAGGCAACGACCCCATGAAACAACTCATTTTGAACAGACCGAACGGGGAATGCCACCCCCGGAAAAGCACCCAGCAAGGCTACATCATGCTTGCGCTCCTGGTCATTGTGGCGCTGATGTTGTTTTACATCGCAGCGAGTTCGCGGACGTTGTATCAGCTCCAGCGGGAGATTACGGCTTTGGAGCGGACGCAGGTGAAGCGGCTGGCGAATTCACCGGCAGCCGCTAACGCGACCGCCCGACAACTCACCAACGCCGCCGCACCCGCAGCGAGTTCCCCGCCGTGATCGGAATCCATGCTTGACCGCGTGAAATCGCGCTCCTAGTTTCACGCGGCAAAGACAATGACGCTTTGCCCCGTCCCGCGCTGCGGGATCGGGGATTTTCTTTTGATATGGCAAATACAATTCTGGTCGGCGCCCAGTGGGGCGACGAAGGCAAGGGCAAGATCATTGACGTGCTCACGGAACAGGCGGATGTCGTCGTCCGCTACGCCGGGGGTAACAACGCGGGCCACACGGTCTGGGTTGGGAAACAAAAATACGTCCTGCATCTGATTCCCTCGGGCATCCTGCGCAAAGAAAAACTTTGCGTCATTGGCAACGGCGTTGTGGTGGACCCGATCGGCTTGGTCAACGAAATCAACGGGCTCGCCAAGCTGAAGGTCAAGGTCACCCCGAAGAATTTTGTCCTGAGCGAGACGGCGCATGTCGTGTTGCCTTACCATCGCGAACTCGATTCCCAGCGCGAAGTGCTCAAGGGCAAGAACAAGATCGGCACGACCAAACGTGGCATCGGGCCGACCTACGGCGACAAGGCGGCGCGCGTGGGACTGCGCATGATTGATCTGGTGGATCCGGCGCGCTTCGAGGAAA
>CAYWCK010000404.1:0-4937 GCA_964456685.1 uncultured Bifidobacteriaceae bacterium | reverse complement strand
CGGGAAGTTTCATTGCGATCGGGCGCCGGCGTCGCGCGGGCTCTGCGCACGTTCGGGCACGAAGTTTTGGAACTCGATCCGCACGAACCGGGCTGGAAATTGCCGGCGGACACCGACCTGGTCTTTCTCGCGCTGCACGGCACTTATGGCGAAGACGGCACGGTGCAGGCGGAACTGGACAAACTTGGCGCGCTCTACACAGGATGCGATGCCCAAGCCAGCCGGATCGGTTTCGACAAGGTCTTGACGAAGGAAAAGTGCGTCGCGGCCGGCGTGCCCACTGCGCGGTACACGGTGGTCAACTCGGCGAACACGCCTTGGCCGATGGGGTGGAATCCGCCCGTGGTTTTGAAACCGGTCTGCCAGGGCTCGAGCGTCGGGCTGCAATTTGTCGAGCGCGTAGCGGACTGGAGCGCGGCCCTGACGGAAGCCCTGCGCTACGATGCGCGGGTGGTGGTGGAAGAGAAAATCACGGGGCGCGAGTGCACAGTCGGTATTTTGGGCGACCAGGTTTTACCCATTATCGAAGTCCGGCCGAAGGGTGTTTACGATTACAAAACGAAGTACGCCGTGAACACGTCCACCGAATATTTTTGCCCGGCACCGTTCGAGCCGGCGGTGACGAAGCGCGTGCAGGAAGCCGCGCTGGGCGCATTCCGGGCGATTGGTGGTCGCGATTATTCCCGCGTGGATGTGATCGTGCGCGACGACCAGCCCGTCGTGCTCGAAGTCAACACGCTGCCCGGCATGACGGAGACGAGTTCTCTGCCAAAAGCCGCGCGCGTCGCCGGGATCAGTTACGAGCAGCTTTGCCAGCGCATCGTGGAATTGACGCTGGCGCGACGCGTCCAGTGACGCGCCGAAGTCCGAGGTGCATGCCGGGTAGTTAACGAGTTCGGTTAATTTCTTTTTCTATGTTAGGCCGGAAGCAAAAAAATCGCCGTCTGAACCGGGGGCACGTGCTGGATGTGAAACTCCGTTCCGATCAGGTGCGCGCCACGCGCCTGCGCCTCGGCGCTCTGACGCTGGGCCTGGTGTTCGGTACGGCGTTCGGCATCTACGTGCTCTGGCGCACCGGCGAATGGGCGATGAACCGGCTGGTCTATGAAAACCGTGCCTTCGCCGTCGCGCAAATCGATGCCGAAACCGATGGCGTCATCACGCCCGATCAGTTGCGCCGCTGGGCGAATGTTAAACTCGGTGAAAACTTGTTTGCCCTCGATCTCGCCCGGGTGAAGCGCGACTTGGAAATGGTCCCCTTGGTGGGCTCGGTTTCGGTGGAGCGCATTTTGCCGCGAACACTTCGCATCCGCGTCAGCGAGCGTGAGCCGGTGGCCCAGGTCAACGTGCCGCGAACCAACCCCCGGGGCGGGGTTGAGGTGGCGGTGTTTCACCTCGACCCGGACGGCTACGTGATGCTGCCGCTGGATCCGCGTCAGCGCATCACTCCGGCCAACCAGCCCGACGATCAGCTGCCGGTGGTGACTGGAATTGGCACCCACGATTTGCAACCGGGCAAGCGGCTCGAGTTGCCACAAATCCAGGCCGCCATGCGACTCATCACCGAGTTCGCGCACTCACCGATGGCTGGGCTCGTGGATTTCAAGCGGATTGATGTCGGCTCCCCGGAAGTGCTGGTGGTCACCACCGGTCAAGGCAGCGAAGTGACCTTTGGCTTGCAGGACTTGGACCGGCAATTGCGCCGCTGGCGGGAGATTCACGACGTCGGCCAGCGAATGAATAAATCACTCGCCTCGCTTGATCTCGCGGTCACCAACCACATTCCGGCCCGCTGGCTGCAAGTCAGCACCGGTCCGGTCACTGCGCCCAAGGCGCCCAAGGCGCTCCGCACCAAAAGGAAAAATGTTTAATTCCAACTCCATCATTGTCGGCCTGGAAATCGGCACTTCCAAGATCTGCGCCGTCGTCGGCGAGGTGAACGATGAAGGCGTGCTGAACATCGTCGGCCTTGGTCAGGCGCGTTCCCGCGGGGTCCGCAAAGGCGAAATCGTGGATCCGCAACCGGCGGAGGAGGACGTGCGCGCGGCCATCGTTGAGGCCGAGAAGATGGCCGATGTGGAAATCCGCAGTGTCTATCTCGGCGTCACCGGTGCGCACATTCGCGGGTTTAACAATCGCGGTGTGCATCCCGTGGTTTCCGCGGACCGGGAGATTTCTGAAGACGATATGGCCGACGTCATTAAAAACGCCAAGGCCATCAATCTGCCCAACGAGAACACCGTGCTGCACGCCATTCGCCAGAATTTTCTGGTGGATGGCCAGGACGGCATCACGAATCCCGTGGGCATGTTCGGCTCGCGTCTCGAAGTGGACATGCACGTGGTGCACGGCAACTTCAACCGGCTGCAAAACGCCATCCGGCTCGTCAAAGGTTTGCAACTGGACGTGGACGAAGTCGTCTTCAACGGCATGGCCGCCTCGCTGGCGCTGCTCAACACCGAACAGAAGGAAATGGGCGCGCTGGTAATCGATATCGGCGGCGGCACGACCAATTACGTGGCTTATGTGGATGGCGTGGTGAAGCACACCGGTGTGCTCGCTGTGGGTGGCGACCACGTTTCGCATGACCTTGCCATCGGCCTCAAAGTTCCGCTGAGCCGCGCGGAGCAATTGAAGCTGGAGCATGGCGGCGCGTTCCTGGACGACGCGGTAATGGGGAAGGTCATGGCCATCACGAATGAAGTCGGGCTTCCGTTCAAGGAGGTAAACGTCGAGAACCTCCGCCGCATCATGTCGCTGCGCTTGGAGGAGATTTTTGAATTGGTGGCCCAGGATGTGGAGAAGGCCGGGTTGACCGATTACCTGCGCGCCGGCGTTTTCATCTCCGGTGGCGTGGCGCGCGTGCCGCAACTCGCGCAGCTGGCGGAAACCGTTTTTCAACTGCCGGTGACCGTTGGCAAAACCAACTCCATCAGCGGCCTGAAGTCCGCGCTTGATCAGCCCGAATTCGCCACGGGCATCGGTCTGGTGAAGTTCGGGTCTTTTAAGATGCGCCGCCGCGAGGACAAAAGCTCCGCCGCGCGCGGCCTGAAACAAATTTTGAACCGCCTGCTCCAACGCACCAACCTGATATGATCCCAGAGAATTCCCCGGCCACCGGCCCCGCGGTTCGCGTGAAGGTTTTCGGGCTCGGCACCGCCGGCCTCGCCATGCTGGACGCCATGAGCCGCGGCGATTTCGCCGGGGCGCAATTCGTCGCCGTCAACACCGACGCGGCGTCGCTCGCGAATTCAGCCGCGCCGGAAAAGATTCTTCTCGAAACCAAAATGCTCCGCGGTCTCGGTACCGGCGGCGATCCGGAGCGCGGGCGTGAACTTGCCGAGGCCCATGCGGCGCAGTTTAAATCCGCCTGCGCCGGCGTGGACGCCGTGTTCCTCGTTTGCGGCCTGGGTGGCGGCGCGGGCACGGGCATCGCTCCCGTCGTGGCGCGGGCGGCGAAGGAAGCCGGCGCGCTGGTGCTCGGCTTCGTCACGCTCCCCTTTGATTGCGAAGGCAGCCGGCGACAGAACCTGGCGCGCGCGGGCCTGGAGGAATTGAAAGCCGCCGCCGATGGCGTGATCTGTCTGCCCTGCCAGAAGGTCATGGGCTTGATTGATGAGAACGCCAGCCTGCTTGATGCCTTCAAGCTCACCACGCAGTTCCTGCTCGAGGGCGCGCGGGGCGTGTGGCGTTTGCTGGCGTTCAAGGGCCTGATCCCGTTGCACTTTGCCGATCTGGGCGCCGTGTTGCGCGATCAACACTCGGAGAATTGTTTTGCCGCCGTGGCCACCAGTGGCCCGGACCGCACCACCACCGCCGTGGAAAAGCTCTTCGCCCATCCGATGCTCGACGCGGGCGCGGCGCTCGCCGAGTCGCGCACCGTGCTCGTCAGCGTGGTGGGGGGATGTGAATTGAAGCTGGCCGACGTGAACCACGTCACCGAACAACTCAAGGCAAGGTGTCCGCAGGCGGAACTGATGCTCGGCGCGGTGGTGGACGAACAATTTCAGGACCAGCTGGCGCTGACCGTCATCGCTACGCGTCCCACCTCGCCGGTGGAAAAGAAAGCTCCGAAGCCGCGCGCCGAGGCCTTGGCGGCTGGCGAAGAGGGGCCGGGTTTTGATACTGAACTTTTGCGCCAAAGCGCCACGCGCAAACCGGCCTCCCGTCTCGCACCGCCGCCGCCCGCATTGACTCCAGAACAACGCGAAGATCTCATCGCCAAGCAGGCTGGTAAGGGTGCGCGCAGCCGCAAAGCTGCTGCGCGCTCGCGTCAGATGCCTTTGCCGCTCGAAATCGTCAGCAAGAATCGCTTCGACAAGACCGAAGCCACGATCCACAACGGCGAAGATCTCGACGTGCCGACGTATCTGCGCCGTGGCGTGGCGTTGAATTGATTCAGTGTGAACCGCAGCTGGTGGCGATGGGCTCGGCTGCTGCGACGGTTTCCTTGAGCTTCGTAATCTTCACGCGAACTTCTTCACGCGTTTTCACCAGGTGCTCCCAGGTGAACGTGCCCGGCCATTGCGCAGAGAATTGATAGAACAGCGGCACGGGATCGTGATCGTTCAGCAGGATGAAATGGTCGCCCACGGGCAGGTTGAGCCAGGTCTGGATGATCAGGCCGTGTTTGATGGAGCAGGGGATCGGGCGCACATCCATGACGCGGTCGGCGCCAACAAGTGTTTCGGTCGTAAAGTTCAGGTTCATGATGGGATTGTGTTTCACTGGTTAAAAGTTTCTGGCCCCGCATTGCGCCCGGCCAGTTTCGGTCATCATCGAGGGATGCCACGGCGGATCCCAGACGATCTCGACCTCCGCGGACTCCACGCCGTCCAGCAGCAGCAGCCGCTCCTGGGCATCGCGGGCGATCACCCCGCCCATCCCGCATCCCGGCGCCGTCAACGTCATCTTCACGCCCACCCGGCTCCGCCCCG
>CAYWCK010000403.1:0-4944 GCA_964456685.1 uncultured Bifidobacteriaceae bacterium | reverse complement strand
TCATTTATTACGTAAATCAGCCAATGACCGGGCAAAGGAACGCCGATCAGAAAAAGCCGTGAGGCCTTGCCATATCTCCACCTTGCCCTCTGGGCTGCGCGTGGCCACGGCCGAGATGCCGCACATGGCCAGCGTGAGCGTGGGTTTGTGGGTCGGGACGGGATCGCGTTACGAACCGGCGGCCCTCAACGGCGCGTGTCATTTCATCGAGCACATGCTGTTCAAGGGCACGCGGCGCCGCACGGCGCAGGAAATCTCCCAGGCGGTGGAAGGTCTGGGCGGTTACTTGAACGCCTTCACCAGCGAGGAGATGACCTGCTTCCACGCCCGCGCGCATGCGGATCATTTCGCCGAACTGGTGGAAGTGCTGTCCGACATGCTGCTGCACTCGGAGTTTGCGCCGCGCGAATTCGCCAAGGAACGCGAGGTGATCAAGGAAGAGGTGGCGATGTATGCCGACCAGCCGCAGCAATACGTGCATGAACTGCTCAACGCCACGGTCTGGCCGGATCAACCGCTGGGCCGGCCGATCACGGGAAACTTGAAGCAGCTCGACCGGCTCGCGCGCCGCGATCTGCTGCGGTGGTTGCGGGAAAATTATCGCGCCAGCAACACCGTGCTCGTGGCGGCGGGCAATGTGCGGCATCGCGCGGTGGTGCGCGCCGCGGCGCGTTGGGCGAAGCCGTTGCCGGCCGGTTCACCGCGCGCCTTTGTGCCGGTGCAAATCCGGCAGCAGGCGCCGCAGGTGAAGTTGTGCCGGCGGAAAGTGGAGCAGACGCAGCTCGCGCTGGGGCTGCGGACGTGTTCGCGCCACGATGCGCGCCGTTATGCGCTGCGGTTGCTGAATGCGTTGCTCGGCGAGAACATGAGTTCGCGTCTCTTCCAGGTGGTGCGCGAGGAGCGCGGACTGGCTTACTCCATCTACAGCGCGCTGAGTTTCTGGGACGACTGCGGCGATCTCGTGATTGCGGCCGGATTGGACGCGGGAAATCTGGAGCAAGTCACGCGGCTGATTCTGCGCGAGCTGCGGCGGTTCACCGCGGCGCCGCCCACGGCCGCGGAATTGCGGCGCGCGCAGGACTTCGCCATCGGCCAGTTGGAACTCGGGCTCGAAAGCACCGATAACGTGATGAATTTCGTCGGGGAACAGTTGCTTGGTTACGGTCACGTGAGTGCCCCGGGGGAAATCAAGCGCCGGCTGGCGGCGGTGCGCGGCGCGGAAATCCAGGCCGTCGCCCGCGACTTTTTCCGGCCGGAACGGTTGAATCTCGCGTTGGTCAGTCCGCGCCGGTCGGAGCGGGGTCTCGCCCGATTGCTGGTTTGATGGCAGAATGCTTTGCCCATGCGCCCGCTGATCCAGGAAATTGCCACCGCTCATCCGCCCGAAACGCTGGTCGAATCGCTCGCCGGCCAGCCGGGCGCGGTGCTGTTGCGCAGTGCGGGATTTGACTCGCTGCATGCGCGCTATTCTTTCGTGGCCGTCGCGCCGTTTCTCACCTTTCGATCGTTTGGCTCGCGTTGCGAAATCAGTTCCCCCGCGTTGTCTGGGGCGGCGGCAATGCATCTGCAATTTGGCAACCCCTGGCAATTGCTCGATGCGTTGATGTCGCGCTATGAATTGCTGGAGGAGATTGATCTGCCGTTTCCGCTCGGTGGCTGCTTCGGTTATTGGGGCTACGATTTGAAAAATTTTGTGGAGCCGAAACTGCCCCGGCGCGCGGTGAACGATTTGGAGTTGCCCGATTGTCACGTGGGTTTTTTCGACAGCCTGGTGGTTTTCGATCATCGGCTCGGCAAGACCTTCGTGGTGGCCACCGGTTTGGCCGCGGATGGATCGCGGAGCGAGGAACGCACGCGCGCCAGTTTGGAGCGTTGGCGGCGGTTGCTGGCCAGCCCGGCGCCCGCGATTGGCCCACGACCGGAGCGCGTGGCCACCGAATGCACTTCCAACCTGACGCGCAGTGAATTCCTGGGGCGGGTGGAACGGGCCCAACGTTACATCCGCGCGGGCGACATTTATCAGGTAAATCTTTCCCAGCGGTTCGCCGCGCCCTGGACGGGAACCGGCTGGGATTTGTTCCGTCGTCTGACGGAAATCTCCCCGGCGCCGTTCGCGGCTTATTTCGATTGCGGAGAATTCACCCTGGCTTCCTCCTCACCCGAGCAGTTTCTCCGGCTGAGCGGCGCCAACATTACCACCCGGCCGATCAAGGGCACGCGTCCGCGCGCAGGCGATGCCACGCGGGACGCGCAGCTCGCGTATGAATTGCAAACCAGCGCGAAGGAACTGGCGGAACTGGTGATGATCACCGACTTGTTGCGCAACGATCTTGGGCGCGTGTGCGAGTTCGGCAGTGTGCAGGTGCTGGAACTGGCCCGGCTCGAGCGCTTCGCGCAGGTGCAGCATCTGGTCTCCACGGTGGAAGGACGATTACGCGCGGAGGTGACGCACTTCGCGGCGCTGGCGGCGTGCTTTCCGGGCGGGAGCATCACGGGCGCACCCAAGTTTCGCGCGCTGGAGATCATTGATGAATTGGAGCCGCTGGCGCGCGGCCCGTACTGCGGATGCCACGGTTACCTCGGCTTCAATCGGGAAAGTCAGTTGAGCATTTCCATTCGCACCGCGATCCACAAGGCGGAGACGGCGTGGTTTCATGCGGGCGCCGGCATCGTGGCGGATTCGCTGCCCGAGGCGGAGTACGAGGAAACGCTCGCCAAAGCGCGCGGCTTTTTTGCCGCGCTCGGTTGGGAAAACGCGGTCGTTCCGGCGGTTGAAACTCGCTGAAATTCCTTCATTACGGAGGCCTTTCCGTTCCTTTGCGGAGATCACATTTTCTGCTCGCAGCTGTTGCCGGAGGCGCGTATTGGATACGCATGGTCGTGTTTCTCAACGGTCAGTTCGTGCCGGAACGCGAAGCCATGATTCCGGTGACCGACAGGGGCTTCATGTATGGTGATGGGCTCTTCGAGACGGTTCGGGTTTTCAAAGGCCGACCTTTCCGACTGGCGCAGCACTTGGAACGCATGGTGCGCGGTACCAATTTTTTGAAGCTCCCGCTGCCTTGCTCCCCCAAGGAAGTGCAGCAGTTCGCGCTGCAACTCATCGAGCAAAACCAGATGCCGGATGCGGTGCTGCGCATCGCGCTGTCGCGCGGTCCCGGAGAACGCGGGTACACGCCGAGGCCGGGAGGGCAGCCGACATTGGTCATGACGCTCTCGCCGGCGCCGCCGGTGGATCCACTGCGACCGTCGGAATGGCATTTGATCACCTCTTCGCACCGGTTGCCCGCCACCGACCCATTATCGTCCTTCAAAACGAGCAGCAAGTTGCTGCAGGTCGCGGCACGAATGGAAGCCGACGCCAGAGGCGCCGACGAAGCTTTGCTGCTGAACACCAACGGCGAAGTGGCTGAGGCCGCCTCGGCGAATCTCTTTTGGGTATATCACGACAAAATCTGCACCGTGCCGACCGGCCGCGGAGTGTTGCCCGGGATCACGCGGGCGGTGGTGCTGGAGATTTGTCAGGCGCTGGGATTGCAAACCAACAAGCGGGTGATCAAGCCGGAAGCCTTGCGGCACAGTGAGGCGATCTTTCTCACGCAAAGCGTCCGGGGGATTGTCAGCATCGTGGAATACGACGGGGAGCGGGTCGGCCAGTCGGCGTTGGTGGACCAGATTCACCAGGCGTATTGCGAGATGTTGGCCAGCGAATGAGCCGGGCGCGCATTTAGCTGTGGCCGCGCCCCGCGATACCCTGATTTCCCTTGGGCTTTCTGTGAAAAATTCCCGCTTGCACCAGCCCGACTCGCTGCTACACTGCGCGCTCTTTTCGAAAGGAAACTGAATTTATGCGACGTCCGAAAGGCATCAAAACGAAGAAATCCGCGGCCAAGCGGTTCAAGATCACCGCCCGCGGCAAGGTGCTGCGCTCCAGCGCCGGCCGCCGTCATCTCTGTCAGGGCAAGAGCGCCAAGCGCCGCCGTGCCCTTCGCGGCTCCGAGGTCGTTCATCACACGGACGAATACCGCATCAAGCAGAGCCTGCCGTTCACCCGCTGATTTCTAACTCCTATCTGCTAACTCCCAACTCCTAGATTTCATGCGCGTCACCAATTCACCCGCCTCCCGCAAACGCCGCAATCGCATGCTGCAAGCGGCGAAAGGCTTCCGCCTCAAACGCTCCAAGCTTTATCGCTACGCCTCCGACGCCGTGGATCATGGCCGGCAATACGCCTACCGCGATCGTCGCGTCAAGAAGCGCACCTTCCGCTACCTCTGGCAGGCGCGCATCAACGCCGCCGCCCGCACCGCCGGCATCACCTACAGCCGCCTCATCGAGGGCCTGAAGGCCGCCAAGTGCGAACTCGACCGCAAGGTCATCGCCGACATCGCGGCGCAGGACAACGCTGCCTTTTTGGTGCTCGTTGATCTCGCCAAGAAAGCGCTCAAGAGCAAGCCCGGCGCGGTCCTCGCGAAGGCGTAAAGCTCCCGCCAGCAATTTCACGACGGGCGACCAGCGATGGTCGCCCGTTTTGTTTTTTCGTTGTGCCTTTTGCCCCCGTTTGTGGCTAAATCTCCGCGCATGTCATTGCTGACCGAAATCGAACCGCTGAAACAAACCGCGCTCGCGGAACTCAAGAACGCTGCGGACCTCGCCGCGCTCGACCACGCCAAGGGCGCGTGGGTGGGCCCGAACGGAAAGTTCACCGCGCTGATGAAGCAACTCGGCTCGCTTTCCAAAGAAGAACGCCCCGCCGCCGGCAAACTCATCAACGCCGCTAAAGTCGAACTCGAAGCCGCGCTCGCGGTGCGCCGCGAGGAACTGGAACTCGCAGCGGCGTTGCCCAAGCATCCGACCGATTTCACCGCGCCCGGCCGCCGTCGGACACTCGGCAAGTTGCATCCGCTCACGCAGGTCACCGAGGACATCGTTCGCGCCTTTCGC
>CAYWCK010000402.1:0-4970 GCA_964456685.1 uncultured Bifidobacteriaceae bacterium | reverse complement strand
CTCGATGGTCATGTGCAACGAGCCGGTGATGCGCACGCCTTTGAGCGGCTTGCTCGCGCCGTATTTTTTGCGGATGGACATCAAACCAGGCATCTCGTTCTCGGAGATTTCGATGGTCTTGCGTCCCCACTCGGCGAGCGAGAGATCGCGCACCGCGTAATCCTGCTTGGCGGCGCCGTTGCCGTTGGTCTTCGCGAGCTTCGCGCGCGAAGGTGGAAGTTTCACTTTTGCCATAATCGGGATGAGTAAAAGGTTTCGGTTAAATTGCTTTCAACAGGGCCTCGACCTTGTTGGTCGCTTCCCACGTGAGGTCCTTGTCGCTCTTGCCGAAGTGACCGTAGTTGGTCGTCTTCGAGTAGATCGGGCGACGGAGGTTGAGTTGATCAATGATGTCCGAGGGCTGGAAGCTGAACACCTTGTTCACGGCCTTGACGATCTTCGCGTCGGAAACCGTCGCCGTGCCGAACGTGTCCACGTGCACGCTAACCGGGTCAGGATGGCCAATGGCGTACGCGAACTGAATTTCGCACTTCGCGGCGAGCTTCGCCGCGACGATGTTCTTGGCAACCCAGCGGCCCATGTAGGCGGCGCTGCGGTCCACCTTCGTCGGATCCTTGCCGGAGAACGCGCCACCGCCGTGACGGCCCATGCCACCGTAGCTGTCCACGATGATTTTGCGGCCGGTCAAACCCGTGTCGCCCTGCGGACCACCGACAACGAAACGGCCGGTCGGATTGATGAGGAATTCGGTCTTGGGGGTGAGCAAACGCTTCGGCAGAACTTTCTTGATGACGTTCTCGATGCAAAACTTCTCGATCTCGCGATGTTCGGCATCCGCCGCGTGCTGCGTCGAGATGACGACGTTGGAAATCGCGACCGGCTTGCCGTTTTCATAAACGACGGAAACCTGCGACTTCGCATCCGGACGCAACCAAGCCGGGCCTTTGCCGCTCTTGCGGATCTTGGTCAGTTCGCGGCCGAGGCGATGCGCGAACATGATCGGCGCGGGCATCAGTTCGGGCGTTTCGTTCGACGCATAGCCGAACATGAGGCCTTGGTCGCCAGCGCCCTGCTTGGAAGTCTTCTTGCCCTTCGCCTTGCGCGCGTCAACGCCTTGAGCGATGTCGGGCGATTGCTGCGTGACGATGACATTGACGAAAACCTTGTCCGCGTGGAACACGTCGTCGTCGTTGACGTAGCCGATTTCGCGGATGGCCTTGCGGGCGAGCGCGACGAAATCGAGCTTGGCCTTCGTGGTGATTTCACCGCCGATGATGGCGATGTTGGACTTCACGTAGGTTTCGCAAGCCACGCGGCTGAACTTGTCCTGCGCGAGGCAGGCGTCCAGCACGGCATCGGAAATCGTATCGGCGACTTTGTCGGGGTGACCTTCACCGACGGATTCAGAGGAGAAGATGTAACGGTTGCTCATGCGCTTGGATTTTTAGGATCGTTGGCTAAATGTCATATTGACGTATCAAGATAGGATGATATAAACGAACTCGCGCTCGTCAACCGGTTTCTTGAAAAAGTTTGCCGGGCGCTTCCGAATCGCTCCCCCGAGGAATTCCCGGGAGAACGGCCGCCGACTGTTATGTCACCGACACTGAAATCATTGCGCGCGCTCTCGGACGCCACGCGGCTCCGCATCGTGGCGTTGCTGGAGAAGGACGAACTCTCCGTCAACGAGCTGCAGGAAATCACGCGCATGGGCCAATCGCGCATCTCGACGCATCTCGGCCTGCTGGCCGATTGCGAACTCGTCAAATCCCGGCGCGAAGGCAAGCGGACCTTCTACCGGCTGAACCCCGATGCACAAGGCACGGTGGCGGAGTTCATCCAACTGGCGATTCGCGGCGCGAAGGAGCTGGGCGATCACAACAGCGACCAGATCAACCTTAAGCGCATTCTTAATCGCCGCCGCGAACAGGCGCAGGTTTTCTTCAACCAGGTCGCCGGCCGGTTTGATCGCGTCTACGGGCCGGGCCGGTCGTGGCAGGCGTTCGGGCATTTGCTGTTACGAATGCTGCCGTCGATCACCGTGGCCGACCTCGGCGCGGGGGAAGGTTTGCTGAGCGAACTGCTCGCGCGGCGCTGCAAAAAAGTCATCGCCGTGGACAACTCCGAAAAGATCGTCGAGTTCGGCGCGGCGAAGGCAAAGAAAGCTGGGTTGAAGAATTTGGAATTTCGCCTGGGCGATTTGCAGAACCCGCCCGTTGAAGCCGCGAGCGTGGACCTCGTGGTATTGAGTCAGGCGTTGCATCACGCGGAAGATCCGGCCGTCACCCTCGCGGCCGCGGCGAAATTGCTGAAACCGCACGGACAGATTTTGATCCTTGATCTGCTCGCGCATAAATTCGACAAAGCGCGCGAACTTTACGGCGACCGCTGGCTGGGATTTGCGGAGAGCGATCTGCATCGCTGGCTCGAAACGGCGGGATTCAAGAAGATCGAAATCAGCATCGTGGCCCGCGAGGAGCAGCCGCCGCATTTTCAAACGTTGCTCGCGAGCGGCGAGCGCGGCTGAACCTTCACGCAATCGGCACGAGCGCAGTCCAACAGGATGGACTGAACTTGTTCAGGAATTTCTCCCGCAAGGCCTCGGCGGCTTTCATTCCGGAAACGATCGCGAAAGTCGTCGAACCACTACCGGACATCAATGCCACGTCCGCGCCGTTTGAGCGGAGAAATTCCTGGAACAAAATGAGCAGTGGATATTTTTCGAGCGCCGGTGCTTCAAGTGAGTTGTAGAATTCCATCGCCGCGGCCGACAAATCGCCCGCACGCAGACCGGCGATTAGTTGTTGCGCGCGCCCCGGGCGACCATTCAGGGACTCGGGGAAGCGAGCAAGGTTCTGATAGGCCCATGGGGTGGAAATGCCGAACCCGGGATGAATCAGGAAGAAAATCTTGCCGCGGAGGACTGGAAAAGTTGCCAGCGCCTCAATTCTTTCGCCGCGGCCGGTGGCCAGGGCGGGCTTGGGTTGCAGAAAGAACGGAATATCCGAACCCAAGGCAGCAGCGAGTTCCGACAATTTTTCTGCGGGTAGCGGAGAGCCGAATAATTCGTTCAAACCCAGCAAGGTGGTCGCGGCGTTGCCACTCCCTCCGCCCAACCCGGCCGCTTGGGGGATTTTCTTTTCCAGGTGGAGTCTGACGCCGTCGGTAATGTTGGCTGCCGAGAGAAATGCAGTGGCGGCGCGATGCACAAGGTTGCGCGCATCCACAGGCAGGCTGGGATCGCTGCACGTCAAATTCACCCCGCTCCCACCCCGCGCAAAGGTCAAATCATCGCACAGGTTCACGGGATGCATGACGGTTTCCAATTCATGAAAACCATCAGGTCGCTTGCCGAGGATGTTCAGCAGCAGGTTAACTTTGCAGGGAGATGACTTTTCGAGCGGCATGATTCGGATCGGGTGTGGAAAAATTAGTCCGTTCCCGCGGACAGTTCGAGCAATAAAAAAACGCGCCGACATTGGTCGGCGCGTTGAAAGAACAATCGACGCTGGTTAGTTGTCGAAGATGCGGAAGCGGCTGCCCGGGAACCACGGCGCCACATCGCCGCCGCTGAATCCGATGGCGGTGTCGGTGGCAAAGAGCGCGTCTTCCATCAGCCGCGGCTTGTAGCTATCCGGATAAACCGGACCGGGCTTGAGGTAACTGGTGGCGATGGGCTCATACGAAGGGATCGGGAAAGTGATGATTTCGTAGAGGCCGATGCCGGTGCGGGCCATCGTGCGATTGAAGCCGCGCACCACACCGGTGGTGAAAGCCTGATCTTGCGATTGCCACAGGGCCGTTTGTTCGATGCTGCGGCGCATTTCACCGGCGCGAACGATTTCGTAGAAGTTATTCAAGCCGCGGCCGAGTTTCTTTTCCGGACCAGCACAGCCAGTGGCCAGAACCCCGAACGCAACGACTACTCCAAGGAGAGAAAGAGTTTTTCGCATAGGTTTGCTCAGATGTCGGCAGCTTACGCTGAACCAATTTGTTGTAAAGCCGGATTTCCGCTACTCGCTGCTATTTGAACCACCAGCCGTGAGCTTTGAGCCACGGCACGCCGTAATAGATGCCGCTCCAGATCAAATAGCCAACCAACGCCAGCGCAAGCAAAGCCAGCGCGAGCCTGCGGCGCGCTTTGGCGCGGTCTTCCTGATCCCAATACCAGGCGATCCACACGCTGACCTCGTAAAGAATCTGCAGCACAACGGCCATCACGACTTGCGTGAAAACTTCGGGCGTGGTCAGCAAGGCACCGAGGATGAGATTGACCACGATCATGTAGCGGCGCATCGCCACCAGCCGTTCGTAATTCAAAATCCCGATCTTCACCAACGTCAGCAAGGCGACCGGCAGTTCAAAACCCAGCCCCATCCCCAACATGAACTTGGTCACAAAGCTGAAGTACGTTTCCGCCCGCCATTCCGGCACCTTAATCCCCATCCACAAAGCAAAAGCTTCGGCGAAACTCAAAGCCCGGGCCATGACGAAAAAGTAGCAAAAGGAAATCCCCGCCAGGAACAAACCCACCCCGATGCTGGCGGCGCGCAGGACGTATTTCTTCTCCTTCACCTTCAAGGCCGGAAGAATGAACTGCGCCAAGAAGAAAAAGATGATCGGCGAGGCGAGGATGATCGCGCCATACAGGGCCAGATGGAGCGCATTCAAGAACGGCCCGGACGGATCGAGGTAAACCAGATCGGTGGCGCTCCCCAGCACCGCGGCCGGCGGAGGGTTGGTTTCGACACTCAGTGCGATCAGCACCTGATTGCCCACCTGCACCGGCTCGGCGTGGACGATTGTGACCCAGTTCGATCCCAAGTCGAGAGGTCCGACGCGGTTGGTCAGCGTTTCGCCGGCGCGCAAGGCTGGTAAATCCCGCCCGAGAGTGACCAGCGTGTTGGTCTCGAACTGAACAATCACCTTCTGCCGGTGACTGTTAGTCTGGATGAGCGCCGCCTGTTTGA
>CAYWCK010000401.1:0-4972 GCA_964456685.1 uncultured Bifidobacteriaceae bacterium | reverse complement strand
TACGGCCTCGGTGTGGCGCCGGGTGCGGGCATCATTGGCCAGCGTATTTTCGACGGTCTCGGCGGCTACGCCCCGCCGCCCAGTTTCGAGAAGTTGACTCGTGACGCCAAGCGCGCTGGCGCGGACATCGGTTCGAACAGTTGGGGTGATGACACCCAAGGACGCTACGACCTCAGTGCGATGGAATTCGATGAACTGGTTCGCGATGCCGATGCCCTCACGGCGGGAGATCAGCCGTACATTCTTGAATTCTCCGCGGGCAATGCCGGTCCGGGTTACCAAACTGTGGGCAGTCCGGCAGTGGCGAAAAACGTCATCGCCACCGGCGCTTCGCAAAATGAACGCTTCGATTTGCCGCTGCCTGATTTCGCGATTTACGACTCCGGCCGCGACGCGATGGCGGATTTTTCCAGCCGCGGCCCGTGCGAAGATGGCCGCATCAAACCGGACATCGTTGCGCCGGGCACGTGGATTGCCTCGTTGCGTTCGATTTATGCCGATGACAACAACGCCTGGTGGCCGATCTCGCAGAATTACATGTATCAAGGCGGCACGAGCCAGGCCGGGCCGCACGTTTCGGGCGCGGCGGCAGTGTTCGTGCAATACTGGCGTGCGGGCCATACCGGCGTCACGCCCTCCCCTGCCCTGACGAAAGCAGCGTTGATCAATTCCGCGACCGACATGGATGATTTTGTGGAAACGGATGCCGCCCCAAATGCGGACGAAGGTTGGGGGCGGGTTGATCTGCCGGGGCTCATCGCCTCCAGCCGGAGTTACGATTTCGTGGATCAATCCGTCTCGCTGACCAACAGCGCTGTTTACGAGAAGCGGATTCTCATTGGTGGCGCGGAGGAAGAACTCAAAATTACATTGGCCTACACAGATGTGCCGGGCTCGCCAGCCGCGGGCATCGCGCTCGTCAATGACCTCGATCTCGAAGTGCTGGCGCCGGACGGTCACCTTTACCGCGGCAACCGATTCAACGAAGACGGCGAATCGATTCCGGACACGACTATCCCGGATACGATCAACAACGTCGAAGGTGTGCGACTTCTCGCTCCCGTGCCGGGGGAATATGTCGTGCGCGTTCGCGGCAGCCGCGTGGTCGATGATGCCCGGCTGGATACGCCGGCGCTGGATCAGGATTTCGCGCTCGTCATCTCGGGCCAATTCGGAGCCAGCGGCTCCGGTTTGGTCACGTTCAACCAACCAGTGTATCGCGTGCCGGACACCATCCGGTTGGCGCTCGTGGATTACGATCTCGCCGGTCAGCCAACCGCGACGCTCCAATTGCGCAGCGGCGCCGAGCCCGCGGGTGAACTGGTTACGCTCTTCGCTCGCGGGAGTAGCGGTGTTTTTACCGGAGCCATCGCGACGGTCAGCGGCCCTGCGGCGGCGGACGGCAAACTCCAGATTGCACACGCCAACAACATCGAGGCGACTTACGCCGATGCCGCGCCCGCCAGCAACCGCGTCTTCTTCGCCCAGGCCGATTTGCTGCCGCCCGTGATTTCAAATGTGCGCGCGACCAATGAGTTTGGTCAGATTGCGGTGACTTGGAACACTGACGAGGATGCCCGGTCGGAAATCTATTACGGCACCAACACGCCCAACATCGCCATCACCAATCTCGCCCTGGACATCGACCACGAAGCGGGGCTGGTAAATGTTCCCGCCGGTGCCGCCGCCCGCTATTTCGTCGTCGCGCAAGACGTGGCCGGGAATCGCTCAACCAACAACAACGGTGGAAACTTTTTCACCATCACCAACACACAGCCACCGGAAGTCCTGCTGATCGATTCATTCGCTGTGTTCTTTGGCGCTTTCCACCCGCCGGCGCTGAGCGGTTATACCGAGCCGCTTGACCAACTCGGCATCAGCTACAACGTATTCGACGCCACCGGTGGAGCAATTCCTTCGCAGGCGCAGCTCAATGCCTATCGCTGCGTGATCTGGCGGGTGAGTGACCTTGAAGCCCCCAACGCCACGCTGGCGCAGCGCATCACCAATTACGTCCACAACGGCGGCTCGTTGTTGCTCTCCTCCATGGAGGCGCTCAGCCGATTCGCCACGAGCGGGATGAGCAGTTTCAACACCGGCACGCTGCAGGTGCAATCCTACATCGAAGACGAGCAGGTGGACGAAGTCGCCGGTGTTTCCGGTGAAGCCATCGGCAATGGCATCAACACGCCTGTCGATTATTCCGAATATCAGGAAATTCTGCTCCTTTCCGCCGAGCCGGACGTTCCGTCGGACTGGATCACCCCCAGCACGAATGCCACCGCCGTCCTCGACAGCCTTGGTCACATCGTCGGTCTGCGGGCGCCGAAAACGGGAGTGGACCTGCCCGGACGTGTCGTCTTTCTCTCCTTCCCGCTGGATGCCGTGCCCCTCGACAGTGGCATCGGCAACAACCGGATTGGTTTGCTGCACAATATTCTGAACTTCCTGGCGCCACCCGCGAACCAGAGCACGCTGGCCTTGGATCGTGAGGCCTACTCCGTTCCCGGACGCGCTGTGATCGAGGTTGAAGATGCGGATCGCAATGGCCAGGGAACGCTGACCGTCACGGTGAAAAGCCCGCAGCACGCGGGCCAGCTGGCTCTGACTTTGACCGAGACGGCGCGCGCCGGGTTGTTTCGCGGCAGCATTATCCTGAGTCCGACGAATAGCGGCTTACCCGGCACATTTTTTGTCCAGGCCAACGACAGCTTAACCGTGGATTACTTCGACGCCTCGGTGCCGCAGACGCTGACCGCAAGCGCAACCATCGAGACCAACGCGCCCACCATCACCGATGTTGCGCCCGACCCCGGCTATCTCGAAGCCATCATCAGTTGGACCACCTCCAAGCCTGCCGACGGCTTGATCCAATACAGCGAAACGCCCGACAATTTTCCCAAGAACTTTACGGCGTACGATCCCGCTTTGACGACCGATCACGAATTGGTCCTGACCGGGCTGAAGCCCGACACGACCTATTATTTTCGCGTGACGAGTGTGGACCGCGCCGGCAACGCGGCCATGGCTGACAACTACGGGACCAACTTCTCCTTCACCACCCTGCTGCCGCTCACGCCGCCTTGGTCTGATGACATGGAAACCAACAATGTCGAATGGTCCACGTTCTCCTCAACCGATTCGGAGACCGAATGGACGCGCGGCGCGCCCGCCGGTGAGGCGGCGAATTCGGGCACCAACTGCTGGGGCAGCATTCTCGATGGTGGTTCGCCGGGCTTCACGGAATGCTATCTCATCAGTCCGGGCATTTATCTGTCCGGCGGCAACAAAGCTACGTTGAAGTTCTGGCAGAACTACGATTTTCCGGACACTGACTTTGATTTCGAATTTGGTCAGGTCGAAATCATCACCAATGTCTTCGCGCCCCAGATTCCCATTGGCGAACCGCTGGCATTTTCGTCCTTCGGCTGGGAGGAGGTTGAACTGGATCTCACTCCGTACCTGGGCAATGTCGTGTACGTCGTCTGGCATTACGCCTTGGTTTCCTTCGACACGCTCCCGCGGATGGGCTGGCTGGTGGACGATGTTTCCATCACGGTGACGAACATCATTCCCGGCACCATTCAGGTCAGCAACAATCTCTGGCAAGCCGTGTGGTCGCTCTCCGGACCGAGCGGTCGCAATGGCAATGGCCGCTGGACCGCCATCACCAATGCCGCGCCCGGCGACTACTGGATCGAATACGGCAGCGTTCCCTATTTCACCACCCCGCCGCCGCAGACGAACTCGCTCACCACGAACGGCATCATCACCTTCTCTGGCCAATACACCTTTCCCGACGCCAACAATAACGGCATTCCCGACGGCTGGGAGATTGCTCAATTCGGCGTCATTGACCCGCAGCGATCCCGCACCACCGATACCGATCGGGATGGCCAGAGCGATTACGCCGAGTTCGTGGCCGGCACCGATCCGCTTAATCCGCCTTCGCCGTTCCGCTTGAGCGCGCAACTGGTGAACGGCCAGGTGAAGTTAAGCTGGCCGTCGCAAACCAATTTGATTTATCGCGTTCATGCCGCCGCCCAGCTGCCGGCACCCTCGTGGGCGGCCTATTCAGCCTGGCTGCCCGCCACCGGCACGAACACCAGCTTCACCCTGCCGGCTGCCACCAATGGCGCGCCACGATTCTTCCGCGTGGAAGCCGCTTCCGCGTCCGGCTTGGCCGGTTCGTTTGCAACCAGCATCCGACGGCTCAGCAACAACACCATCCGCCTCGACTGGCCGGCGGCGCCCGGTCACGGCTATCGCCTCTTGGGCAGCACGAATGGAGTGAACTGGTCACCATTCTCGGACTGGATGCGCCCAACCGCTTTCACAACCGGAGTGACCTTGCCACCGCGCACCAACGCCGCGCCGAACCTCTTCCGCGTCGAAGCGCAACCCTGATCCGCGCGTGCTCCTCGCGTTCAACAAGCCGTTCGGCGTGCTCTCGCAGTTCACGAGCGACGGCTCGCCGAATCGCCGCCTAGCTGAGTTTGGATTTCCGCCGAATGTTTATCCCATCGGCCGGCTCGATGCGGATTCGGAGGGGCTGCTGTTGTTGAGCGACGAACCGGCTTTGAATGAG
This sequence comes from uncultured Bifidobacteriaceae bacterium, assembly GCA_964456685.1. Lineage (GTDB taxonomy): Bacteria > Verrucomicrobiota > Verrucomicrobiia > Limisphaerales > JADLHS01 > CAYWCK01. The sequence continues at coordinate 384 of CAYWCK010000401.1, read as the reverse complement.
CGGTTGCTGCATCCTCGCCACGCGCACGAGCGCGAGTATTGGGCGCAAGTGGAGCGCATTCCCTCCGCGGATAGTTTGGACCAACTCGCCCGCGGCGTGACGATTCAAGGCCGCAAAACTCTGCCCTGCCGCGCGTGGTTGCTCGCGCCGCAGCCGCAAGTTCCGCCGCGCGATCCGCCGATTCGTTTCCGCAAATCCGTTCCTGATTGTTGGATTGGCCTCGAACTCATCGAAGGCAAGAACCGCCAGGTCCGCCGCATGACGGCTGCCATCGGTCATCCGACGCTACGCTTGATCCGCGTGCGCATCGGTGAACTGCGCTTGGAGAATCTGAGCCCCGGCTCATGGCGGGAGTTGACGCCATCGGAGCGACAGGCAGCGTTG
>CAYWCK010000400.1:0-4981 GCA_964456685.1 uncultured Bifidobacteriaceae bacterium | reverse complement strand
GCTGAAGGAGGTTCGCGTCTCCGTTCCGACCGGTAAGAAAAGCCCAATCTTTTCCGAGCAACCCGTGCCGGATTACTTGGATTGGGACCGCTGGGTTGGGCCGGCGCCGGCGTGCTCCTTTCACGAGGAGAGGCTCAAGCGCGACAACCATGAGAACATGGCGGCCTTTTCCCTGGGCATGATTTCCTGCTGGGGAATCCATCATCTGGACATTGCGCAGTGGGGCAACGGCATGGATGCCACCGGGCCGACCACGGTGACGGGCGAAGGCGAATTTCCCAAGGAAGGAAGTTGCGACGCCATTCTGCGCTGGAAGGTGCAGTTTGAGAATGCGCATGCCGCGCCCCTGACATTCGTGAGCGACGGCACGCACGGCTTTGATCATGGCGTTCGTTTCGTTGGTGAATCCGGCTGGGTACATGTGCGGCGCGGCGCAATTTTTACCGCTGACGATCAGGAGGCCCGGCTGCTGCGCGACCCGCAGAACCAGTGCGGCGCCATGCGGCGCAAGCTGCCGGTGAGCGACGATCACGCGCGCAATTTTCTGGATGCCATCAAGAGTCGAAAGCGTGCGATCTGCGACATCGACACCGCCGTGCGAAGCGACACGCTTTGCCAGCTGGCGTTGATCGCGGTAAAACTGGGGCGCAAGTTGAACTGGAATCCAAGGACCGAACGCTTCCGGGGCGACGACGCAGCCAATGCGCTGCTGAAGCATCGCGCTTTCCGCGGGGACTGGAAGCTGCCGGTTGTTTAGTTCCGCAGATGCAGCAACTCGCCGCGCGAGTTGTTCTAACTTTCGAAAGTGAACGGAACGTTCCCTTCGCCTTTTGGATTGGCGACCGTGTTCGGCTCAATCACATTGAGTCGCACCGCATGATTCAAGTTCACCCAAATCTTCAAAGCGTCGAGCAAGCCAGTGCGTTGCAGCGGCGGCTCTATCGGACGATTCGTGAAACCATGCGGGCCATGGCGGGACGCATCAGCGGCGTCGCCAGTTGGGAAGCCAAGAAATTGCTGGCCCGCCACATCTGGCTGGACGCGGAACATGCCGAGGCGCTTCGGCAACGCGTTTTGGAGTTGCGCTTTCCCCGCGTGGACGTGGATGTGGCGGTGGACAAGGCTCTGCTGGCCGTGCTCGCAAAGTTGCCGGCGACGTGCAGTGACAGTGAATTTCTGGCGGGCGTTTATCGCGTCATCAAACCGGCGGTACTCGCCGCTGTGCAGCGGTATCTCCAGCAGAGCGACCCGCTCGCTGATTCCCCCAGCCATCGCGCGATGGCCGCCATCGTCCGCGAACTGGCCGAAGAGTTGCAGGAATTTGAATCCGTGTGGGCCACGCTCCCGGCGGCTGAACGCGAAGCGGCGAGCGCATGGGCGGATTGGCTGCGGTCGGCGCTGGCGGAGGCGGGAGAAATTTTCGGGCAGGACACGGGAACGGCGTTGCGGGTTCGGGCCGGGTTCTCCGATCGGCCGCCTTACCGGATCAGCTTGATGCCTCAGCGGGATGCCCGCTGGTTGCCAGCGGTCACGCAAGTGCCGCCGCGACCGCCCCGGAGTCCGCAAGAGCAGCAGATCTGGGTGGCGATTGATCACGTAAACGAGTTGTGGGCCTGCGAACTTTCCGCTGCCCTCATTTGGGAACATGAGCAGCTCCCGTGGGAAATTTACCGGGATACCGCCCGGTGGGCCTATGATGAAATGCGCCACGCGATGATGGGCGAACGGCGGTTGCAAGCGTACGGGTTTGCCGTCGGCGTGGATGTGCCGATGGTGCCGGATCATTGGATGGGGGTGGCGTCACGCGGCGGCCTGGAAGCGATGCTGTTCGTGGTGCATGGATTGGAACAGGCGGGTCCGAAGTGGAAGCAGCAATTGAAGGCCGAGCTGTGGGCCATGGGTGATCCTTATTCCTCCCAGGATTGTGATTACGATTGGGCGGATGAGGCCGGACACATTCGTTATGGTCAGGACTGGATCAAAGCCTTGTTTCCGCAAATGTCCAAAGAGGAAATCATCGCCCGGACCCAACGCGAGGTGGAGTCGTGGAAGGAATGGATCGCCGAAAAGCATCGCACCGGCAAACATGGCTACGAAGTTTTCCTGCCGCGCCTGGAAGCGAAATGCGCGTTGATGCCTGACCTGGCGTGCCCGGAATTTTTCCAACCGCTCGGCTCCAGTGCGGCCACGGTTTCTTACGAGCGGAAAGACTGATGGTTGTGTCCGCGCTGCTTGGGTCTGAGGGCTCCAGCCGCAACTCCAGCAAAGCTCCCCGAGAGAATTTGCATCGCAACGCTGCGAGGACCGCGCCGGGTTTTAATCGTGAAAGTCCCTTCTCTCGGCTTGAAATAGCACGGGAACGGAAGGATGGCTGCCGGGGTGCAAAATTCAATTGCCAGCGAAGCGGGCGAGTCAACCGATTCAGGCAGCGTTGATGCGCACGGCTTGCGCCTGGGCTTGCAACGCGAGTTCAATCGCCAGAAAGGTGTGATCCTGCGACATGGCTTTTTCGGTGCGGTGCAAGCAATCGAGAATGAGTTGGCCGAAGTAAGGAAATCCCACCTGGCCGTTCACCGCGAAATGGTGCTCACCTTTGGCGTCCACCAGATAGACGTGATCGCCTTTCGGGTCGCGCGCGATGTCGAGATACTTGCGGAGTTCGAGGTAACCGTCCGTTCCCATGATCAGCGTGCGGCCGTCGCCCCACGCGCCGAGGCCTGCGGGTGTGTACCAATCCACTCGCAGGTATTGAGTCGCGCCGTTGTCGGCGACGAGCGTGGCATCGCCGAAGTCCTCGAAGTCTGCATGCTGCGGCCAGTTATAATTGGCCACCTTGCTGTGCAACACGCGCGCGGATTTTGCGCCGGCAAAGTGCAGGAACTGTTCGATCTGATGGCTGCCAATGTCCACCAGGATGCCGCCGTATTGCTCGCGCTGCCAGAACCAGGGCGGCCGCGAGGCGGCGTTGATCCGGTGCGGTCCCAAGCCGAGCACCTGGAGCACGCGGCCAATGGCGCCGTTCTTTATGAGCTGGTCGGCATAAACAGCGGCCTCCACGTGCAAACGTTCGGCGTAATAGACGGCGTAAATACGCTTCGTCGCCGCGACGGCAGCGCGGGCCTCGGCCAGTTGCGCCAGCGTGGTCATCGGCGGCTTGTCCGTGAAGTAATCCTTGCCGTGGTGCAACACGCGCAGCCCGAGCGGACAACGTTCCCGGGGCACGGGGGCGCTGGTCACGAGCTGAATGGTGGAGTCTTCGAGGATCTCCGCTTCGCTGCGGGCGACTTTGACGCCCGGATAAGTCCGACAGAAGTCCGCGACCTTAGCCGGGTCGGGATCGTAAACCCAGACCAGCTCCGCGCCGGCTTCCGTGAGCCCGTTGCATTGCCCGTAAATGTGACCGTGATCAAGCCCGATGGCCGCGATGCGAAATTCACCCAGGCCACAAACTTTTTGCGCCTGGCCCTTGGGCGCGTAACGCATGCCGTCCGCTTTTTGAACCGCTGCCATAAATTCCAGAATGCTTAGCGACCGTAGTTGCCACCGAGCGTGATTTTGTTATCGGCAAAATTCTCGACGCTCCGGGTTTTCTCGTGGAAATGCCGCGCGTTTTTCAAAATATCCGCACGCGAATAAAACGGATCGCCCGGGCCAAGCGGCAGTTGCACCGCCTTGCCGGTTTGACCTGATTGATAAATGGCGGTGATTAATTCCAATGTTCGCCGGCCCTGGTTGCCGTCCACCAGCAGCGGCTCGTGTCCTTCAATTGCCGCCAGAAAATTTTGGAGCTGACCTTCATGCCCTTCGTGCGTTATGGCGGGGAGCTGGTCATAGCGCGCCTGCAGTTCATCGGCCAACGCGGAGTCGAGTTCGGGAAAACCGTTGTCTCTTTGCCGGCTGGCCCGCACCTGCCACGGCACCGCCACGCTGGCGCGCTCCCCCTGGATTACGAGCCGCTGTTCCTCGCCGTGATGCACAAGGGACGCCGTGATCTGACCCACCGAACCATCGGCGTACGTCAGCACCGCCGTGGAAAAATCTTCAACCTCGGAGTTCTCGTGGGCGAGGTTCAACGTCACCGCCCGCACGGACACCGGCAGGCCGCGCAGCCATTGAAAAATGTCAATGTGATGAACCGCGTGGTTCATGGTGCAGCCGCCGCCTTCCTTTTCCCACGTCCCGCGCCACCACAGGTCGTAATAATTTCCGCCGCGCCACCAGAATGAATCCACCTGGCCGTGCAGAATCCTGCCGATCAAGCCGGAGTCGAGGATCGCCTTGAGTTTCATCACCGGCGTTTTGAATCGATTTTGCGCCACCACCGAAAGCAAAGCGCCGCTTTGCCGTGCGGCCGCCAGCATCGCATCGCATTCTTCCAGGCAGGTGGCCATTGGTTTCTCCACCAGCACATGCTTGCGCGCGTTCAGCAGAGCGATGGCTGCGTCCGCGTGGCCGAAGGGGGGCAGGCAGATGGAAGCGGCGTCGAAATCCTCCTGCGCGATCAGTTCCCGGCAATCCTTGTAAACCGGGACCGAGAGGTTGTGTTGGGCGGCCTTCGCCCGCGCCTTGTCCGGGTAGAGGTCCACCAGCGCAACGATGCGGCAGCGCGCGCTGAAATTGCGATAGGCCTGAATGTGGCTGTCCGAAATCGCACCGGTGCCGAGGATCGCAACTTTGATCATAAAATTTCGCCCCGTTTTGCCACGACCAGACGGGTTAGCGCCAGCGTAAACCCACCGTCGGCAGCGTGCCCGCTCAGTTTCGATTAGCGGGGCCGCACGAGCATTTCTTCCACGATGACGTGCGCCGGCATGTTGATGCAGAACACGGCACAATCGGCCACGTCTTCCGGTCGCATCATTCGCGCACGCGCCTGTTCGTCCGGCGGATTCGGCCGCTGCTCCAGCAACGCCGTGTCAATGTCGCCCGGAAAAATCGCGCAGGCGCGGATGCCGTGCGCGCGTTCTTCGGCGTTGATGCT
>CAYWCK010000399.1:0-4986 GCA_964456685.1 uncultured Bifidobacteriaceae bacterium | reverse complement strand
TACACCATCGGCGTGGACGGCGGTGTGAATCTGAAAACCGCCGCGGAGTGTGCGCAAGCCGGGGCGGATGTTTTTGTCAGCGGCACCACGTTGTTCGCCGCCCACAGTTTGAAACACGCGGTCGCCAAGATGCGCAAGATCGTCCATGAGCATGATCCCGCACTGGCCGACTTAAAGGTTTAGATTTCAACAATTCAACAGGCATGAACATCAAGTTTGGCACCGACGGTTGGCGCGCAGTAATCGCCGAGGAGTTTACGTTTGCAAACGTGGCGCGGGTTGCCCAGGCGACCGCCGATTATTGGAACGCCCATCCCGTGAATGGCACAGGCAAATTGGTCGTCATTGGCTACGACCGACGTTTCCTCTCAGATCAGTTTGCCCGCACTTCTGCCGAGGTGATGGCCGGGAATGGTTTCTCCGTCGTGCTGACGCCGACGCCGACGCCGACGCCGTCGGTGTCCCAGGCGGTGCGGGATCGGCGTGCTGTCGGCGGCGTGATGATCACGGCCAGCCATAATCCACCGACCTTTAATGGCTTTAAATTGAAGTCGCACTATGGTGGCTCTAGCGATTCCGAGACCTGCAAGGGTGTCGAAAGTTTTGTGGACCGCAATCCGGTCAAGAGCGTCCCATTGGCAGACGCCATCAAAGCTTGTCAAATTTTGGTCAAGGATGTGCGCCCGGCGCATTACGCCGCTATCAAGAAGCTGGTGGATTTCAAACTCATTGCAAAATCGCGTCTGCGTTTTGCGCATGAGGCGCTTTTTGGAGTCGGGGCAGGGTGTTTTGAGCAGCTGCTGGCCGGCACTACCTGCAAGGTCACCACGTTGAACGGAGCGCACGACCCGCTCTTTGGCGGCATCAATCCTGAGCCGATCGAGAAAAACTATGTTCGCAGCCAGGCCTTCCTGCGCAAACATCCGCATGATCTTTGTCTCGTTACGGATGGCGACGCGGATCGTGTTGGCGGCATGGACGGACGAGGCAACTACCTCACCACGCACAAACTGATCTGCCTGCTGCTGCATCACCTTGTCCACAACCGCAAGCTCACTGGTCGCGTGGTCAAAGCACTGACGACCACCTCCATGGTGGACAAAATGTGCGCCGCGTTGAATCTGCCCTTGGTGGAAACTGGTGTGGGCTTCAAGTACGTATGCGCGGAAATGTTGAAGGGCGACGTGCTGCTCGGCGCGGAGGAAAGTGGTGGCATCGGCTTTCCCGGCCACATCCCCGAGCGCGATGGCATTGCCGCCGGGCTGATGTTGCTGGAGATGCTGGCGATGGAGCGGGTCACATTGAACAAACTCGTGGCTCAACTGGAGAAAGAATTTGGCCCGCACGAATATGATCGCATCGACACGCATTATCCGTTGGAAAAGCGAGCCGCGCTCATCGAGCACCTGAAGCAAAACCCACCGGCCAAACTCCTTCGTTCCCCGGTTACGGCCGTCAAAGGCTTCGATGGGGTTAAATTCGTGACCCAAGATGGCTCGTGGCTGATGCTCCGTGGGTCGGGGACCGAACCAATTCTCCGCATTTACGCCGAAGCCGGCACGTTGGCGGCTGCCCGCAAACTTCTTCGCGTTGGTGTCCAGTTGACCAAGGCAATATAGGCCACGGTTTTCCCCGTAACCAAATCGTTTCGTGGCCGCCCCGGGGCTGTCACGTGGAACACTCATTGCTCAGTAGTTGCGCAGAATCATTTTATGCGTGAAGGTGACGAGCGAGGTGTTTGTCGTTTGCCACGCTGAACAAAAACGAACTGAACCAAAATGAAAGTAACCAGTAACTCGAAGAAAGCTCCGAAAAGCGGGAGCAGAATCGCGGTGAAACCCGCGGCGACCATCAGCGAAACCAAGGCCATCGCGCCGGTGCGCGAACTCACCGCGACGGAATCCACCAAGACCGTCACCACCATCGAAGCCAAGATTGACGTGGGCTTCGGGAACAATCTTTTTGTGCGCGGCGAAGGTGCCGGTTTGAGTTGGGAGCAGGGCACGCCGTTAAAATGCGTTGACCCTCAGACCTGGCAGGTGGCTTTGGACGCCAAGGTGCCTGTGAAGTTCAAACTCCTGCTGAATGATTCCGTCTGGATGTCCGGAGACGACATTCTGGCGGCGCCGGGCCGGCGCGTCGAAATCACGCCCGCGTTTTGATCATTCCGCGACGTAGGTTTTGATCTTCGTGACGCGGGCGACTTCCGGTGGAAAGTGCAGCGCGCCGTTGCGGTAGTCTTGAATTCGCCATTGCAAGAATGGCGAACATTTCAAGGTTGTGCCCTTGTTGCGCTGCGGCCAATAGGCCTTGAATTCGCGCTCCAGTTGGCGCAAGGCGCGGATGCCGCGCTGTGAAAGTTTGCGGGCGGCTGATCTGTCGCCACGCGCCAGAGCCTGCTGCCAAAGCATAATGTGGCACGACTCGGCCGCCATGCGGGCCGCCAAATCGAGTTCCCGTTGCAGTAATCTACCGCTGGCGGTTTTGGGCTTTGCCGAGTTTGCGATCGGGAGCAATGCTTCCAATTCCGCCAACGCATTGCGGATGCGCCGGGCCGGAATCCGCGCGTAGTACTTGAGGCCGCTCCGGCAGAACAGCTCCCGCGTCTCCGGTGGCGGTGCGGCAATGACGGCGCCGAAAGGCGTAATGTTGCTTTCGCGATAACCAAATTTGCGATGCGCAAAGCCCATGGCGATGGCAGCTTTCGCGAGACGCTGCGAGCGATCGTGGAAAACTTCCCGACTCAACACGGGCGCGAGCAACTTTTCGTCGTAGGTCTTGCCGCACCAACTGACCGCGGCGCCAATCAAGAACGGCGACCAACTCACGGCCAGCGGTTGTGGGTGACCGCCATCGCCCCAATCCGTATTTAGATAACCGCACGCCCCGTGGCGTTGACCGGCCTTGGCCCCGGCTACGAGATTGGCGAAACCGTTGTCGTGTCGCCCGATCAAAGTCATCCACGTCGAGGTGCCGGGGCAGACGTAGAACGGCACCTTTGACTTTGCAAATGTCGCCGCCTCGCGCTCAAACGGATGATTCGCCTCGTAGCCCCAGTTCAGCGCGATCAAATCTTTCGGCAGTTTTTTGATCAACTCCGGGTGATGCAGAATGATGTCGCCCCAAAACATCATTCGCCGACCACGCCGCTTTACTTCGCGGTGAATGACTTTGAGGAAATCAACATAGACTTTGCCCTTGCCGTGGCGCGCACAAAGCCGCTGGCTTTGGCCCCGACCCAAATCCCAGGTTTCGTCGCAGCCAACGTTGAAATACCGGCTCGAGAAGTTCGGCAACAATTCGTCGTAAAGCCCGCGGATGAATTTGATCGTGCCGGGATTATTGGGGGCAAGTGTCGCCGGAAAGCGGAGGAAATCGCCGGTGGAACCTTCGTAAGGCTCGGTGATTTCAGCCAGCCGGCGGAGCGGCGGATGCTCCAGGAAATAGCGCAAATGGCCAAAGGAATTCTGGTTCGGTACGAGATCAATGCCGAGTTCGCGGCAGCGCTTGTCGAGTTTGCGAATTTCTGTCGCTGTCAGCGCCCCCCAGTTTTTCCAGACCGGTTTGTATTTGCGGTAGGCGAAGGTGTGCTCGGTGTAGAGCTGAAACTCGTTGATCTTGAAACTGGCCAGTTGCTCCACCAGCTCGAGCAAGGTTGCCAAATTCGGCACCCGGCCGCGTGAGATATCGAGCATCACGCCACGCCGCGGGAAGTCTGGCCAGTCGCGAATCCTCAGGCAGGGGAGCTTATGTCCGTATTGTCGCAACAGCTGGCCCAAGGTGGCGGCCGCGGCACGCAATCCTCCATTTTCGCGGAACTCAATCCGCACGCCCGCTCGGTTTATGATCAGGTTGTAGCCTTCGCTGTTGTCGGGGGCGCGATTTGTGCAAATTGTTTGCACCTTTGCCAACGGATCGCCTTTCGATAGCGTGAAAGTACCCGCATGCAATTTCAGTGAACGGGGGTAAGGCAGCAAATTCATCATCGCGAACTTCCCCAGCGATAGCCCAGAAAGGCACCTAAGGAAGTGGCCACGGTCAGAGCGAATGGATTAAATTTTACCGACGCCAGAAACTGTTCATCGCCGAGCACGAGCCATAGTGCAAACTTGATCCAAACGGGTAATACAACAGCTCCGCAGACGATGGACAACAGTAGCCGCAGCCGTTTGGGAGCTGTCGCTGGCAACTGACCATCAGTCTTCATAGGTCACGCCGAAATCATTCCGCTCTTCCGCGCGTAATTGAAAATGCCGCCGGCGTCCACCACCGGACGAACGTCGCCGAGTGCTTTGAAGGAGTAAACCTTGCCCGTGGCTTTCACCGTGACCGTAGCTTTGTCTAAGTCCACGGTCACGACCTCGCCCGTCTTGAGCACGTCGCAAAGCCGATCCGTGATTTCGCACGGGTAAAGCTCACCAGTGGCGACGCAGTTGCGGAAGAAAATGCGCGCGAAACTTTCGGCGAGCACGACTTCGCAATTCGCCGAACCCATGGCGATCGGCGCGTGCTCCCGCGAACTGCCGCAGCCGAAATTCTTTCCCGCGACCACGATGGGATACTCACTGTCGAGCTGGCCTTCCTTCACGTAGCGCGTCGGGTAGAGCGAAACGGGCAGGCCATCCAGCGCGTAGCTGCCGAGCTTATCGTATTCCTCGGCGATGGTCGGCACCAGGTTCAGGTATTGCGCGGAAATGATCTGGTCCGTGTCGATGTTGTCGCGCACCACGTAAACCGGCCCGGTAAAAACGGATTTCGTCATGGCTAAAGTGTGGCGCGGACCGGCGGGGTTTTCAATTCCGAAGATGGCGGCGGTTTTCGCGTTGCGGTGCAGCGCGACAAATTCCACCACTCAAATCTTCTTCAGCAACTCCATCCACCGCTTCCACGCTTCTTCGCGCGCTTTCTTGTCACCGTCGCGGCCCTTCGGGTCGTCGCCGCCGCGCATGAATCCGTGGCCCGCGCCGTCGTAAATCACCGGCTCGA
>CAYWCK010000398.1:0-4994 GCA_964456685.1 uncultured Bifidobacteriaceae bacterium | reverse complement strand
TGACCATAAACAGTGTGCTTGTCCCAGGACGGCTTCCGCAGGTGATGGCGGCGCATTCTTGTACTTGCCCGCGCGCTTCGGCGGGTCATTGAACGCCCAATGTTTCACGTCGCCCTGGCCACCTTGCATCACGGCGCAACGCACGCCGGCGTCCCAGCTTTTGCGATATGCGCTGGTGTCGCCCTTCGGAAAATGCAGATTCGCGTCCGGCATCACGAGTTCCTTGCCGATGCGGCTGAAGCACATCTCGCGGTCGGCTTTCTCAAACGAGAGCGGATGCGTGACCGGCGTTTCCTTGCCGTTGAGAAACCATTCGTCCATGCCCCAGAAGTGCGCGGACTTCAGGTTGAGATTGAGCGCGTTCACGAGCCGCGCCACGAGCGGAAGCTGCTCGGTTGGCCCGATGGGACCGCAGATGCCGACGGGATTGTCGGGTGTGGATTGCTTCCACGCGGTGATGTATTCGAGCGCTTCGGCCAGATAGAAATCTTCGAGCGTGTCATACATCACCACCTTGAAGCCCGGGCGAGAGAGTTTCTGCATTTTCTCCGGCGTGAGCGCGGCGGCATCGCGAATGATGTCACCATCGAGCGTGGTGTAATCCCACCAATCGGGGGAAATGGCGCTAAGTTTGCGGGGCATAGGCGGAGTCCTTTCTAAGTGTTGCGGAAGTAAGCTTTGTTCACCAAATAGTTTTTGCCGAGCACGTCGCGCAAGGGGTCGACGTCGTTCGCGCTGAAGCCGTAATGCAGGTGACGCCGCCAGCCTTCGGCGAATTTGAATTTCTTGGAGAGCCGCCCGAACAACAACGCGTCGGCATCAGCTTTGGCGGTGAACGACGCCATCCCCTGGCTGGCGATCAGCCACGCGAGCTGACTCTTGTGTTCCATGAGGGCGGCCCGCTTTACCGCCTGCACGCTGGTGGTGTGGATGAAGATTTCCTGCGGCACCGGCTGTCGCAGCGGCGAGAGCATCGTGTGCGGCGCGCAATGATAGATCGTCAAATCGTAATCCGCCGTGGGCCGGGGCGGAATGGATTTGAAATTGGGCATCGCGTGCGCGAAGGCCGCCGTGACCACGATGCGGCAGGTGTTCGTGTGGTCCTCCATGTAGTCCACCGGCGGATGCGTGAGCACAACCGTGGGTTTGACTTCCCGGATGATCGCAGCGACACGGCGCACGAGTTTCAAATCGTACACAATCTCCATGTCGTTTGCGAGCGGAGCATGGAAATGCGCCCCGAGCACTTTCGCAGCGCGCCGGGCTTCGGCCAAACGGATGCGCGCAAGTTCACGAGCGCCATGTTCCTGGCTGCCACAGCAACCGTTGGCCACGTTCAGGTAATGAATCTCAAAGCCCGCGCGTTGCAGCAGCAACAGCGTGCCGGCCATGTAAAACTCGATGTCGTCGGGATGAGCCCCGATGGCGATGGCAGTCTTCATTTTCACAACTTGACCGGCTTGCCCGTGGCGGCGGATTTGTCGGCCGCGAAGATGACTTCGTGCGTCTTGGCCGCGGTGTCGAGATTAGTGAGCGCCATTTCCTTGCCGGCCGCCAGGGCTTGGAAGAACGCCTCGAACTGTTCGGAGTAAGGATGGTCCGACACGTCGCCCGAGTCCGCAAGTTTGAGCGAGAGTTCGCTCCACTTGTGTTTATCCGTGCCCAGTTTGTTCGAGTGAAATTTGTTATCGAGCAACGAGCCCTCGCTGCCGACCAGGTGGGTGTGGAAGTAATATGGCTGGAAGCAATCAATGCACGCCGTGGTCTTGCCCACCCGGCCGTCCTTGAACTTCACAATGGTCACGCTCGTGCTCGGGTATTCGTAGGCCTTGAGCACTTTGTGGCGCGAGTTGGTGGAGTAGCTGGAGACGCTGGCCACTTCGCCACCCATGCACAGCAGCAGAATGTCGAGCGCATGGCATCCGGCCGAAAGCAGCGCGCTGCCGCCATTTTCCCGCTGCACATTCCAGCGCCACTGTCCATACCACGGCCCGATGCCGTGGTAATAATCCACCTCGCCAAAATGAATCTCCCCGAGCATGCCGGCATCGAGCACGGCCTTCGTCGTCCGGAACTGGCTGGAGAAACGCAGCTCAAAACAAACGCAGGTTTTCACGCGCGCCTGCTTCACGGCTTTTTGCAGCGTGCGCAAGTCTTTCAAGGAGAGGCAGAGTGGTTTTTCGAGTATGAGATGCTTGCCGGCTTTCGCGGCCTTCACCGCCTGCGGCACGTGTTGGCTCGGCAGACTGCAAAGCGAGATGACATGGATGTCGGGATTCGCCAGCATCGCATCGAGGTTGTTGTAAACCGTGATCTCGTTGCCGTACTGCGTGCTCAGCGCCGCGCCATCCAGCGGGCGCGCCGAACAAATGGCGCTGACCTGCGCGAGGGAGGAGGAATTGATCGACGGAATGTGGGCCGTGGCCGCCCAGCCGTAACCAACGATGCCGACGTTGAATTTTTTCATGTGTGATGACCCGAAAATGGTTTTGTGCTGCGCGCCATGCGACCGAGTTTCGTGCGGGTTGTCAAAGCAATTTGCCACTCACGGACAGGCGCCGACATTGTGCTTGCGAGGACGCCGTGATTGGCCTATCGAATGGTCGGAGTTGGTCCAGCCGGTCACATGGCCGGTGGGCGGCGAAGTCGAACCAGGCAGCAACCAGAACCTCACCATGAAAACCAGCCTCACCCGTCGGCAATTCCTCGGCAGCACCACCGTCGCGGGCGCCAGCTTCGCGTTCGGACTGCCGCAAATCCTGCGAGGTGCGGAAGCCGCCGCCAAACCGGCCGCGCTCGGCGGCAGCAAGGCGATCACCGGCGGCTTTCCCGGCTGGCCGGTGATGGATGCCACGGAGGAAAAAGCGCTGCTCGATGCGTTGCACAGCGGCCATTGGTTCCGCGGCAGCGGGAAACACGTCGCGCAGTTCGAGGATGAGTACGAGAAATTGACGGGGGCAAAACACGCCCTCGCCACCGCCAGCGGTACGGCCGCGCTCACCACGGTCATGGGCGCCCTCGATCTCGGACCAGGCGATGAAGTAATCACCACGCCGTACACTTTTGTCGCGACCTACAACGTCGTCGTCCTGAACTACGCCCTGCCCGTCTTCGTGGACACGGACCTGGAAAGTTTCCAGATTGACGCGAACAAGATCGAAGCCGCGATTACGCCGCAGACGAAGGCGCTGTTGCCGGTCCACATCGGCGGCTCGCCGGCGAATCTCGACAAAATTCTCGAGATCGGGAGCAAACATAAAATCGCGGTGGTCGAGGACGCCTGCCAGGCGCATCTCGCCGAATGGCGCGGGAAAAAGGTCGGCACGCTCGGCCTGGCCGGCTGTTTCAGTTTCCAAGCGAGCAAAAATTTGTGCTCAGGCGAAGGCGGAGCAGTGCTCACCAACGACGATCAGTTCGCGGAAACTTGTTACAACTTTCACAACCAGGGCCGCGGTCGCGCGGTGACCGGATACAATTTCACCTACGCCGGCACGCGCGGCTCGAACCTGCGGCTCTCGGAGTTCCAGGGCAGCCTGCTCTCCGCACAGATGACCCGGGTCCGGGAGCAAGCCAACCGCCGCACGGAGAACGCCACCTATCTGTCGCAACTCTTGCGCGAGATTCCAGGCATCAAACCGGCGAAGCTTTACGACGGCGTGACGCGCAGCGCGTATCATCTCTACATGTTCCGCTACGACGCGGAGGCCTTCGCCGGTTTGAGCCGGGCCAAGGTCCTCGCCGCGCTGGGCAAGGAAGGCGTGGGCGCTTCCGGCGGTTACGGCACCATGAACAAGGACGCTTACGTCACCAGCCTGGCGCAGGACAAACATTTCCTGAAGGTCTATGGCGAGAAGCGGATGAAGGAATGGCTCGAGCAGACGCTCAACTGTCCGGAAAACGACAAGGTCTGCGCGCAGGCGGTGTGGTTCACGCAAAACATGCTGCTGGGGCCGCGCAGCGACATGGATCAGATTGCAGAGGCGGTGCGGAAGATTCAGAAACACGCGGGTGAACTAGCGAAGGGATAAAATCATGTGGCGGGGGGCGGTCTGGGGTACGCGCAAGCTGGTCAGCTGGCTGGGGGTGGCGTTTGTTGTTGTGGGCGGACTGGAGGCGGCGGAGTTAAAACTGATCACGCTTGATCCCGGCCACTTTCACGCCGCGCTTTTCCAGCGCGAAAGTCTGCCCGGTATTTCCGAGGAAGTATTTGTTTACGCACCGCTCGGCGCCGACCTCACCGCCCATCTCAACCGCGTCGCGCAATTCAATCTGCGCAGCGAGAATCCCACCCACTGGCGGATGCGGGTGTATGCCGGCGCCGATTTTCTGGAGCGCATGCTCGGCGAGCGCGCCGGACAGCTCGTGGTGATGTCCGGTCGGAATCGCGGCAAAATCAACCGCATCCTTGCGTGCGCCCGCAACGGACTGCACGTCCTGGCAGATAAACCGTGGATCATCGAGCCGGAGGATTTTCCCGCGCTCGAACTCGCCCTGCGCACCGCGGCGGAAAAGCGCGTGCTCCTCTTCGACGCCATGACCCAGCGGTTCGAAATCTCCGTGATGCTGCAACGCGCCCTCGTGAATGACCCGCTTCTCTTCGGCCAACCGGTCACCGGATCGCGCGACGAGCCCGCCGTGACCATCGAGAGCCTGCATCATTTATTCAAGGAAGTGAACGGCGTGCCGAATTTGCGGCCGGCCTGGTTCTTTGACATCGCCGAGCAAGGCGAAGGCTTGGCCGACGTGGGCACGCATCTGGTGGATCAGGTCGCCTGGGTGCTGTTCCCGGAGCAAGCCATCGCGTGGGACCGAGATGTGCAGGTGCTGCGCGGCCAACGCTGGCCGACGACGCTCACGTTGGCAGAATTCCAACGCGTCACCGGGGAAAAAGATTTCCCGTCGTCGCTGCGAGCCGTTGCTCGGGACAACCGGCTCGATTACTTCTGCAACAACTCGGTGGATTACCAACTGCGCGGAGTGCACGTGCGTGTGCA
>CAYWCK010000397.1:0-5014 GCA_964456685.1 uncultured Bifidobacteriaceae bacterium | reverse complement strand
GGGGCGACGAGTGCCAGAACCTGATGGTTTTCCAGGGCAAAATATGGCGCGCGAATCTTCGGGCCGAGATACCAGATCGCGTCCCAGTTGCTGAATTTCAACCCGATGCCGCCTTCGCTGGAAACTGCAGCCTTGATGCGCGTGTCAAACGCTGCGGCATAAAGCGCCTGCTTCCCGCCGAGCGAATGGCCGAGACAACCGATGCGTCGGCCATCCACGTACGGCAGGGATTGGAGAAAATCCACGGCACGAATTGCATCCCAGACCATGCGCGTCATCCCCGTCCAATTGGTGTGGGCGGCCAGCACGCGCCGGGCGTTTGCGGTCCAGTCTTCGCCATCCGTGTTGATGAAATTCCGCGGACACCAAACGACGTAACCGCGCTGAACCAGTTGCACTCCCTGCCATTTTTCTTCCGGGTACTCGGATTCGAGCCCGGCGACACCGCGGGCCTGAAACGGGGTGGTGGGATGAAAAACGATTACCGCGGGCACTTTGCCTTTGGCATCGGTCGGCTTCAGTAGGTAGCCATCGCTCCAAACGCCGCGCTCGACTTGATACTGCAAATGTTGCCGTGTGCAAGCCGGGAGCTTTTCGGTTTCAAGTATCTGGGTTTTTAGCGGCGGTTTGGCGGGGACCGGGCCGAGGAAACCAAGCCACTGTTTGCGGATAATGTCGCTTTGCTTTTTCCACTCGTGGCGAGAATCAATTTTCCGACCAGTGGAATTTTGCAGCAATGGTGCGAGCGATTGGCTCGGCGACGAGCCCAGTTGCGCACTGACGATGCCGACGCACAGTGCGACAGCGGCGAGGGAAATCAGCTTGCGTTTGAGCGGCACGCGCGAAAACTAAGCGACGAAGCTCACTATGGCGAACGATTTGAAATCGGTGGCAGCGGAATTGCGACTGGAAAAAATCCAGCGGCATATCTTCCTCTGCGCCGACCAGACGAAACCCAAGTGTTGCTCCCAGGAAGCCGGTTTGGCGGCGTGGGAGTTTTTGAAGCACAGATTGGGCGAACTCGGATTAAGCGGTTCGGCTGCGCCTGTATTGCGAACGAAAGCAAACTGCTTGCGCGTTTGCCTGAACGGTCCGATCGCCGTCGTTTATCCCGAAGGCGTCTGGTATCATTCCTGTTCCCCAGCGGTGCTGGAGCGGATCATTCAGGAACATCTCATCGGCGGCAAAGTGGTCGAGGAATTTGTCTTTGCTCGCAATGACTGGCCGCCGAATGCGCTTTAAGACAGCGGGTTGATTTCTTCTTCAGTGGCCAAATTCCTCGTGCCCAATTTCTCTCTGCTCACAAAAAATTTCAGGTCGCTCCCGGTGGTGTAGCCAAACGCCAATCGCGTTCAGGTGGAAGTGGAATTTTTCGGATTTGGTTTTGGTGCGAGTAACTGGCTTTAGAAATCCGAATCAACACTGCTCATTTCTTGTTATTAGCCGGACGAGCAAGATTTGCAGAGTGTTTGGCAATTCGTGCGGAGCAGCGCTTGCCTCTTTCAACGATAACAGGACCGTCGTGAAAAGCCACTGGCTCACGACCGGCCGCAGTCGCAACGAAGGGATGGCTGCAACCAGAACCGTTCAGGGGCAATGGAGTGGATGGGGAGTTTGGGGAACGGTTCTGGCGGGTCGGTTCGCCAGTGGAGGAGTTCATGCATGAGATTATTCGTCGCCGGAATCAGCTATAAGACAGCGCCCGTCGCTTTGCGCGAGAAGGTGGCCGTCCGCCCGGGCGAACTTGCCTGCCACGGCTGCCGGTTGAAACTCGGCGCCAACCTGGAGGAAGTCGTCCTGTTGTCCACGTGCAATCGCGTTGAAATTTACGGAACGACGCCGCACGTGAACGGGAATGTTCACGGAATTCTCCGCCACTTGGGTGCGACCGAGGCCGATTATGCTTCGGCCCTCTATGTCAAAGAGGATGATGAGGCCGTAAAACACCTTTTCCACGTCGCCGGCGGATTGGATTCCATGGTGGTCGGCGAGACGGAAATCACCGGCCAGGTGAAGCAGGCTTATCAAGCGGCGTGTGAAGCCAAGCTGGCGGGCAAGGTTTTGA
This sequence comes from uncultured Bifidobacteriaceae bacterium, assembly GCA_964456685.1. GTDB lineage: Bacteria > Verrucomicrobiota > Verrucomicrobiia > Limisphaerales > JADLHS01 > CAYWCK01. The sequence continues at coordinate 2,949 of CAYWCK010000397.1, read as the reverse complement.
ACCGTCTCTTCCAGACGGCGCTCCAAATTGGGAAGGAAATCCGCACGCAGACCAACGTGGGCCGGGGTGCGGTTTCCGTGGGCAGCGTGGCCGTGGAACTGGCGGAAAAAGTTTTTGATAACACTTTGGCCGAAAAGACTGTGATGATCATAGGGGCAGGCAAAATGGGCGAAGCCTGCGTGCGTCATCTGGCCAAGAAGGGCGCCCGGTCGGTGCTCGTCTCGAACCGCTCCTTCGAGCGGGCACAGGGGTTGGCGGCCGAGTTTGGCGGCCGCGCAGTTCGCTTCGACGATTGTTTCTCCGCAATGGTCGAAGCGGATATTGTGGTGAGTTCGACCGGGTGCCCTCAAACGATTGTGAATCGCGCGGACATCGCCCGCGTGATGCCAGCGCGCCGGGAGCGCCCGCTGGTGCTGATTGATATCGCCGTGCCGCGGGACATCGCCGCCGACGTGCAGGCGGAGGAAAATGTTTACCTCTACAACATTGATCACCTTGAGGCGATCGTGCGGGAAAACCTCAAGAGCCGGGAACAGGAACTCGGGCGGTGCGATGAAATCATTTCCGATCGGGCGGCGGATCTGATGGCCCGATTGCAAGCAGCGCCCCGCGCCGTGCGGACGCCATCGGCGAGTTCCTCGCCGATGGGATGGCAGCCGGCCTTTTGTGCAAGTTGAATTTCCAGACGCAAAGAACGAACAAAGAAATTTTGGTTTCAAATTGATATTAGAAAAAACAGATTACGTGGGATGAATCAGTAGTTGGGTAAATCGGGGTTGGAGTTTGGCAAGTTGGACCTGGTCGAGTCTTCGCCCCCGAAGCCCGCTCTCGATCCAGCCTGCGTGGCAGTCAACCGCAACAACTCAACCGTGTAAATATGAAGATAATTCGCTCAATCCAGAAGGCGCCCGCCGGTCTGTTGACCGCTGTGGTGCTGGCCGCGGCGGCGACGACCGCGGCACATGCCGCTGCACCGGCACTCCAGGGCCAGCTCGTTCTGCGCCCGCTTACTCCTCAAGATGTCAAAGATTATTCGCTCGGCAGCGCCCAGACCGCGAGCGGTCTGACCACCGTGGCGATTAACAATCCGCTTTACTTCGAAGCGTTTGTAAATTCTGCGGTGCCCACAGCCGACATCACCAATGTCGCTTGGTCCATCACAGCGAGCCCGATTGGTTCTGCAGTCGTGCTGACCAACAGTCCGCTGGGAACCAATGTTCCGATCTGGGCGCCAACCGACGTCACCCGCTCCAAAATCGCGGGACCGGATGGTCGCATCATGCTGCGTCCGGATGTGGCGGGTCAATACACCGTACGTGTGGTGGTCTCCACCGCGAGCAGCGGTTCGACCAACATCAGCATGAACATCACGGCGGGCACGTACATGGGTGCGGCGGTCTGTGCGCTGTGTCACAGCGGCAGTCAGTTCGCGGAAGACACCTATACGCCTTGGCTGGGGACCAAACATTCCCATGCTTTCAAGGACGCGATCGACGGCATCAGCACCGATCACTTCAGCAAGAACTGCATCTCCTGCCACTCCCTCGGTTTCGACAATGCCACCAACTCCAACAACGGCGGCTTTGACGATGTGGCCGCCCAGACGGGCTGGGTGTTCCCGACTACCTTTACCAATGGCAACTGGAACGCGATGCCCGCCGCGTTGCGGGGCGTGGCTAATGTCCAGTGCGAGAACTGCCACGGGCCGGGGAGCGAACACGCCGCCGCCTTTGGCAACACCAACCTGGCCAACTGGCCGCGTTTGTCGGTTTCCTACTCGGCTGGAAATTGTGCACAGTGCCATGACAGCCTGAGTCATCATGTCAAAACTCGCGAATGGAAGGCTTCGCGGCACGCCGTGGCGACGCGGACTCCCTCCGGGCCGACGCGGTTCAATTGCGTGCGCTGCCATACGGCCGCTGGTTTTGAAGGATTCATCGAACACGCAGGCAATACCAATACTTACACAACAAACACCGTTTATGAGGCCATTACCTGCGCGGCTTGCCATGATCCGCACGATGCCAGCAATCCGTTCCAATTGCGCGCGGCCAATCAATACACTCTGCCCGAAGGCACCACGATCACCAACGTCGGTGGTGGTGCACTTTGCATGACATGCCATCATAGCCGTAATGGCGACGCAGTAACCAACATTGCAAATTACAAAGTGGGCAAGCCGACCTGGGCCGGTGGCTCGAGCTTCGGTGTGCATGACAGCACGGCGGGCGACATGATTGCGGGCGTCAACGCCATCACTTATGGCAAACAGATCCCGAGTGGTTCGCACGGTTACATCGAAGACATCTGCGTTGGTTGCCACATGCAAGAAGTCCCGACTACCAGTCCAGCCTTCGGTCAGGCCGGTGGGCATACCTTCAGCATGACCTACAATGTAGTGAACGGTGGTGTTACCAATACGCTGGACGCGGTTGAGGTTTGCATCAAGTGCCATGGCGAGATCGAAGAATTCAACATGGTCCGCCAGGATTACGACGGTGATGGCCTCACGCAAGGTGTGCAAACCGAAGTGCAGAATCTGCTGAACAAACTCTCTCGCTTGCTGCCGAATTCGACCTATCGCGCGGATGGTCAGTATGTCGCGGATGGTTTGATCAAGAGTCCGTCGGCCAAAACCAACTGGCAGGACAAGTTCCTCAAAGCAGCCTGGAACTGGCAGTTCGTCAACGTGGAAGGCAGCCACGGTATTCACAACACGCCCTATGCGGTGGGTGTGTTGAAAGCCTCCATCGCCGACCTGACGGGCGACGCGAACATGGACGGTCTGCCGGATGATTGGCAGGTCCAGTACTTCGGTTCGACTACGAACCTGAACTCGGCCCCGAACGCCTCGCCCGCAGGCGATGGCATTCCGAACTGGCTGAAGTTCACGCTCGGATTGAATCCGTTGATCAAGGGCCTGCAAGTTCCCGACGGCGTGGTCTGGGC
>CAYWCK010000396.1:0-5038 GCA_964456685.1 uncultured Bifidobacteriaceae bacterium | reverse complement strand
AGCGGCGGGCATCCCTGCCTGCCGTAGAGCCGGGCTTCCAGCCCGGCGGAAAAAACACCACGTACGCGGAAGCGCTTCGGAAATTTCGTGAGTCGCCAAGCATTCGGACCGTTTTCCCGGGCGGCTGGAAGCCGCCCTCTACGTCAGGCAGGATGCCTGACGCTACCTTTGCACTTGTCCCGCCACTCGACGGTCAGCACTTTACACGCATGCCCGATGAACAGCCGCCGCCCAATCCGCTGCTTGCCGGGTTGCACTTTCGCGGCAGGCTCCCACACCTCAAAAAGGAAGGCGCAGTATATTTCATCACGTTTCGGCTGGCAGATTCCCTCCCTGCCCACGAAGTCGCCCGGTTGAAAAGCGAACGGAAAGTCATTCTCGAACAAGCCCGCGCTGCCAAAAGCCCGCTCACTTGGCACGAGGAACAACAACTTCTGGCGTGGTATTGCGACAAGGTGGAAGCGCTGCTCGACGCCGCACACGGCGTGTGTTGGTTGAGCAAACCCGAGATCGCGGATCTCGTCGCGGGCGCGCTCCAACATTTCGACGGCCAACATTACGAACTGCGCGCGTGGGTGGTGATGCCCAATCACGTTCACGCCGTCCTGTGGCCGATGCCGGGACACACGTTAACCGAAATCTTGCATAGCTGGAAATCGTTCACCAGCACGAAGGCAAACCAACTATTGCAACGCACGGGCAAAACTTTCTGGCAGGCGGAATCGTTCGACCACTGGATTCGCGACGATGCGGAACACGCGCGGCTGGTGAAGTATGTTGAGAACAATCCGGTCAAAGCAGGTTTCTGTCAGCGCCTGGAGGACTGGAAATGGAGCAGCGCGTATGGTCGGAAGGCTTCCGCATAGCGTCGTAGCGGCAGGCATCCTGCCTGCCGTAGAGCCGGGCTTCCAGCCCGGCGGAAATAGCGCCACGAACGCAAAAGCGCCTGCAAGATTTCGAGGTTCCCCCAACCATTCGCACCGTTTTTCCGGGCGGCTGGAAGCCGCCCTCTACGTCAGGCAGGATGCCTGACGCTACAACGCCGCACTTGACCGGAAAACGCTTCGCGTCCTGGAGTGCGCCAGTCCTCTGGTGCTTGCGATCACCCGCGCCGTTGACACGCGCGAAAGCCTGAAATACAAACCTAATATGCGACCAGAAAGAAAACGGCTACGTGCTCCCGAATCTCGGTTATGGCGCACGACGAGACCGTTCACCGCAATCATGTTCCTGACTCTCCTGCCAGTCGCCAGTCCCCTGTATGCGCAGCGATTTCCAACGAATGAGGTGAGTCAGGCCAAGGCCATGCTAGTCGCAACTCGTCTCTGGGTTGGGATGAAAGAGGAGGATGTTGCAAAGGTCGTGGACAAAGAAAACGGACTTAAGAGTGGCGGCTCCGCCGGAGACAGCATCGGTTGGACACGTTTCTATCTGCTGTCGAACGGTTGTTTTCTGGATTTGCAAATGGAGCCAAAGGAAGTAGTGACCAATGGGAGGTGGGGAGGGAATGGACTGCTGAAGTCAGCCTCTATCCAGAGTAATGGGGTTAAGATTCTTTCCATTACACTTACAAACGCGCCTGCCGGGCTTTATAGACGACCGTAATCCGATGCTAACCTATCGTCGCATTCTGTTTTTCGTCGGAGCACTGCCATTTTCGATTCTCCTATTTGGGGTCGCATGGACGTTCATTGCCCCGGAGCACCTTTATCACTGTTGGGATGATGCACCGCCTTTCATGGTCTCTTGGCTTCCACCATTCATCCATTCTTGGGCGAACTCAACAGATGGCAAGCTCAGCGATTTTTTTATATGGCCAGCATGGAGTGTTTATTTGGTCTGGATTGGCTTCGTGGCTGGCACACTTCTTATTCCGGCATACGCTGCTCGTGTATTCGTAAAGCGAGAAAACTTCTTTCTTGGCTGAGCTTTCGCCGAATTTCAGTTTACTCCCCGCGCCTCGCATGCTTCGATTTCACGCATGGGATTACATTCTCTGGCCGGAAAGCCCTCGCCCGCGGGAATCTTGATTGATGTCGCGAAGTTGGAACGCGATTACTACACCCGCCAACCCGACCTCGCCGATCCGAACCAACTCGTTAGCTTCGGCACGAGCGGTCATCGCGGCTCGCCGTTCCTCGGCACGTTCACGGAGGCGCACATCCTCGCCACCACGCAGGCCATCTGCGAATTCCGTCGCGGCAAAGGCATCAGCGGCCCGCTGTTCATGGGCAAGGACACGCACGGCGCGTCCGCCGCCGCGCAACGCACCGCGCTCGAAGTGCTCGCGGCGAATGGTGTCGAGACGTTCATCCAGCGTGACAACGGGTTCACGCCCACGCCGGCGATTTCGCACGCCATCCTGACTTACAATCGCGGGCGCACCAGCGGCCTCGCGGACGGCATCGTCATCACGCCTTCGCACAATCCGCCCGAGGACGGTGGGTTCAAATACAATCCGCCCAACGGCGGCCCGGCGGACACGGACATCACCGGCTGGGTGCAGAATCGCGCGAATGAAATCCTGCGCGGCGGCAATCGCGAGGTGAAACGCCTCGCCTACGAATCCGCCCTCAAGGCCGGCAACACGCACCTGCACGATTTCATCACTCCCTACGTCGCCACGCTCGGCGAGGTGCTTGACATGGCGGCGATCAAGGCGGCCGGCGTGCGCATCGGCATTGATCCGCTCGGCGGCTCGTCGTTGCAATATTGGCAACCGGTGAAGGAGCGCTACGGCCTCGACCTCACGGTGGTGAACACGCAGGTGGATGCGCGCTTCAGTTTCATGACGCTGGATCACGACGGCAAAATCCGCATGGATTGCTCCAGCCCCTACGCGATGGCGAGCCTTGTGGGATTGAAGGACAAGTTCAGCGTCTCGTTCGGCACTGATCCGGACGCTGATCGCCACGGCATCGTTACGCCGTCAGCGGGATTGCTGAACCCGAATCATTTTCTCGCGGTCGCGATCAATTACCTGCTCACACATCGGCCGCAGTGGAACAAGAATTCCGCCGTCGGAAAAACGCTCGTGAGCAGCAGCATCATTGACCGCGTCGTCGCCTCGCTGGGCCGCAAGCTCATGGAAGTGCCGGTGGGTTTTAAATGGTTCGCACCCGGACTCGCGGATGGCTCGGTGTGCTTCGGCGGCGAGGAAAGCGCCGGCGCCAGTTTCCTGCGGAACGATGGCAGCGTGTGGAGCACGGACAAGGATGGATTGATCCTCGGCCTGCTCGCGGCGGAGATTTGCGCCACGACCGGCAAAGATCCCGGCCAGCATTACGTCGAACTCACCGCCCGCTTCGGCGCGCCAAGCTACAAGCGGATTGATGCGCCGGCGACGCCCGAGCAAAAGAAGGCCTTCAAAAAACTCACGCCGGAAGCCGTGACGGCCAATTCGTTGGCCGGCGACCCCATCACGCAAAAACTCACCCGCGCGCCGGGTAACAACGCCGATATCGGCGGTCTGAAAGTGTGCACGGCCAACGGTTGGTTTGCCGCGCGGCCATCCGGCACGGAAAACATTTATAAAATTTACGCGGAGAGCTTCAAGGGCACCGTCCACCTGGACGACATCATCACGGAGGCGCAAACGATGGTCACCGCCGCTCTAAAGTAAGCCGGTTATTCGAGCGCGTCCGCCAGCACTTCCGCCATGTGCCGCGCGCGCACCGGCACAAGGTGATCAATCTGCTGCCGGCAACTCGCGCCCGAAGCGACCACGAGACTTCCGTACGGCAAGGCCTTGATCTTCTCCACCAGCGGCTTGGCGACTTCGAGAGAAAGGTCGTATTTCGCTTCGAGCATGCCGAAGCTGCCAGCCATGCCACAGCAACCGGTGTCGAGATAATGCACCTTCCGCCCGGGCAAACGCGCCGCGAGGCGATGCATGTAAGAGGGATTCGTCAGCGCCTTCGCGTGGCAATGCACGTGAATCGCCACGGTAGTCGGCCGGGGCTTGAACACCAAGGACTCCGGTTCACGGCGCAACAATTCGTCGAGGAATTGTTCCAGCAGGAAGCAGCGAGTCGCCACGCGCTCGGCCTCGGGCAGGTTCAACTCGCGATAATCCTCGACGAACATCGAGTAGCACGACGGTTCGAGGAAGATAATCGGCGTGTTCTCGGTATCCTGGCTGAGAAGCGCGAGGTTGTGCGCGCCCAACTTCGACGCTTCGCCGAGGTTGCCCATGCTGAAGGCCGGGCGACCGCAACACTTGCGACCGGGCGCGAGCGTCACTTCGAAGCCGGCCAGTTCCAGGATGCTCACCGCCGCCTGACCGATGTGGGGATCGTTGTAGCGCACGAATGTGTCATCCCACAAAATCACCTTGCCCCGCGCCGGCGGGTGCGCCGGCCGGCGTTTCCAAAACCACTTATCAAAACGTTCGCGCGTGTATTTCGGCAGCGGTCTTTCGGCGGAAATGCCGGTGAAGCGCTCGAGCGTCCGGCGAACCAGGGCTGAATCGTTCAACGCGTTCACCAGCCGCGGATAGGCGCAGCCGGTTCGCCCGATAAAATCCACCGCGCTGATCAGCCGTTGGCGCAGCGTCAACCCGTCCCGTCGGATGCGCGCCCATTGCAGCTCGGCCTTCAGCAGGGACAAATTGACATTCGACGGACACTCGGTCGTGCAAGCTTTGCAGGAGAGGCAGTTGCTCAACGCCGCCTCGAGCTCTTCGCTGCGCAAGGGATCGTTGCCCTTGATCCCACGCAATTCGAGCGCTGCCCGGATGGCGTTCGCGCGGCCGCGGGTGGACATGATTTCCTCGTCCGTCGCCACGAACGTCGGGCACATGGTCGGCGCGTCCTTGCGGCAACCGCCGCAGCCGTTGCATTGTTCGAGATTGCCGACGAACGAGCCGTCGCGCGCCGCGAAAGCCACGACCGGCTCGAAGGGTAGTTTGATGGCCGTGCCCGCGCCTTGGCGCAGATTCGCATCGAGCCTGAACCTCCCGTCATCGATCAGCTTGCCTGGATTCAGCAGATTGTGCGGGTCAAAGAGACAGATGCCCGATCGGATATTTGGGCGCTTG
>CAYWCK010000395.1:0-5041 GCA_964456685.1 uncultured Bifidobacteriaceae bacterium | reverse complement strand
TGAAACTGGCTCTCGCCGTGGAACGATTCGAGATTGCGGATGACCGAAAGAAAAACCTCCTGGCAAACTTCCTCGACGTCCTCGCGTGAGAAATCCGAGGCGAGCTGGAAAACGAAACGGCCGGCCGCCGCGTAGTGACGATTGAACAACTCGTCCCACGCGTCGGGCTCGCCCCGCCGGCAACGCGCCAGCAGATTCGCCTCGGTTTCCATTGTGGCTTTGACCTTAGCCAGCAGGGTGGTGTTTGAACAGATTTACCATGAACTGCAGAGAGAACTTGCCCCCGTGTCGCGTGACAATTCTCTTACAAAAGTTTGACTCCGCTCTGGCAACTGCAGCTGAAAGTTTGATTATACCAATCGCCATGGGAACGCTCGGCAAATTCAGGTCAGCCTTCACGCTCGTCGAACTTTTGGTCGTCGTAGCTGCAGTAATCATTCTGTTTTTGCTCCTGATGCCGCAGCTGGCAGCCAATAAAGACCACGGGCGGCGAATAAACTGCGTCGACAATCTCAGGCAAATCGGTGTGTCATGGCGTTTGGTGGGAGCTGATAGTTACGTTACCACTAACCTTCCAAACCGCGACGAATTGAAAGCTCTGCTGCCCGACGCTGGCTTCACGTATCAATACTTTGGAATCCTTTCCAACGAACTGAATACGCCCATGTATCTGGTATGCCCGACAGACCAGCGAATCCCTCATACCAATTTCATCATGCCTATAGGGAATAAAGTTCCTGGACGGCTCTTAAACAATACCACCGTTTCTTATTTCGTTGGTCGCGATGCCCAAGAAGCGTTCCCACAAATGTTGCTATCCGGAGACCGAAACATCGCCGCCACCAACTACGCCACTGATTACGGATATTCACCCGCGCCCAACCTTGCTAAGGGAAACTTTGTGGCATTTGGGACAAATAACCCCGCGGCGTGGTGGACTTCAAAAATGCACAACAAACAGGGTAATGTTCTGTTTGCCGACGGACATGTCGAAGGTCTGAGTTCAGCGAAGTTGCGTGAACATCTCCGAGTCAGTGGCGATACCAATCAGCCATCGAACGCGATTTTCTTTCCGTGACTACGCGCGACCGGGAATCCCAACGGGATTCCGTCCCAAAGCCCAGGGTTGCGAGGAACGAGCTATCCTGGGTAAACGTCCGAAGAAAATCACAACCGCAACGCGGTTGCGGCCATTGCGTTTCCGCCCGTCGCGCACCGTTTGCCACAACCGCGTTGCGGTTGATAATTCGATGACCGGTTACCCAAGGTAGGCGCTACGCGCCAACCTTGGGCTGGAGGACGCAATCCCTTCGGGATTGAACGAAACGGTTGCGGTTGCCGATACGCGAAGGAATCGAGATCGCAGGTAATTCGCGCAGAGCATTCCTTCCCTTGCGCCGTCCAACGTTCCGCGTTGCATGGCAATTCTTTTATGGAAGTTTGCCCTCGCTCCTGCCGGTTGCCGAAGGAGAATTTGTCACGTCGGCCGCCATGAGAATTCGTGGCAAGGCTCAGTTTACGTCAGCTTCTGGCCAATCCAGCTTTGACCATGGGCGCTGGCCGGGATGATTCGACGCTGCTGATGGCTTCCGCCAAGGCGGCGAGGTGTTTTTCAAGCGTGAAGCGCTCGACGAAAATCTCTCGCAAGCGTTCGCCGGATTCGCTGGCCATCAGTTCCAACAGAGCGCGCCCCACGGCCAGCGGCCCACGGATCGGAACCAGCCCCGGATAATCTGCGGGCAACATTTCCGGCAGGGATCGCCATCGCGTGGTGACGACCGGCAGCCCGTGCGCCAGCGCTTCGATGATGTTCACCGGTTGGTTTTCACCGAGATAGTAGGTCGGGAAGCAGAACAGATCCGCCTCGCGAAAGGCGCGGGCCTTGGCCTCGCCGGAAACAAAGCCGCCGGCTTCCACGGCGCGGGCCCTTTCGGGATCGCGCAGGAGTTCGTCGAATTCCTCGCGCTCCTTCGAATCCACGAACACGCCGGCTGCAAAAAGTTTCAGTCGAACGGGAGAATTGCCTTCGGCCAGCATGCGATTGGCGAACACGACGCCTTCAATCGCGTCGAACAAACCTTTCTCCCGCATGCAGTGGGCGAGATAAAGGACCCGCACCACTTGGGGATGATCGGCGGCTTCGAGTTCGGCGGGCGAAAGGGTTTCGCCGCGCAGCACGCGGGCGCGCAGGGCAAAGCGGGTTTGGCGGCGGGGGCGAATTTTTTCCGCGAAGTCCGGGCAGGGATCGGGAATGCCGTTGCTGACCACGCGCACGTTTTGCGGCAGAAGTTTTTGGGCATCGGCCAGGTTGTAGCGCGAGAGCACGATGCTGAGGTTCGCCTGTTTGGCGCCGCGATAGGTGAGCGCGCGGGTGCGAATCTGCACCGAGGTCTCCAGCCATTTGGCGAGACCGGCGGCGTGCCAGTGCAGGATGAGGGTTTTGAAAAACGGCCGGCACAGGAACATGACCAGCCAGTCCCGATAGAGCGCGGATTTTTTCCCGGGAGCCGGAATGTAATACAGATTGGTCACGCCATAGCGGTAACGACACCAGATGGCTTCTAAGCAATGGAGCACCAACAAAAGCACCTTGCCCCCGCGGAATTCGCCGATGTCCTCCAGATGGCGGGAGAGGCGGTTGTTGACGTGAAAGCACTGGATGCCATAGACGTCGCCCGCCGGATTGCGCGGCACAAAGTTTTTGGTGCGCGCGCGGTGATCGCCGCCCAAGCCCTGCAACATGAGCTGGACCATGTAACTCTGGCCGTGGTGCGGCGGCGGGGTGTGGGCAAAGACCAGCAGTTTCATGGTGCGGCGGGCGCCAGGCGGCGGCGGTCGTTGTCTGGATGGCAGACGTTCAAAGCGAGGCTGTTTCCTAGCAGAACTGGCAACGGCGGAAAGTTTTTTCTTGAACGCCTTCGGTCGGCCTCTCGACACTGCGCACGCGGCAAACCGGATGAAAACCCTTAATGTGCTTGGTGTTTCGCTGCGGGTCAGCGACTACGACGCCCTGGCCGCCCAATGTCTCGATTGGGCGCGCGCCCCGCGTGTCACCACGCTGGAATTCGTCAATACGCACATCGTGACCATGCACCGTCACGATCCGGTGTTTCGCGAAACGATGCGGGTTTATGATCATCTGCTGCCCGATGGAATGCCGCTGGTCTGGTGTCTGAACCGCGCCGGCGCCGGGCTGCGCGACCGTGTTTACGGTCCGACGTTCATGCGCAAGTTCCTGGAGGCGTCTCCGCCGAATGTGACCCATTATCTGTTGGGCGGCTCGGCGGAGTGCGGCGCGCAGTTGCAGCGGATTTTTGCCCAACGAAATCCGGGCGTAAAGTTCGTCGGCGGATTCCACGGGCGCTGCCTGCCGGATGGCACGCTGGAGGGCGAAGCGGAGCAGCAGGTCATTGAGGAACTGAATCGTCTCGCGCCGGATTTCATCTGGGTCGGTTTCGGCACGCCCAAGCAACAAGCCTGGGCCAAGCGGCATCAGCACCTGCTCAAACGGGGCGTGGTGTTGACGGTTGGATTTGCCTTTGACGCGAACGCCGGCTTGAAGCCGGATGCGCCTGCGTGGATGCAACGGACCGGGCTCACGTGGCTTTACCGCATGGTGACCGAACCGCGTCGCCTCGGGCCGCGCTACGTGAAATGGAATTCGCTGTTCCTTTGGTATCTGTTTTGGGACGGCTTGCATGGTCGCGCGTGGGGGCGAGCCAAGCCGTGAGCCTTCCTGCGCCTCAGAGTTTGCGCAACCGATAATACTTCTGCTCGCCCTCGGTGTAATTGGTCACGAATAAATTCGACCCGAGCGTTGTTGGCGGCGGCGTGGCAATCTCCCAGTCCACCGCCGGAAGACCGATCGCACTTTCGAGTTGATAGGATTCAGAGTTGGTTGGCCAGGAAAGGACGATCAAGCCGTTTTCAATCCCGGCATTCAGTGCCGGCGCGGACGCAGTCCCCGTGGTCGCGGCAATCGGCGTGAGCCGGATGTAGTCGAGGGCAAAGGTGTAGCCAGAACTGGCTGGGTTCTTGCCGGCGACGGTAAAGCGGAATTCATAATCGCCATCGGCACCCGCCCGCCAGGTACCGCAATCGAATTCCGTCAATTGATTGGTCCAGAGCGAAATGACATTCGTGGGGGTGTTGATGCGCAGCGGCAGCAGATAGGCAAGATTGGTCGCGGAGAAGCAATCTTGCGCGACGCCAACATTCGTCAACGCACCGCCGACCGGGCCGCACGTGAGCTGGAATTTTCCGCGGTTACTGCCGGCGTCGGCGACGACGCGAACGCGGTAATTTCCCGCTGCCACATTGGTGACTACGTAAGAAACAAAGTCGTTTGCAGCATTGGCGTTGAGGCGCGTACCGCGCGCGTTGCTGAAGGCGGCGTTGGTCAGGACCTGGTGGGCGTCGCCCGCGCTGGTTGTCGCTGCGAGCGATTCGCTCTCCGCCACCATCGCAGGAAGAATGGAATAGTTGCTCCCGGCCAGCGTGCTGAATTGATACAGGCCTGGCGCGATCATGGGCGCATTCACGGATACGTCGCCCAGCTTCACTTCGATCGGCCATTGGGAACGCAGCCGGCAGGGGTTGCCCACTTTCGAATGGAGCCTGGCGGACGCCAGCGTGTTGTTTTGCCACTGGAGGTCCACCACAAACGCGCCCCGCGCGCACAAACCGCTGACGCTGCCATTGGCCAGCGCGGTGGGCAGCGCGGGCAGCAAGTGCAGTTCGCCCGAGTGACTTTGCAGGAACATCTCGGCGATGCCGCTCAACGTTCCGTAGATGCAATCCAGCTGGCGGTTCTGATTGTTGGAGAAGATGAGGTTCGTCGAGAGCGTGCTGTCGTAGATCAGATTCGTTAGCACAAGGTACGCGTCGTCACCGTCCAGGAGTCGATTGCGCAAGTTCAGTCGCCAGGCCTGGCCCCAACCGATTCGACCAGCGCCGGTGATGCCGGTGCCACGATTGCGCAGCGAAAGCAACGCCGCTTGCGCCATGACCGGCGTGTAGAAGGGTGAGATTTCATCGCCCG
>CAYWCK010000394.1:3155-5052 GCA_964456685.1 uncultured Bifidobacteriaceae bacterium | reverse complement strand
TGAGTTTGCATTGAGACTATAGCAGAACGTGTGAATGTCCCCACAGTATTGCTCCTTGGGGAACAACCCGTTCTCAGCCGTGCGATTGTTGACCAGCCGCATCGCCTCCTTTTCCCAGCGCGGCTTCAATTCTTTCAAAGTTTCGGCGTCACGCGTCTGCCAGTAGTAACGACAAACGTTGTTAAGTTTGAAACCGGCCTGATGAAACTCCAGTCCCTTGCGCGTGAAATCGAGCAGCGGCGGGATGAGTCGTTTCGCGTCGCTCTCGAAACCCCAAACCAGCATGGCGAGCATCGCGTCGCTGCCCTCGGATTCGTAAAGCTGGTCGTACTGGTTGCCCGCGCTGTAATGGATGCGATTGCCGCTGATCAACTCGAAGTTCTGGCAAATGAGATGCCGCCACGCATTGTTCACGATGGGCTCGGGCGTCTCGACATTCATCCCGCCGGCCAAAATCTCGCGCCAAGTCTGCTCGCACAACTCGCGCTGCGCGGCGTAAACCTTCGGATTCATGGCAAATTGTCCACCGGCAGCGAACGGCTTGGTCGGAATCGCCAGCGTGGCAACCGAACCTGTCTTCAATCGCGCGATGGCCAGGCCGCGCTCCCACTTCCACGCGGAATCGAAAATCACCAGCACGCGCCCCGCTTCGTCCGTTGCGCGACCGTCAGCGAACGCAACTTTGCCTTTCGCCCCGATGTCCACCGCCACAAATCCATTCGTGCCTTGCGACAGATCAAATTTCACCAACACGAGCGCGTTGGTGGCAAATGCGGCGTCGGTGGCAACGAATGATTCCTGGCGGTACGTCTCCGCTGGATGCTGGTGTTTCGGCTGATCGAGGGGCACAACCCCGCCGGACTGCACGGGCGAGCGATGCGAGTAGCGCAATTCCACAATCGGCAGCCAACCCCCGGCCAGGACGGGCTCGGTCACTCGCTCACGCAGGCCGCCGTAAAGAAATTCATCCGGGCCGACGCGAAACGTCACCGGCGTCCCGACTTCGTTCCAACTGCGCGAGCCCCCGCTCAGATTCACGCCACTGCCGTTCGAGATGAGCCGGGCCTTTACCTTCGCGTTTGGTGCGCTGAGAACGATTGGGTAGTAGCGAAAGTCCGCGTTCACGTATCGCGGGGGCGGCAGGAGCTTTTCAAAGAACTCGTAACTCGCGCCGTTGGGCTGCGCCATCGCTGCCTCGCCCCAAAGATCGCGCCCAGATTTCATGGCCTCGTCGAAGGAGGGCACGCCGGCCACCGCAAGCGAAGCAACGCCAAGAAAGCTTAGCGCGAAGAAGCGTGATTGCTGGTTCATTTTGCCCGCCACTCTGAATTCGCAGCGAACCTTGTAAACAAAAAAGTTCAGTCGCGACGCCGTCCGCGACCGCAAGCATGCGAGCGGCGTTTAAGCAAACAACTTCGTCACCGCCTTGGCTTTCACGAGTTCGCGCGGCTGCTTGAGGTGGTTGTAAACGATCGTCTCCGGATCAATGCCAAACGCGTGATACATCGTCGCGAGCAACTCGGTGGGATGCACCGGGTCTTCCGCCGGGCTGCTGCCGGTCTTGTCGGATTTGCCGTGGACATAGCCGCGCTTGATGCCGGCTCCGGCGACAACCGAGGTGTAGCAATACGGCCAGTGATCACGGCCATCGGCGCTGTTGGTGTTGCCGGAGGTGCTCACTCCCTTTTGCGGACTGCGCCCAAATTCACCGATCGCCACCACCAGCGTGTCCTTGAGCAGGCCGCGCTCATCCATGTCGGCGATGAACGCCGCGAGTCCTTTGTCGAGCATCGGACCGGATTGATTTTTCATGCGCTTGGTGAGGTCCACATGGTGATCCCAGGAGTGATTGTCGGAGTTGGCAATCTTCGGCCAGATGACTTCCACGACGCGCGTG
>CAYWCK010000394.1:0-3145 GCA_964456685.1 uncultured Bifidobacteriaceae bacterium | reverse complement strand
GAGCAGGCAACTTTGCCCAAAGGTATTGCGGCCGTAGCGGTCGCGCATCGGCTCGGATTCCTGCGTGAGGTCGAACGCCTTTCGCGCCCGTCCCGAGACGATCAGGTTCAACGCGCGCGTGTAGTAATCGTCGAGGTTGTAATTCGCCACCGCCTTGTCGATGTCCGGCATGGCTTCCTCAATGGCTTCGCGAAGCTTGGCCCGGCGTTGGAGGCGTAAAGCGAACACTTCCGGGGGCAGCTTCAAATCGTCCGTGCGGATGCGATCCATCTTGGCCATGTCCATGTCATCGCCATCCGGGAACAGGGTGTACGGATCGAAAGCCTTGCCGAGGAAGCCAGCGCTGCCGCCTTTGCCGACCACGTTCGATTCCTGCAAGGGACGCGGGAGCATTACGAAAGGAAGCATCGGCTGATCGAGCGGCCGCAGGCGCACGATGTTTGAGCCAAAGTTCGGGAAGTCCTTCGGATCGGGCGGCTCGAGCTGGCCGGACGGGCTGACCTTGTCCGTGGTGTAGCCGGTCATGATCTGGTAAATCGCGGCCGTGTGATTGAACAACCCATTCGGCGTGTAGCTCATCGAACGGATCATGGTGAATTTGTCATTCACCTTCGCCAACTCGGGCAGGATTTCGGTGAAGTGAACTCCGGGAATCTTCGTCGGGATGGTGTTGAACGAGCTGCGGATGTTGTCGGGCAAATTCTCTTTTGGATCCCAAAGATCGAGATGGCTCGGCCCGCCTTGCAGATAGATCATCACGACATTTTTCGCCATGCCCCAGCCGGGGCCGCCGGCACGTTTGCCGGTCTCACTGGCCAACGCCTGCAATTTGAACAGCGAACCGAGGGAGAGTCCGATCATGCTCGCCCCGCCCACCCGCAACAGATCGCGCCGGGTCAGTTTGAGATGAGGATCGCACAGATCACTGCACGTGCCGCCGGTGAGGTTAATCATAGGTTTTCAGGTTGTGGCTCTCGGGTCGTGAAATCAGTTCAATGGTTGAACAGGAAGCCCGGGCTGTTGATGAGCGCCCAGGTCAGGTCCTGCACCACGGTCAGCCGCGGGTTCTCGTTTTGTTTCCCGCTGACTTTGGCGTCTTCGCGCAACTGCAGGAGGTACGGATCCAATCGCACCGGCTGCTCGGCATTGGTCAGCGCGGTTTGCAAGGAAACAAGTTTCGGATCCGCCGGCAAGGGCATGGATACATCCGCGACCGCCTGCTTGCGTCGCCAGAATTCCGCATCGGTGTAGCGATAATAATCCACGATCGTCGCAGACTGTTCGGGCGTGCGTTGCCCCGCCGGAGCGCGCACCGCCTGCACGACCGCCTCGGGTAACCCGAAGTCCAGCGGACTATCGCTCGTGGTCACATACAATCGAAAGCGACCGATCAGATGCTCGGCACTGAAGCGCTGCTTGAGTTTGAAGACCACCCGCACAGCGTTCGTGCTGGTGATGGGAGGATCGAGTTTGAACGTGGCGGTATGCCGGATCGCTCCCGCCGGCGCCCCGCCGACGGCCCAACCGTCCGCGCCGCCTTCCTCGCGTCCATCAATCGCATTGCGCACCGGATAATCGCTCTGCGAAAAATCCGCCCGCGCATCCACAAATCTCGCGGCCTGCGTCGGCGCATTCGTTCCCGAACCCCAATTCAAGTTAAGCTCGCTCAAAACAAAATTGCCATCACCGGCGCGACCTGGACCAAAGCGCGGGAGGCTCTCGTCCGGCAAGACTTCAATCATGATGCCGGTGATTTTTTCCAGGCTGCTGCGGGCCGTGATTTCATAATCGGCCATTTGTTTCTCTCCCGTCGCCAACAAGGAACCGTCGCTTTGTTTAGCAAGCTTCACCTTGCGTTGAGCCGCGGCTTTGGCCACCTCCACCGGCACCCAGACCGTTTTGAAATCCGCCGGCTGAAACTTTGCTTCCAGGAACGCCGCCTGCGCCGGCAAAAGTTTCTCATAACCTTGCAAGTGCGCCGTGGTGAGGGCGATTTCTGATTTCCGCCGCTTCGCCAGTTCGGCCCGCAGGCTTTTGGTCATTTCGTCGTACGTGGCCAGATCGGACTTCGAGCGGGCAATGGCCGCGTCCCGTTGCTGTTGCAGTTCCGTGATCTTCGGCGCCAGTTTGACTTCGAGAGCGGCCAGTTCGTTCGTGATCGTGGTGAAGTCGGTCTCCACTTCCGCGAGCAACTCCAGGGCGCTACGAACTTCCGGTTCGGTGGCAGGGCGGTTGAGCACGCGGAGAAAGACTTCGTTGACGAGCTTACGGTTGTCCGTCTCCGTTTCCACCAATCGGGCGAGCGCGTTGGTGGATTCATGGATGGCGCTGGAAATGGTCGGCCCGCTCAACAACGCCATGACCGAACCGAGCCGGATATCGCTGCTACGCTCGCATTCGCAGGCGCTCTGGCGGGCGGGCCGGCCCAGGGTGGCGAGCAAGCCGCTGCCGGTATCGGTGGCGGCATCCGCCAGTTGGGTCGCGCGCTGGCCCGGCTTGGCGCCGGGAATATGCGGCGTGCTGCCGGTCACTTTGAACACGGCATCGAACAGCGTCTCCGCCGGCAGACGACGAGCCAGAGCGTGCGAGTAATTCACGTGATCGTCCTCGTTCCATTTATTGGCGCGGATGGAAAGCTGATACGTTCGCGATTTGCAGATCACCTTCATCAGCTGCTGCACGTTGAAGCCGCTGTTCACGAACTCGCGCGTGAGATGCTCGAGCAATGCCGGATTGCGCGGCGGATTGCCGGCCCGGATGTCATCGAGTGGTTCAATGATCCCGGCCCCCGTCAGGTAGCCCCAGAGACGATTGGCATAACTTGACGCGAAGTAACGGTTGTCCGGCGTGGTGATCCAAGCCGCCAGCGATTCGCGTCGGGTGGCCTTTTCAGGCGCTTCGTGCTGCGCCGGATAAGGAAACTCCGGGAGCGAAACTTTACCGGTGCGATCGTGCTTCACCTCGCCCTCGGCGGCGTCGGCAATCAATTCATACAAAGGCTTCGCACCTTCGACCGCCGTGCCACCGATTTTTTTGCCCTGACTCTTCGGGTCTTCCTTCAGTGAGATTTGTGCAAACGAGGCGGCCAGATGGTAATACTGATCCTGGGTCCAGCGCTCGAAGGGATGGTCGTGACACTTGTTGC
>CAYWCK010000393.1:0-5084 GCA_964456685.1 uncultured Bifidobacteriaceae bacterium | reverse complement strand
ACATCAATGAAGCTCCCGTTCTTGTTTTGCTTGCAGCGAACGGCGATCAAATTGGTTCCGCGCCGCAGTGCTTTTTGCGCCGCCGGCTTGAGATCGAGTTCCTCGTAATCCTGCTTGCGGCCGCCCGTCTTCACGGCGAGAACTCCGTTCACATAAATCTCGACGTCCGATTCGTGCAGGCACTTCACCGCCAGCCCGCGCAAATCTTTTCGCCCCAAAGTAACCTCGCGACGCAACCAGATTTCCGGCTCGTTCCACACCGTGCGCACGGCGCGATTGGTGAACGTGGAACTGCCAAAACCCGCCACGCCTTCGAGCCACGCTCCGTCATCGAACTTCGGCTGCATCCAATTCTCGCCCGGAGCGTTCGTGGTGAATCGCCAGCGCACCGGCTCGTTCTGCGCGGTCGGCGCAACGGTGGTGAACACTGGCGGCGGCGCGAATTGCCCGCGATGCGCGGCAGCGGCTTGCGCGGCGTCCACTTTCACAACCTTCCGATCGTAAGTCAGCAGTCCGTTGCTCTCTGTCTCCACATCGGTGAGTTGCGTGTAAACCGCCGCACTCAATCCAGCGTCGCGTTTGAGATCCCAGGTCTTCCGCCACAGCTCGACGTAATTGCGCGTCAGATGCCGCGTGCCGGTGGCGGAGCGATAACCCCACGTGTTCGTCGGCACCCACGCGTGCTCCGCAATGCCCAATCCCAATCCGCCAAACTCACCCAACACTCCAGCCCGGACAGTTTCAATCTTCGGCGCCGCCGGCCCGGGATAACTATGCACATCCCGCACGTCGCCGCATTCCTTGTCATTCCAACCGCTCGCATTCGAAACGAGCCGGGCGGGATCGAGTTCCTTCACCCACTGTGTCAAACGCGGCGTGTCGTATTGCCCCCAGCCTTCATTGAACACCACCCACATGATGATCGAAGGATGATTCCAATGCGTCTGCACCAGCGCCTTCAACTCCGATTCAAACTGCTGCGCCGCTTCGGGCGTGCTCGGCGTGCCGTCCTTTTTGTCGTTCGCGCCGCCGCCACCGCCGCCCGATGGCATGTCCTGCCAGACGAGCAAGCCGAGTTTGTCGCACCAATAAAACCAGCGCGCCGGCTCAACCTTCACGTGCTTGCGAACCATGTTGAAGCCGAGCCGTTTCATCTCCGCGACATCGAAGCGCAAAGCATCGTCGGTGGGCGCGGTGTAAAGTCCATCCGGCCAGAAGCCCTGATCCAGCGGTCCGGCTTGGAACACAAAATTACCGTTGAGTAACAACCGCGGCACTCCCTGCTCATCTTTGCCGATGGAAATCTTCCGCATCCCGAAATAGCTGCGCACTTCATCGCTGCCAAGACGAACGGTCAACTGATAGAGAAACGGATCGTCGGGCGACCACAACCGCGCGTCTTTGATTGGTAAAATGATTTCGCTGTTCGCGGCGCCAGTTGCCGCCGAAACTTTTTTGCCACCGGCGAACGCAGTCAGCAAAGCCGGCGAGACGCCGGCGTTCCAAGCCGATTGGACTGTCACGCGCACCACGCCCGCATCCACGTCGGGAACGATCTTCAAATCCGCGATGTATTCCGCCGGCACCACTTCCAACCAAACGGTTTGCCAGATGCCGCTGCTCGGCGCGTAGGCAATGCCGCCGGGCTTGGCGATCTTGTTGAAGTTCTGCTTGCCGATGGCCTGGCGATTTCCCGTGGCGTCATAAACCGCGACCACCAATTCATTTTCACCCGGCTTCACCGCGTCCGTGATGTCGAAGCTGAACGGGTCGTAACCGCCGCGATGTTCCCCTACCGGCTGGCCGTTGATAAAAACCTTCGCTTCCCAGTCCACCGCGCCGAAGTGCAACAGGAGTCGCTTGCCGCTCTCAAGTTTGGGCGACTTGAATTGCCGCCGATACCAGAGCCGCTCGGCATTGGTGAGCGGCTTCTTCACGCCCGAGAGCGCGGACTCGATGGGATACGGCACGAGAATCTGGCCGTCATAGTTGCCCGGCGCCGCGGCGTTCGTCGGCTGAATGGCGTAATCCCACAGGCCGTTGAGATTGATCCAGTCGCGCCGCTCCATCTGCGGGCGCGGATATTCGGGCAACGGCCGGCGCGGGTTCACGTCCGCCGCCCACCGCGTCATGATGTGGCCGGGCACAGGTCGCCACTCAGCGGCGTTCAATCCCAAAACCCCCAGTGCGAAGGACGCTCCCAAGGCCAAAACTGCCAGTTTGCTGATGCGGCGAGACATTGCGAACAGCCTAGCTGTTCCCGGTGAAACGGCGAAATAGCTCGCAGGAACTATTCTCGACCCACTCACTTCGGCTGCCGCAGGTCAGCGCTCGGGAATGTAGTTGAGCGTGTAGTAGGCGGCGGGATGGAGCAGTAGCTTTCCGTCAGCGGATTTGACGCCCGGCAGATGAAATTCATGGACGTGTCCCTCCGCGAGCGCGTCGAGGGTCACACGCGCGCTCAGACCATCTGCACTCACGGCGATGCTCTTGATCGCCGGTGTCGTCTTGTCCACTTCCGGGCTGCCGTACTCGGCGCGGTAAACGTAAGTGTAGGTTTCCACCGTGTAGGATTTCGGATCGCTCGCAGTCGCGCGATCGACGGGTTGGGTGAAGGTGAATTCAAACCCGTCCGGCTTGGCGTGCATCTCGTGAATCTCGAAGGGCATTTTTCCCAGCCACGCGAGCCGTTGCAACGCGAACGGTTTTCCGCCCCGCGCACCCCAACCGCGGTCCGTGCCGTAAACGAACAGCGAATTATCCGGCGCGAACGCCAGCGACAGACAGCCCGAATCGAATCCACGCCGGAACGGAAAGCACGCACCCTGATAATGGTCCTTCACCTTTTCGAGATAAACGCGCATCACCGTGCTGTGGGTTTGATCGCCCACAAACATTTGCGTGTGGAACGGGCCGAATTTTCCATTCGACATGTCGTTGGCGAGCCCGGCGGCGGACTGGCCCATTTTCGGATACGGAAAATAGATCGCCGGCGGACGTAGCTTCGGAATCTTCTTCGCCTCGACCATCATGCGGCTGTTGTCCTTGGGCGTCTCCGGCTTCGGACCGAGAACCTTCGCTTCCGCCTCGCCCCACCAGGGCAAGCCGGCGGGGTGCCCCATGAAATCTCCGGGCACGAGATGTTTCAAAGCGCACGCGCCATTCCACGGACCTTGATTCTCAGTGTAAAACATGTCGCCCAAATAATTCGTCCCGATACCGCCCGGTGAGCGGATGCCACTGCACGTCGGCAGCGTCGTGCCATCGGCGTTCACGCGCATACACCAACCGCGGTACTTGACGTTGCTGCTGAACGAGCCAGTGAGGCAGAGCACGACCCACATGTTTCCTTCCGGGTCGAACTTGGATCCGAAGGCATACTCGTGATAATCCCCACCAATCTCCCAGCCGTCCGAAGCGGTTTCGAATACGTCCGCGCGACCGTCGCCGTCGGTGTCCTTCATGCGCGTGACTTCGCAGCGTTGCACGCAATACAACCAGCCGTCGCGCCACGCCAGGCTCAAGACTTCGTGCAAGCCGGACGCGAATTGTTTGTAGCGAACTTCACTCGGCGGATCGGCGAGCGGATTTTCGATGATAAAGATATCGCCAATGCGCGACGAGACGGCCAGCCGACCATCCGGAAGGAATTCCATGCCGCCCGCCTCCAATTGCACGCCCGGCGGCGTGGGCAGCGTGATGATTTTGGAAAATACGTCCTCTTCCGGCGCTGACTCCGCCGCGAAAGCCGGCACGACGTTCACGAGGGCCAACGCGAAAGTAAACAGGCCGATTTTGAAATACCGCATCAATACCGTAGGACAGGCGTCGCGTCTGTCTCTAACTTCATCAACTCCCAACTGCGTCGTCAGCTGCTGTCGAACAGAGCGCCAGAGTTGCTGGGGAAAGGATTGGAACGATGAAGACAGGCGCGACGCCTGTCCTATGGCCTGCGGATCGCCTGGTCCGCGAGTTTCAACCGATTTGCTCCAGCATGAATGCCGCATACAATCAAATTTTACCAAATAATTTCCTGAACGATCTTGGCTTCGCCACCGGTCAAATCCACCGGCAACAACAATTCAGTCTTGCTTTCGCTCTGGCGAATCACCGGCGAGCCGGCACCCGTGATCTTTATTTTGATTTTGCCATCGAGCAGATACGACTGATCTGCCTGCGGCGCCACGCTGGCGCCGGCCCAGGCACGAAACCACAAATCACCCGCCGGCTTGTTTCCTTTGAAACGCAGCGTGCGGACGAACGACGCATCCAGTTCCTGTCCTTTGGCCGTGAAGAAATCCTCCACCAACACGCCGCCGAATTCGTAGCGGAACGTCGGACGTCGCACGGCGTCTAGTTCGTAGCCCTTCAT
Source organism: uncultured Bifidobacteriaceae bacterium (assembly GCA_964456685.1). Taxonomy (GTDB): domain Bacteria; phylum Verrucomicrobiota; class Verrucomicrobiia; order Limisphaerales; family JADLHS01; genus CAYWCK01. The sequence continues at coordinate 712 of CAYWCK010000393.1, read as the reverse complement.
GCGGACGCCAGCAGCTTTGCCAGCCAGATTCGGCCACGGTTGCGACGGCGACGACAAAATCGCGAGCGGAACGCCGGCGGGAAATTGTTGCACGTTGTGCCCGAGCGGATTCGCGAATCCCTCGCCACGCCCCTCGCGATGCCGGCCCGCATCAATGAACGCGCCCTGCCAGATGCACACGAGCCGCGCATCGTTCGCATCCCAACTGAGATTCGCCTTCTCGGGATAACCCACGCCGATGGAGCGCGGCGAGCCCTTGATGAAGTTCCGATACATCACCGCTTCCTTATCCACGACCAGTTCGATCTTTCCCTGCACCAGACCATCAGGCAAACCGACCTCTTTCGGATCGGTGAGGAACGCCCAGATCGCGTTGATTTGCCGCGCGGTGTCGCCGCCTAGAATGTCCGGGCGCGCGCTTTTGCCTTCCGGCCAGAACGGCGGCATGCGCGTGCCGGGCCGCAGCGCGCCGGGATTCACCAGGTAGCGCGCGAACCAATCGGGCCGCAGCCGCTTCGTCATCAGCGTGAGATCCATCGCCGGCACGCCGAGCGACTTGTGGCCGCCGAACGTGTGACACGAAATGCACGACATGCCGCCCGTGCCCACCAGCTTGCGTCCCCACTTCGCGTCTTCAGCGTGCGCGGGTGATTCGGCGGGTGAAGGCCCATCGGCCTGCGCCAGCAACGTGACGAGTTGCGCCACATTGTTG
>CAYWCK010000392.1:1733-5088 GCA_964456685.1 uncultured Bifidobacteriaceae bacterium | reverse complement strand
AAATAGCCTCCGGGAATTTTCGTCGCGAGTTCGCTGGCGCGCGTCATCAGCCACATCCAGAACCAACCGCTGTGATTGAACAGCTCCGTGCCCCACGAAAACCAGTCGCCGCAAAGGAGGCTGCCCAAGTTGCACGCCAGCGCCGCGCTGCTCACCGGCACAATGACGAGATTGGCCAGCAGCGTCACGGGACTGAAGATGTGAAAATAATACGCCGTCAAGGGCAGTGCCCCCAGCCACGCGGCGAGGGAAGTTGCCAGCGCCGTCCCCAGCCAACGCAGCGGCGCGCCCAGCCAGCGCTTCCAGCGCGGCAGCAATTCGCGGGGCAGCAAGGGATCATGCGCCAGCAGCCGGTCGCGCAATCGTTCCAGCGGTGGCATGAGCAAGGCGATGCTCAACACCACGAAAAATGAGAGTTGGAAACTTGCCTGGAAAAGCTGTTGCGGATCCCACACCAAAATGATGAACGCGGCGGTGGCCAGCGAGTTGAGCAAATCAGTTGGTCGGCGCAGCGCCCACCCGCCGATAATGATCGTCATCATCACGGTTGAGCGGATGGCGGAGGGTTGCCAGCCGGTCGCCTGCGTGTAAAACCAGATCAACGGAATCACCACCAACCCGCACCATTCGCGGGGCAACTGCACCACCCGCAACAGGCTCACGAGAATTCCCGCGATTAGCGCAATATGCAGACCAGAAATGGCGAAGATATGCATCGTGCCACTTTTCATGAATGGCTCGCTCACTTCATCCGTCAGCGCCGGCCGCCAGCCGAGCGTCATGGCCCAGATCAGGCGCAAAGGTTGATCACGCACTTCGGTGGGCAACCCGCGCCCGAGCGTCGGCTGCGCCCAGGCCAGAAAGCGATCCGCAAACGGCAACTGCACCTTCGCCCCGGCACCCAACCGCCAACCGTTGGTCGAGTCCACCTTGAGTTGATGGTAAATTCCCTGCCGTTCGAGATACGTGCGGTAGTCGAACAGTCCTTCCGCCACCGGCGCTGCGGGCGAGAGCAAAATCCCCTCGATCTCGACCGGCTGCCCGGAGAAAAATTGCGGCGGCAATTGGCCCGTGGTGCTGGTCATCACCCGACCAACCACTGGCAACCATTCATTGCCGCGACGCAGCTCCGTCACCCGCACCCGCGCCAGTGAACGCCAGACTTCCTGGTCTTCCCGCTCGAAAACGCGCTGGCTGGGGGTTTCCAACAATTCACCCCGCACCGCGACGATCCCGGCATTCGCGCCTTGCACGAGACGCAGGTCCTGCGGCGAAAGCACCGCCGTGCGAGAAACCAGATTCGTCCAGCCCACCAGCACCAGCAGCGGCCAAAGCAACACCCCGCGCCGCGTGGGCCAAATCAGTGCAACCGACAGCAACAGAAAGGAAGCCGGCAGTAACAAACTCAATCGCGGTTGAAAAACCTCCGCCAACAAAAGCCCGCCCCCGTAGCACAAAGCCACCGGGATGAGCGGGCGTTTCATGGAATGCGCGCAGTCTGCCAAGCCAGTTACCGCGAGTCACGGCCAAATCAAGCCCCGCGGCCAAGGGCGGGCAGCATCCTTCCGACACTGCAACCTGATCTGAATCGGCCCGAGGGCGTACTGAAGGTGGATGCGGATGAGCAAGGCGTGGGCGGCGATGACGCGGCGGATGCGTTGCGTTATCTGGTCGGGACTAAACCGCGGACGGTGGAAATTAGGTAGCGGAGAAGATTGTGATTGATGGCGAGTCAAATAACACTTGCTGCCGTCCTTGCCGGTAAGGTAGAACCCTCTCAGCCACCTGTGGCAGCGATGGCGGACTTCAGGTCCGTAGCTGCGTGAACCGCGGGTGGCATTTTTGCCGACCGCCTGAAAAATTCCGGTCACTCGCTCCGGATCAATTCGCAGAAATCGGTTATGAAAATTAACTTCCGAAAAGTATTCCCGTTGGTGGCACTGTTTGTCCTCAGTCCATCCCTGGCACACGCTCACAGCGCCGGCGTTCTTACCAATGGCTGGCACGACGGTTTCCAACATCCGCTCTCGGGTTGGGATCATCTGCTGGCGATGCTCGCCGTCGGTATCTGGGCCGCGCGCCAGCGAGGGCGCGCGATGTGGCTGATGCCGCTGACGTTTCTCGGGGCAATGAGCGTGGGCGCGCTGGCGGGCGCGACGGGATTGGCTTTGCCCGGCGTTGAAGTAATGGTGGTCGGTTCGGTTTTCGTGCTGGGGTATTTGGGGCTGCGGCGGCGGAAGTTATCGCTGGCACTGAGCCTCGTCGTAATTGGCGGCTTTGCGTTTTTCCATGGTTTTGCGCACGGCGCGGAAATGCCCGGTAGCGCCAGTCTGGTGACGTTCGGGCTCGCGTTCCTGACGGCGACGGCATTGTTGCATGCCGCCGGATTGCTCGGCGCGCGCACCATCATGCTCGCGATGGCATTTCTGGCGGGTGGAATGGCGAAGGCACAAGTAACGAACGCCTCCCCGCAACAGTTGGCTGCCGCCGAGACCACGGCGTTGCCGGACGTCGTCGTCTTTGGCCGTGCCGACAGTTTGATTGGCATCGCCGATTCGGCGACGGTGGGCACGGTGGGCGCGGAGCAATTGAGTTTGCGACCGACCATGCGCACGGGTGAAATCCTGGAAACCGTTCCCGGGGTCATCATCACGCAACACGCGGGCGGCGGGAAAGCGAACCAGTATTTTCTGCGCGGCTTCAACCTCGACCACGGCACAGACTTCGCGACGTTTCTCGACGGGATGCCGTTGAACCTGCCGACGCACGGGCACGGCCAGGGCTACTCGGACATGAACTGCGTGATTCCCGAGTTCGTCGAGCGCGTGAATTATCAGAAGGGCGTTTACTTCGCCGAGAACGGTGATTTTTCATCGGCGGGCGCGGCGCACCTGGATTTCTTCAAGACGTTGCCGCAAAGTTTTGTCACGGCGGAAGGCGGCATGTTCGGCCACGCGCGCGGCGTCTTCGGCACTTCGCCCCAGGTGGGAGACGGCCATCTGCTGCTCGGCGGCGAATACGTTCACGACGACGGACCGTGGGAGAAGCCGGACAATTACCACAAGTTCAACGGCCTCGTGACCTATAGTGAAGGCAACCTTGCCCGCGGCTTCAGCGTCACGGCGCGCGCGTATCACGGCGAATGGGATTCGAGCGATCAAGTCGCAACGAGCGCAGTGAGCGACGGACTGGTCCCGTTCTTCGGTTCGCTCGACGACACGACCGGCGGCCATTCGCAACGCTACAGTCTGCAAGCCGAATGGCATCGCAGCGACGGCCATTCCGCGACCAAGGTGATGGCCTACGGTTTTTATTACGACCTCGATCTGTTCTCGAACTTCACCTACTTCCTCAC
>CAYWCK010000392.1:0-1633 GCA_964456685.1 uncultured Bifidobacteriaceae bacterium | reverse complement strand
CAAACCAGCGTCGGGCTTTACTACGAAAACAAAGTTCAGTGGGCGGAAAAATTTCGCAGCGTGTTCGGTGTGCGCGGCGACTTCATCAACTACGATGTGCGCAGCACGCTGTCGGCGAACTCCGGCGCCCGCAACGGTGTCGTCGGCAGCCCGAAGCTCACGCTGGTGTTCGGCCCTTGGGCGAAGACGGAGGTGTTTGTGCAAGGCGGCTTGGGCTTCCACAGCAACGACGGCCGAGGCGCAACGACCACGGTTGATCCGGTCAGCGGCACGGCGGTGGACCGTGCCGACCCGCTCGTGCAGACTTACGGTGCCGAAGTGGGGGTGCGCACATTGGCGGTGGACGGACTGCAAAGCACGCTTTCGCTTTGGTGGCTCGATGTGGATTCCGAACTCGTCTTCGTGGGCGATGCGGGCACGACCGAAGCCAGCCGGCCGAGCCGGCGCTACGGCGTCGAATGGGCCAACTATTACAACCTCACCAAAACGCTCACACTCGACGCGGACTTCTCGTTATCGCACGCCGAATTCCGGGACAACGATCCGGCCGGCAACGAAATTCCCGGCTCGATTGAAAGCGTGGTGGCGGCGGGCTTGACATATCACTACGAAAAATTCTCGGCCAGTTTGCGGCTGCGGTATTTCGGCCCGCGACCGTTGATCGAGGACAACTCGGCGCGGTCCAAGGAAACCATCCTGCTCGGTCTGCAAGTCGGTTATCAAATCAACAAAACTTGGAGCCTTTCCGCGGAAGTCTTCAATCTGCTCGATCGACGCGATCACGACATTGATTACTTCTACGAATCCCGCGTTGCTCCCGGTGCCGCGACCCAGGACGAGATTCATTTCCATCCGGTGGAACCAATTCAGGCGCGACTCGCGATCACGGCGCGGTTCTGAAGAGGCGGTGTCCAAAGCGCGGGCGCTTTGACCAAATTGATTCCATCGGACTGTTGGCGCGTGGTAGGCACCTGAAACTTGGCTGCGCTCGAACAGTAAGCATCACATCTCGTAGGCAAGTTTCAGCGGGGAATGGCGGATTGCAAACTTGTGGGACTGCCAGCGGCGCTAGCAGCGAAGTTGGCTCCGCGGGCGGTGGCAAAAACCGAACTAGTTGGGATATCACTTTGACAGTTGGCATCCCCTTTTCCCGCTGGGGAGCAGTGCCTTTTGTCCTACTTCCATTCCCATTTCCACGCGATGCTGCAGCTGCTGTACATGCAACCGAAAAAGCTAGACCAGTATATGCCTCAGTCCATCCGTTTCAAATGGCACAGCGGTGGCGTCAGGAACTCATGGCTGATCCCCAAGTAACCAAAGCCCGCATCGCCGCCCGTGAGGGCTTATCACGCGCCCGCGTGACTCAGATCATGAATCTACTCCTCCTGCCAAAGGAGATCTCGGACACTTTGCTAAATCCGCCAGAGTCGCTTCACATCGGGGTCTTCAGTGAAAGGCGATTGCGTGAATTGCTCAGTCAGAGCAGTCCGACAGCTCAGCTGGATTTCTGGCAAGCATGGCTGCAGGAACTTCGCAGCATGAAACAGGATTGAACCAAGCAACAGTCGCCAGGATGAATTTCGTTATAAAATTGTAGGACGGGTAATCGATCCTAGGTTGGTTCACTTGTTTC
>CAYWCK010000391.1:0-5098 GCA_964456685.1 uncultured Bifidobacteriaceae bacterium | reverse complement strand
ACATAATTCGTCATCTAAAATTGGATTTCGGAAATAATCTGCCTGTAACAAGACAGAGGACTCCCCTGACACAAAGGACAGGGAACGGAGAGGAACTTGAATCAGGCCCGCGCGATGGCGCGCAGTTGATTCAAGTTAAACGAGGGGCGGAGCGTGACTGCGGAACGCCGGACCAAGGCACACTTCAGGCGTGAAGATGAATTCACGGTGTGGCGGTTGGCGCGAAATTGGCGCTTCGGACTGAACGAAAGTCAGCGCCTGGGACAGCCAAAGCAGATTAAACGAGAGCAGCTTCCCAAAATCAGGCTTGGTAAGGATGGTTTGGTGGGCCGAAGGCGCGGCGGCTGTGAGCGAAGAACAACAGGCATGTTCGTCGCCGCTGTTCTTGTCCGAATCGTGCGAGTGATGATCGGAATCTGCGGACGCAGGAGCAGCGTCGTGCTCATGTTGGACTGCACCGTCTGCATGATGATCTGCACCGATCAAGGACTCCACCGAGCAGAAGCCGGACGCAGCAACCCAGACCAATAGCGACACCACCGCACAGAGGCGAAGGGCCAGCGATGATTTGCGTTGTCGCGAATGGGTCATGCTCAATTGAAATCCGCCCGTATATTATTGAAATTGATTCTCACCGTCAACGCCGCTGGTTACTTCTTGGCCTTCTTTTCCTCCTCGGAAAGTTTCTTCATGTATTTGGCACTGTCCTTCTTGAAGTCGGAGAGGCAGCCCTTGCAGCAGAGTTTGATTTCTTGGCCTTCGTGCGTGAACACGTAAGGATCGCCCATGCTGCCAAGCTTTTCGCCATCGGTGATGCAGGTCGTGAGCGGATACGGCTTGGGTTTGTCAGCTTTCTTGGCATCGTCAGCAAATCCGGCGAACGGCGCGGCCAGCAGGGTGGCAGCGATGAGTGCGGCAAAGGCGTGTTTCAATGATTTCATGGCTTTTAATCTTATGTCGTGTTCAGACCGACGCTTGTATTACGCCGGTGCGCGGCAAATCCCTCAAAAATCTTTTGGCCGTGCCAGCGCATACCTGATCAGACACCGGGACGGGCTGAAGATTCAATTTGACGCGGCTGGCACGCCACCCGTCTCATGTTGAGGGATAACCCGTATGGACACGACTGCCTTGGTTGAATTGATCGCCCGCTACAAAGCCGACCCGGAGTCGGTCTATAACACCTGGTTCACCACGGGCACGTCGCTCCACGTCACTTCGGAATCGTAGGCCCGATCCAGCGACGCGCACCCGCTCAGCCCCACCACGGCTACTGTTGCCAATGCCGCTACCCAACCGATCACCTGCTTCTTCATGCTCCACTCCTTTCCAGTCGCGCATGCCGGAGTTCGTCCCGACACTCCTCGAGCACGCGCGTATTGTTGTCCAGACACACCGCCAACCTCGCGTTGGCCGCACTTTGCTCGGCCACCACGCCGCGCAAACTTTCCTGATACGATTCCCGGGACTGCTGGTGATCGGCGATCAACCGCTCATGCTGGCGCACGAAATACCGCATCACCCACACCGCAAAAATTCCGAGCCCCACCAACGTCGCCACAAACAACCAGCGATCATTCATGTTGGCGGCGTGGTCCACGGCCTTGATCATTTCATTCGCATTCATGGTTGCCTCACTTGTTGCACGCGTTCGATTAACAGCCGGCGCGTCGTGAAAAACTCCATCGCATTGGTCGCCGGTACCAACGTCGGCTCCCCGGTCGCGCTCACCCAATCCACCAGATTCGTGCTGCGCTCGATGACGGGCGTCAGTCGCACCCATGTCTCGCTCTGTACGACCGGTGCGACGGGCTTCGCCTCCCATTCCACCACGTTGCTGAAATCTGATTCGATTCCATTGCCATCCACGGCCGTAGCGGCGAAGAACCATCGCCCCGGATGCGGCAGAATCACCGCTTGCGTCAGCGTCAAACCGGCATTGGTCACGAACGCATAGCTGTTGGCGTTCGTGCCGAAATGAATCCGGTAACCCACCACACCCGGCGACGGCGAGGCGTCCCACGCGAGCGTGACCGACTGCGCGTGAATCATCAGCGCGCAGGTCAAAATCAAACTTGTAAAAAATGGCTTCATGTCCTTGTGAGCCGCACCGCGCCGCTCCGGCCTCTCAGGAGCGCGCCGTATTTCGCCAAGTGCGCCTGGACAAGGCGCGGGATAACCGGCGGCGTGTCGTTCTTGTCAAAACCCTTCTGAGTAGTGCCCGTGTTCTCATACTTCAGCCCTTCGCCCTCCGGCGCGGCTGTCCGATCCGCGATCAAAAGTTCCCGCGCCAGCTCACACGTGGCGTCCACCACCGCCTTGGGCGCTACATCCGCCGGCAACTCATCCTCATAATCTGGGACGCGACACTCTTGCCGCGGCCATTGCAGCGCTTGCGCCTCATTCGCCTTCAGGCCATTGAACTGGTATTGGCTATCAATCAGCCGCGTTGCCATCACGAGCGCCTTCTCCTTGTTCGCCAGCGTCGCCGCTGTCCAAGCCGTCGCATACAAGTGCCCATCGTGATACGCATCACCGTCAGCGGCGTTGGCGTAAGCGTTGGCATCCACCAAACCTGCTCCGGTTTCTTTGATGAGGATCAGCGCCATAACACTTCAGAGGGTTTGCACCAGGGCGAGCACGGCATCGGCGAAGCGATTTCGCAAGAACGCCGCCCGCTCCGTCCACCAGGTCGTCACACCCGACAGGTTCAATTCAATCGCGACAAAACTGCCGTCTGGCTGGCGCATCAAATCCACGCACACATAACCCAGTCCGATGTCCGTCATGCGCCGGCTCAGTTGCCGCAGCGCCACCTTGTCGGCGTCCGGAAACTCAAACAGTTCACGATGCCGTTCATCCGGTCGCTCCATTGCATCGCGATACACGGCCAGCCGCCGGAAACCGTCGGCATCCAGGTCGCCCGCCAACAGCCGTTCACTGAGCGGGCGTTTCTTAAGCACGTAGGAAACCAGGATGCGACCGTTGAACAGTTCCACTTTGTAGGTGTTGCCGTCGTTGGGATTGACCTCGCGGCAGATAATGTCGCGCGCCAGATCCCAATCGCCGTAACGCACTTGTCCCGGCGTCACGACATGAAAGCCAGCGCCACCGGCGGTGAACGACCGTTTCACAATCAACTTGTCCACGCCCCAGGTATCGAACAGCGCCAGCGCCGCCGCTTTGCTGTTCACGCTCTGCCATTGCATCGTCGGAAAGCCGGCTTGATCCAACGCAAGCAGTTGCTCCGCGCGCGTCCACCGACGACCGCCAAAACATTTTCCCGGTAATTGCTGCCGCACACTTGGCGGCAGTTCAAAATGACTGAGCACCATCCCGTAGTTGGCCACGTTGAGTTCCGTCGGTCCCGCGCCCCACACGACATCAGCCTCGTGCCCGTTGGCGCGCAGATGCGCCGCCGCGGCTTCATAGCGATCCACCAACGACTCACCCGCATTCCAGGTATGTAAGAGTGCTTTCATGCTTAACCACCCAGCACCGTGCCCGTCGCTTGATTCGACTGCGCAGACAAGCCGGCCGCGTTGAAGGCCACCACGTAATACGTGTAAGGAATGCCCAACTCAGCCGCCCAATCCACGAAGCTGGTTTGATTGGCGAACACCTGTGCCCGCAACGTGAAGGCTTCGTTATAGGGCTTCCGATAGATGCGAAAGCCCGTCTCGTTGTCAGATTGGTCCGACCAGGACAGCGCGATATTTCCGAGATCGCTCACCGCGATCAGACCCGTGGGCGCCGTCGGAACGCCCGGCACGCGATCCCGTCGCCGGTCCTGCAACCAGGCCTTGATCCAGCCCTGCACCCGGCGCGCTGCCGCCCACGACTTAATGCGCTTCACCTTCGGTAGAAACATCCGCATCGGATTCCTTTTCGTTTTCGCGTTCAGTGGAGCCAGCGTTCTCTAGCGCCTCATTGGTCGCATCCGTCCCATCGGTCCTATCCAGTTCTTCTTCGCTTGGCTTGTGCGCCTGGCTCATCACGAGTGGCCGGCGCTTGCGTCGAATAATGGGAAGCAGTTCGTTCATAGAGGGGACGAGCGTCGAAGGCCGAGGGCCGAGAGCCAGAGTCGCCCTCGACTCTCGACCCTCGTCCCTCGACTCGCTTAATTATTATGGTCTACTGCCACGATGCGGACGTTCTTGTTCTCGAACACCCGCGTCCAGTTCGCGCCATTTTCCAGTTCGGCATTCGTGGGCGAATCACCCGCCACCGCCGCGCTGTTGAACTTCACCCCGCGCGGATGCAGGATGAACCGACGGCGATTGATCAACACGCTGTCGCTGTCCAACGGCACGCGCGCGAGTTCCACGCCCTCAGTGCCGAAACCGCCTTGCAACGGCGTGCCATCCAGCGGCGATGCACCCTTACCGAATGCGCCCGGCCCGAACAGGTAGGTCGTATAGACCAACCCGCTTGTGGTACCAGCCCGCACCGGCAACGTGTCATCCACGACGACGCGCCGACCCTGAAACGTCTTGATCTGCGCCTTGCCTTCGCTGTCGGGGATGAAGTCAATCAGGTCCAGCTTGCGCAGCGCGGCCTCCGTTGCGGAGTGCATCGCCACGGCGGTCAAACGATCACCGCGATCGCCGAGCTTCACCGTCGCATCTACGAACGTCGCGCCGTTCAACTGCGTCGAAGACGACACACCGCCTGTGGCCTCCGCCGCAATGGTCAACTTGTTGCCGGCCATCGAAGCCGCCGCGAAGATGCCTTTGAGGCAGGAGATCACGAGACCCTGATCAATGCGCGCCCAGTAGTCACCCACCAGGTCCACGATGGCCTGCATCGGATCATCGCCGGAAATCACCTTTGCCAGGTGATTCACGCTCCACGCTTGCGCGTCGTTCTGGATGCGGGCGATGTCCTTGTCGCTGGTGATTTTGTTCACCGAGAGCGAACCCGAATCGCTCAGGATTTGCCGGGCGGCCGTCAGGTCCTTCCAGAACGGCATTTCCACCGTGCGCCCGCCACCCATTGCCAGGTCATCGAACTCGGGGGCGTGCTCGATGATGCCGCTTTGCACGAACACGCTCAGTTGGGCGGTCCGTTCAATCGCGTATTTCTCAAACTCCGTGGG
>CAYWCK010000390.1:0-5107 GCA_964456685.1 uncultured Bifidobacteriaceae bacterium | reverse complement strand
GACGAGGAAGCGCTGCGCAGTCTGGACGAGGGCATCAAACGAATCGGTCCGGTGATCACGCTTCAGACACTGGCGCTGGAGTTGGAACTCAAGCGCAAGCATTACGATGGCGCGTTGGCGCGACTGGATACGATCATCGCGCAAGCTGCCCGGCAGGAGCGCTGGTTCACGCAACGGGGCGAGATCCTCTTGCAGGCCAACCGCCCGACGGAAGCGCAACGTGCCTTCGAACAGGCACTCGTCGCGATTTACAAACTTCCGGCCCGCCTCAAGACCCTGCCGCCGATGATGACGTTGAAGGCGCACATCCAATCGTTGCAGGAAAAAATCGCACCGCCTCCGGGCGAACCGACCGCCGCGGCGAAATAGCTTCAGTCACCCAGCGCCTTCTGCACGAGCGCCAGTTCGCGTGGACCGAACGGCAACTTCAGCGCCTCGGCCTGGGCGGCCGGGGTCATCTTCTTCCAGGATTTTTGGAGCGCGTTGATCATCTTCTCGTCGTCCGATCGCGCGGCCAAGCCAGCCAGTTGACGCTCGAGAAAGACAAGGCACAAGGCATCTTCGAGCACTCGGCATTCGGGGTCGGCGGGAAAGTTCTTTTTCAAATTCAACTCCTGCACGCGGCGGATGGTTTCCTCGTCGTAACCGACGGCGCGGAGGATTTCTCCCGACTTCTGCGCGTGAAACTTTTTCAGATCAGCACGCCAGCGCAGATAGCCGGCCCGATCCATCGGATAGGAGCCGCGGGGAATTTCCCAACGACAAAGGTGCTGACCACGAGCCGCCAATTGCAGCACCTCGCTGGCGGCGGGACAAAGTTTGAGCACCCAATCCGTCAGCCAGCGGGCATAGACGAGTTCCCGGGGCTGCGGCTGGCCGTCCACCAGTTCCTGAATTGGATCCGCGGCATTCGCCTCGTCAAATCGGCGGAAGGCCTCAGCGAGAAGATTTGAACTTTTGGCTGGCGTCGTTTGTCCCATGGCGGGGGTTATTCCAAAGCTGGGGCGCGCGGGCAAGCGCGGATTGGCCGTACCCAACCCGCCCGGGCTGACTGAATTTTGTTAAATCGTATGCGCCGGTTGGTATTTCAACGGGCAAGCTTGCCGCACCGCGTCGGAACTGTATCATGAGCAACGTGAAGTCACTTTCTTTCATGCGTTTGGGCGAACTGTTTCCCCGGTTCGCGATTGGAATTCTTCTCGCCGCAACCGCGGCCGCCTCTGCGCGCGAAGATGTGAAGGTTTACCGCGTCCCCAAAACGACCAAGGCCGATCCGCACGCGGGGGTGGTCGGAGGCGCGACTCCCGTGGCGAACTTTCCTCAATTGAAATACAAAACGCCGGCGGGCTGGGCTACCTCACCCGGCGGCGCCATGCGGGTGGCTTCGTTCGCAATCACGCAGGACGGTAAGAAGGCCGATGTCAGCGTCATCCCGTTGCCCGGCAGCGCGGGCGGCGATCCGGCAAACGTCAACCGTTGGCGCGGACAAGTCGGCCTGCCCACGCTCGATACCGCAGCGTTGAAGAAATCCGCCGAGTCCGTGAAGGTTGGTGCAGAAGCGGCGGAGCTTTACGATTTGGGAGGCACGAACAGCGCTGGCGATCCCGCCCGCATTCTGGGTGTCATTTACCCCCGCGAAGGCACCGCTTGGTTTTTCAAAATGACGGGCGACGAACCCGTCGTGGCGGCGCAGAAGAAGGCGTTTATCGAATTTTTGAAATCGGTCGAATTCACCACGGGCGGCACACCGCCGCCGGCACTCAGCCTGCCCGGCAGTGAACTCCCGTCCGGTCACCCGCCGGTGGCGGGCGAAGGTCTGCCCTCCGGACACCCGCCTGTGGCCAGCGAAGGATTGCCCGCGGGACATCCGCCCGTCTCCAGCGAACCAAGCGCCGGCCCGATTTCGCGGGAGGGCCAACCCGCCTGGACCGTACCGGCCAACTGGAAGGAAGTCAGCGGTGGGCAATTCCTCGTCGCCAAATTTCTCATCACCGGCGAAGCCAATGCGCAAGCCGCGGTCAACGTCAGCCAATCTGCGGGCGACGGCGGCGGGCTGGCTGGCAACATCAATCGCTGGCGCGGACAATTGGGCCTGAGCGCCCTCAGCGAGAGCGAGGCGGCCAAGTCTGGCAAGACGCTCAAAGTCAGCGGCGGTGAAGCCACGCTGGTGGAGATGAGCGGCACGGATGCCCGGACCGGGCAGGCCGCAAAAGTCATCGGCGCCATCCTGTTGCGACCGGGCCAAAGCTGGTTCTACAAACTGATGGGCGACGCGAAACTCGTGGACGCAAACCGCGAGGCCTTCACAAAATTTGTGACCAACGTCAAATACTGACATGCTCGACCGCCTCGTCAAAATTTTCACCTCACTGCGGTTGACCGTGGTGCTGCTGGCGTTGGGCTTGATCCTGGTTTTTTGGGGCACGCTGGCGCAGGTGAACCTGGGTCTTTACAAAGCCCAGAACGAATACTTCCGCAGCTTCTTCATTTTCTGGCAGCCGCAGGGCGCCAGCTGGAAGCTGCCCATCTTTCCCGGCGGCTATCTCGTCGGAGGACTGCTCCTGATCAATCTCTTCGCCGCGCACTTCCGTTATTATCGGACCAGCTGGAAGAAACTCGGCATCGCCATCATCCACATCGGCATCGTGATGCTGTTGCTCGGCCAATTGCTGACGGACCTGCTCTCGGTCGAAAGCCACATGCACATCCGCAACGGCGAGTCGAAGAATTATTCCGAAGCGGGTCGCTCGTTTGAACTCGCGATCGTGGACACCTCGGATGAGAAGGAAGATAAAGTGGTGGCCATTGCCGGTCATCGGTTGGAAAAATTAGGCGAAATCGCACACGCCGAACTGCCTTTTGCGGTGCGCGTAAAAAAATACCTGCCCAACTCGGAACTTTCCCAGAACCAGGCGGCGGGCTTCGAACCGGTCGGCAGCACGCATGGCGTGGGGCAAAATGCCTGGTGGCGTTTGCTGCCGCACGAAACTGAAATGGAACAACGCGACATCCCCTCGGCCGTGGTGGAACTGGTGACGCCGCAAGGCTCGCTGGGCGCTTATCTGGTTTCGGGCTATCTCAGTCAGCCGCAGGAAATCACCCACAACGGTCGCAACTACCAGATCGAACTCCGCCCCGAGCGCTTCTACAAACCGTTCAGCTTGCATCTGATTGAATTCCGGCATGACCGTTATCCCGGGACGGAAATCCCCAAGGACTTCTCCAGTCTCGTCCTGTTGCAACGTCCCGACACCGGCGAGCGTCGCGAGGTGCGGATCTACATGAACAATCCGCTCCGCTACAACGGCGAGACCTATTACCAATCCAGTTTCGACAAGGATGACCAGGGCACGGTGCTGCAGGTGGTGCACAATCCGGGCTGGCTCACGCCCTATTTCGCCTGCGTGCTCGTGGCGCTCGGTCTCTGCATCCAGTTTGGGATTCACCTGGCCGGCTTCGCCGCCAAAAGAAAGGCCGCATGAAAAAACTGCTCAAACTCCTGCCCTGGTTCTGCCTCGCACTTTTCGCCACGGAAATCATCGTGGTGATGCTGCCGAAAAAGGACGGGGAATTTCACGCACGCGAGTTCGGCCGGCTGCCGGTCCTGCTCAACGGACGCATTCAGCCGGTTGATTCCGTGGCGCGGAACGCCCTGCTCCAGATCCGCAGCACGGGCGACGTCCCGCTGGAACTGCTCCCCGCCTGGCAATTCTGGCGGCACGGCAAGAAGCTGCGTTCCACCGAATGGCTGCTGGAAGTGATGTTCAAGCCGGAGGTCGCCAACACGCGGCCGATTTTTCTGATTCACCATCCGGAAATCCTCGGCGAACTTAAACTGGCGGACAAAGGCATCGAGAAATCCGGGCTGCGTTATTACACCTACAACGAAATTGATTCGGTCCGGGGCGAGATCGAATTGCAATCCCGGAATGCATCGCAAAAAGAGGACGCCCAACGCTCCACCTACGAAAAGCAGATGCTCAAGCTCGGCAATGCCGTGATGCTCTACCAGCGATTGCGCAACAGCATCCAGTCCGAGCGCACCAAGGATTTTGCCCAACAGATCAAGGATTACGCGGCCCTCCGCACCGCCGGTCTGGTGGCGTTTCGCGCCCAACGCGCGGGCGAAAAGTTCGACGAGGAAGCGCTGCGCAACTTTGCCGAAACGGCCCAGGGCTTTGAGATGGTGGCCAATCTCGCCTACCCGCGCGTAATTCCTCCCGAGGATCCCACCCAGCCCAATACCGAATGGAAGAACGTCGGCGCAAGCCTGCTGGATTCTATCCAGACCGGCACCACGCCGCCGGCAGTGGCTTGGTACGCCCGCATGGCCACGGCGTTCAGCCAGGGCAACTCTGCGGAGTTCAACGCCGCGCTGGGTGAATACCGTGGCTGGCTGGAAGGAAAATTCTCCAAGGATGTTCTCAAAGGCCGTGCCGAATTTTACTTCAACCAGATCAAAACATTTCTCCACGCCACCATCATCTACATCTTCGCCTTTGTGCTGGCGGGAGGCGCGTTGCTGACCTATGGCAGCATGCCCAATCTATTCGAGGCCCTGCGCCGATCTTCCTACTATTTGATCTGCCTTGCGTTCGTCGTCCACACCTTTGGCTTGGTTTACCGCATGGTGCTGGAAGGCCGGCCACCGGTCACGAACCTCTACTCCTCCGCCATCTTCATCGGCTGGGGTGCGTGCGGCCTGGGGATCATCCTGGAACGCATCTATCGCGTGGGCCTCGGTTGCGCCACGGCGGGCCTCTGCGGCTTCATCACGCTGTTCATCGCGCACAACCTGGCGGTGGGCGGGGACACCATGGAAATGATGCGCGCCGTGCTGGACACCAACTTCTGGCTCGCCACACACGTCACCACCATCACGCTGGGTTACTCGGCCACTTTTGTCGCCGGATTGCTGGCCTTGGCGTATGTGGTACTGGGCTTGTTCACGCCGCTGCTGCGGTCGCCGGACAAAACCGAGATCGCCAACGGCGCCACGGATATCGGCAAAGCGCTCTCCCGGATGGTCTATGCGGTCGTCTGCTTCGCGACCTTCTTCAGCTTCATCGGCACGGTGCTGGGTGGCATCTGGGCCGACCAATCCTGG
>CAYWCK010000389.1:0-5112 GCA_964456685.1 uncultured Bifidobacteriaceae bacterium | reverse complement strand
ATGGTTAAAATTGAGCGCAGACAAAATCACCCAGTTTTGCAGCAGCCTGCTAGCCACCCCGATCGGATCCCGGTTGCTGTATTCCAGACTTCCAACTCGAATGCCATGAACCGCCAGCGCTGACCCTTTTCATGCCCCGGAATATTGTCATTTGCTTCGATGGCACCAATAACGAGTTCGGCTCGCACAACACGAATGTGGTCCGCATGGTGCAGGTCCTCGACCGCGATCCCCAGAAGCAGTTGGTGTATTACGATGCCGGCGTTGGCACGTTGCCGGAGCCGGGTTTTGTCACGCCCATCGGGAAATGGATTTCCAAGGTTTTCGGACTCGCGTTCGGCGCGGGCTTGGCCGGCAAAATCACCGGCGCCTACACCTTCCTGATGGATCATTACCAGCCCGGCGACCGGATTTATCTCTACGGCTTCAGCCGGGGCGCTTACACCGCCCGCGCGCTCGCCGGCGTGTTGTATCAGTTCGGCCTGCTGGCCGCGGGCAACTACAACCTGATTCCCTACGTGCTGCGGCTGCAAAAGAGCATTAACGATTTGAAGGACGGCACGGAGCACGCGTACTGGAAAGTGACGCGGGACTTTCGGGCCACCTTCGCCCGCATCAATTTTGAAGACGGTCAGGCCACGCGCTTCGTCCGGATTCACTTCCTGGGAGTTTGGGACACGGTCTCGTCCGTTGGCTGGGTCTGGGATCCGATTCATTATCCCTACGCGACGCGCAACCCCAGCGTCGACATGGTGCGCCATGCGGTCGCTCTGGATGAGCACCGTGCGTTTTTCATCCCGACGCGGTGGCCAAATCCAGGCAACGGCAAACAGGATGTTCGGGAAATTTGGTTTGCCGGTGTCCACAGTGACGTGGGCGGCGGCTACCCGGAAGCGGATGGTGAAAATCGTGGCGGCTTGTGGCGCACCCCGTTCCTTTGGATGGTCAGGGAATCCGTCCAGGCGGGCTTGCTGATTCGGCCCAAAGCCGTCCGCGATATTTTGAAACGCACAGCGATCCAGCGTCCCGCCTGGGCCAATCGGCAGCATGAATCCCTGAATTGGAAATGGTGGCTCGCGGAATTTATGCCCAAATGGCGCTGGGATTGGGTCCGGAAGAAAACGCTGCCGTATGTTAATCGATTTCGCCGGCGGGTGGTGCCGGAGGACGCCGAGCTGCACCGCTCGCTGCTGCGTCGGCTTCGCCGCGCTGCGTGTGCTTACGAACCCACTAATCTCTCCCCCGCGTTCCGTGCGCAGGTCCAACAACTGACGCGTCTCCCGCCGACGCTCCCTTATCGGAGCAAGGCGGAGTAACACCCCCTAGCGCATGCTCCGCAACTTGGGGCATCAGTCTCGCTTTGAAATTGCCTTGCCAGCCGCACGGCATACTCTGGCGCGCAGGTCTCACCTAGGAGCCATGTCATGATCTGGAGCGCGCCAACGGAAAAAAACTCAGCGGTCACCACGCTGGAAAAGCGCGTTTGGAGCTGCCCCCACCGATTTCGTGCTAACTCCGGCCACAAAGCCCGAAAAACCGCGGCCCCGATTTTATTTTCCAGCTTCCTTCGCGTTGCGGGAGACCTCGTCAACCTGGAATACCAATTAACCTTGGCTATCCGCCGATAGTTCTGATGAGCGAAGAACCTGGCAGCCTGTCACCCTTGCCGTATCACCTCGAAGTGAGGGACTACCTCAAGTCGCAGGAGTGCGAACTTTGGAATTGGTTCGCATCCGCCCGGGCTCAGGCGAATTATACCGAGAACCTCCGCCTGGAACTGCTCAAGTCCACATACCGTCTCGATGGGGAAAGCCATCCGGAATTGTTTGCGGCCGTTGAAGCGGCGCGGCAGAGCTTGCAACTCGATATTCCGGTCACGCTCTACCAAGCGCAAAACAATCCGCAGCCCAACGCGATGCTTTACTTCATTCCCGGCGAGGGGCACGTGGTTTTCTCCGGACCGATCCTGACCTTGTTGAATGCCGAGGAAATCAAATCCGTACTCGGCCACGAACTTGCGCACTACCGGCTCTGGCAATGGGAGCAAGGCGAACTGCACGTTGCCGACCGGCTCATCGAGGCGGTTGCCAACGACCCGCGGGCGGCCGAGAGTCACGAGCAGACGGCGCGACGTTTCCAGCTCTACACCGAGATCTATGCTGACCGCGGATCTTTACGCGTTGCCGGCGACCTCAATCCAGTGGTGGCCGGCCTGGTCAAAATTCAAACCGGACTGACTCAGGTGAGCGCGCCCGCATACCTGAAGCAGGCCGAGGAAATCTTTTCCCAAGCGGTCATTGCGACGGAGGGATTATCCCATCCGGAAGCCTTCATTCGGGCCCGGGCTCTAGCGCTGTGGCAGGAGCAACGCGAGGCTGCGCAGCCGCACATCGCGCAGATGATCGAGGGCGCTGAGTCTCTGGAAAGCCTGGACCTCATCGGGCAGACGCGCATGCTGAAGCGCACACGTCAGTTTCTGGAGCAATTCCTGCGACCGAAGTGGCTGCAAACTCAAGCCGTGCTCGGGCATGCGAAGCTGTTCTTCGACGATATTGCGCCGGCGGTTGCGAAGGACGAATCGGCGTTGATCACCTTCAAAGCCGCGGACGCGAAGACACGCGAATATCTCAGCTACGTGCTCCTTGATTTTGCGACGGCTGATCCTGAGTTGGATGACATGCCGCTTGTGGCGGGCCTGGAGTTCAGCCGGCAGCTCGAATTCGATGCGCAATTCGAGAAACTGGCGGCGAAGGAACTCAAGTTGAAGCTCCGCGATGTGCGCAAGCTCAAGGAGCAGGCCGCCGACATGCTGGCCAAAGCGGAGGCCGCCGGATGAGCGAAATGTCTTCCACATCCTTCCTGAACCTGCTGGAGGCGGGTGTGGCGAAGGGGGGCTTTGAAGTCGATGATGCGCTGGCCGTGCTGCTGCCGCTGATGAAACAAGTCCTGGCCGCGCATGCGGCGGGACTGGTTGCACCGCTTGATGGGGTCGCGGATTTGGTCGTCACGAATGACGGACAGTTGCAGTTCGTGCCCGCGAAGGTTCAACCGCCCACGAAGAACGGCTGGAAAGTTGAGCGCCTGCAAACGCCCGTCAGCAGCACCGTGGAGGTGGTTGCTGAATCACGGCGCGTGACCGATGTGGATCAAGCCACGCTGGCCGTCTCGGACCAGCGCATCGGCGCGGAGGATGGCGGGATCACCCAACCCGTTTATCTCGCCGGCTATCGCAGTTGGGAGCACGCAGTCCGGCATCACGACGAACTCACCGACGTCTTCTCGCTGGGCCTGCTGCTGGCCAGCGTGGCGTGCGGCCTCGATTTCACCGATGCCGGCGAGTTGGAATTGTTCACCGTCAATCGCACGAATTTGTTCGCCGTCAACCCCCGCCTGAATCCGGTGCTGGCTTCGACCATTCAGCACATGACGGAATTAAACCGTCACAAGCGCGCGCAGGACCTGGGGCAGATGATCTCGCGGCTGGAGAATTACCGCGAGCAATCCACGGATTTCGACACGAACATTTTCCAGCGGAAGGAATTTCAGGAATCGCCCGTCACGGGAAAGCGTCGGTTGATTCAATCCCACCTGCGCGACCGGCTGTTCGAAATCTCGCGCCGCAATCGCCTCATCTATTTCAAGCCGACCCTCCAGACGCTCAATCTCACCATTGCCTCGGTGCCCGTGTTGCTGGATTACCGCAATATCAAGTTGGAGCAGCTTTTTGTCTGGCATCCCGAACTTGCTGCGACCGTCACCGAAGGCGCCCCCATGTCGCTTGGGAAGTATCTGCGCTTCGAGGACGCGCCCTACATCCCGGGCGTGCTCGATAAAATCATCAGCGAGGCGCGACGGGACCGCGCCGAATACGGCTTCGCGCAGCTCCGCTTGGTCCTCTGCTTCCTGCGCTGGCACAATCTCAAGGAGGACAAACAGGAGCGCATCCAATCACCGCTGTTGTTGCTGCCGGTGGAACTCACCAAGAAGAAGGGCGTGCGCGACAATTACGTGCTCGACCCCACCACCAGTGAGGCCGAGGTGAACCCCGCGTTGCGCCATCATCTCAAGGAACTCTACAACCTCAGCCTGCCCGAGTTTGTGGATTTGAAGGAGACTTCGCTCGATCAATTTTACGAGGCGCTCAAGGCGCAGATTCAGGCGAGCGAACCGGGCGTGACCCTGAACAAGATTGACCGGCCACAAATCGAACTCATTCACGAGAAGGCGCGCCAACGGGTGGACCAGTATCGGCGGCGGCTGAAATTGCAGGCGCGCAAGGCCCGCGTTCGGATCAAACCCGACTACAGCTACGACCGCGAGAATCTCAAGCCGCTCGGCTTGCAGTTGTTCCTCGAAAAAGTCCGCCCCACTCCGCTGCCGCTACGAGATGTTAGCGGCGCCGCACCCACACCCCGGCGACCGCACATCGTTGATCCCGCTGGCCCGGCCGATTCCGGCAAGGTGCTGGAAACCGAGCGCCAGATGTTCGCCCTGCGCGCGGGGGACAATCAGAATCCGTATTCCTGGGATTTCGACCTGTGCAGCCTCACGCTGGGGAATTTCAACTACCGCAAGATGACGTTGGTGCGCGATTACGCGAAGCTGATCGAGACCGACATGGCCAGCGGCTCTTTCGATACGGTGTTCTCGCTCGCGCCGAAGCCCCCGGAGGAGGCGCCATCTCCGGCGCTGGAATTGCCGGACCAGCATCTCGTGATTTCCTGCGACGCGACCCAGGCCTCCGCCATCGCACGCGCCCGCACCGGTGCGAGCTACATCATCCAAGGCCCGCCTGGCACGGGGAAGTCCCAGACCATCACCAATCTCATTGCCGATTACGTCGCCCGCGGAAAGCGCGTGCTGTTCGTCTGCGAGAAACGCGCCGCGATCGACGTCGTGTTCCATCGCCTGCGGCAGCAAGGCTTGGACGAGCTCTGTTGCCTGATTCACGATTCGCAGACGGACAAGAAGGCATTCATCCAGAACTTGAAGCAGACTTACGAGAAGTTCCTGAGCCATGCCGACCTTGATCCGGAGGCAGAATCGCTCCGGGCCAAAGCCATCAAGGCCATGGACCAACACCTCGTCGGGCTCGCGCAGGTCGAGCAGCGT
>CAYWCK010000388.1:0-5132 GCA_964456685.1 uncultured Bifidobacteriaceae bacterium | reverse complement strand
TGCTCGGCGACGGCACCCTCACGAAAGAAGGAGGCTGCGAACTCCGCCTCGAGACCCCGAACCACGCCGGCGCGCTGAATTTCAATGGCGGGCACATCCTGTCGCGCTCCACCGGTGGCTTCATGCTCACGAGCAGCAACACGCCCACTCCGATCTATGTCGGGGCGGGCGCGGGGCAGTTCCGCACCGGCAGCGCCGGCCCGAGCTATGCGATGGCCAACGATGTCATTCTGGCGGCGGGCGCGAATCCAATCTTCAATCCCGACGCCACCTTCACGATCACCTGCAACGGCGTCATCAGCGGCGCGGGCGGCCTGACGAAGAGCAAGGGTGGCACCTTGGTCTTGAACACCAACAACACCTACACCAGCAACACCACGATCACGGCAGGGACGCTGGTCCTGGGCGCGACGGGTTCAATCTCCAACAGCCCGGTCATTGAGGTGCGCTCCGGCGCCACGCTCGACGCTTCCGCGGTACCGGGCGGCATTGAAGTGGCCGCCACCCACACCCTCAAAGGCGCGGGCACCATCATCGGCAACGTCATTGCGAACGGCACAATATCTCCCGGCTCCTCGGTCGGCACGCTGACCTTCAACAATGATCTCGTGATCGCAGGTAATCTCGTGATCGAATTGAACAAGTTTGCCACACCGCCCAACGATCTGATCAGTGTCGTGGGTGCGCTCACCAACGCCGGCACGGGCACCATCACCGTGACCAATATCGGGCCGCACCTGACCACCAACGATGTCTTCCAGGTTTTCAACCAGCCTCTGCCCAACGGCGACGCGCTGACCATCGTATCGAGCCCCGACATCGTGTTGACGAACAAGCTCGCCGTGGACGGCACCATCGGAGTTGTTTCCGCGCCGCCGCCGGTCGTCCCGACCAACTTCAACGTGAGCCGCTCAGGACCGCTCAGTTACAACCTCAGTGCCGCCGGCGGGACCAATTCGACTTACTTCATCTTCGCCACCACGAACATCGCTCTGCCGATCGAAAGCTGGTGGATTTTGGGAGGCTCGGTTTCGGACGTGAATGGCCTGGTCCAGTTCACGGACACCCTGGCCACCAACGATCAGCGGTACTACCGCATCGGGCAATAACCACACCCTGAAGAACACTCACTCGCTCCGTTGGCGCACTGGCGCTAGCGGAGCGTTTTTCTGTCCGGTTCATCAGGGCCAACGCAAGCGATAAAACTGCGCCGTTGCCCCCGGTGGCGGCGCGTTGAGCAATTCCAACATGCCGGTCGGGTTGATGGAATTTGTCACCGTAACCCAATTCGCCAGATCGCTTGATCGTTGCAGGGTGACATTGATGCCTGGCTCGCCCGTGATCCGCAACCGGATCAGGTTGGGTGATTGCCACGCCGCCGAATCGAACCGCAACGGTGCCGGCGTCTGCGTGCAACTCACCGTCACCGCATCGAAACACTGCGCCTTGTTCAAACCGGTACCCGTCGTCTGCCCATCCAGCCAGATCGTCATGCTCGGACCGGTCGCTTTGATGGTGCCGCTGAACTGCACCCAAGTGTTGCCGCTGTAAGTTTGCGGCGGGTTCAAATCCACCGCCGTGCTCCAGTTGGTGGAGGCGGTGGGACTCACTTTCACAGTGCAAGTCGCGTTGGCGCTGTTGCCGCGCATCCATCCAGAAATCGTATAGGTCGCCCCGATAATGCAACCGGTCACGTCCTGCCGGACGCCGCCGCCGCCGGCGGAACTCGTGTTGGCAATCTGTTGATATTGCACGCCTGCACCCGCCGGTGGTGAAGCAGTTTGCAAACTCCAAACCGTCGTGGGAAACGGTGATCGTTGATACCCCACCCAGTTCGCGGCCACGCCACCGCTACTGCCGCCTTCAAAGCTGCTGTTCACCAGCGCCACCGGCGGACAACTGGGAGCATTGCTGACCGCTGCCAGCAAACTGCCCGCGACCCAGCCGCTGGTGCCGCCGAAGCTGCATTGCCACCAATGATTGCCCTTCGCGAAGACGCCGTTGAGGCGGTGATTCGACACCGTGCCCGGTGTGCCGGCAGCCAAGGTTGTGAAGGCATAGTAGTCCGTTCCCGGTCCCAGCCGGCAGTTGGCGTTGCCGGTCGTCGTCACGGCCTGACCGGTGGCGAAAGCGGTGGAAACCAGTTTGGGCTGAAGATTGACCATCATCAAACCGTTCGCCACCGGGCGCTCCGCGCCGTCTGAGGGATTGTTTTGCACCACGCCGTTGATCCACATCACGGAAGAGCCGCCGCCATCCATGTTCACGCCATCCGTGGCGCCAAGATGGTTCACGCAGAACGCTCCCATCTCGTCGCTAGTCATGCCGACGCTCTGGGCGGTGCGCCCATCGCACACGGCGAAAAAGACGTAGCTGGCGTTGTAGGCCACGAACGTGCGCGGGTTGCGAATGATCATGCCGGAGTTGGTCGTCGTTTGAATGACTCCGCCCCGCAGAAAAACAAAATGCCCCTGCGTCAGCGCGTAGGCGTTGTCCAGATTAAGGCCGAACGCGACATTGCAGGCGGTGTTGTAATGCGTGACGTCAGCCGTGAATCGGGCGGTCTGGCCAACTTGCGCATTGCTTTGCAGGTAGGTCGCGGCCGTTCCCGCCCCGGAAAGCACGACGTGCCCAAACGGAATCGGCGTGGCTCCCTGGCCGACGCGCACCTGTTTGATGATGCCAGTGACGCCAGCCGGATAGTCCGCGATGGCCAGCGGCGCGGGCAATTCAACCAGCACCTCGACACCGCTCGCATCGGTGAGGGTGTTGGGGTCGTATTGCGGCGTATAGACAATCAACTGATCCGCCCCCCGCGCGAGGTTGAGCCCGTCGTAGTTGCGCGTGACGCCGCCAAGCGTGACGGTTTGCTCATTCTTGACGATGTGCGGACAACCGCCGATGGCGCAACTGCGATCGAACTTCCACATGAACCCGGTCTGACCGGACCAATCATCGAACCGCTTCGCATACCAACCGTCCTGAACATGTCCGCCGGTGATCACGCCCGTCGCCAGAGTGAAGAAGCTGCCATTGATCGCGGCCACGACATCGTTGCGCTGCCCCCAGTCGCCGCCCCAAAAATTCAGCGCATCCTCATAACGCCCCGCCTGCGCGCTGACGATTTCCCGCGCGCCCGCCACGCGATTCGACGCAAGCATGCTGCCGATGATGCAATTGGTGTTGCTGCGATCCATCCGGGTCACGAAGACATTGTTGGGATCCGGCAGCGTGAACTTCTGGTAATCAATGCCGACGCCGACATTGGTCCACTGGGCGTGACCGGCCACGGTGGTCGCAGCCAATATCAGCCCGCCCACGACCGGGCCCAGAAGATTCCGACTGGCAACGGCAATAGCCCGGCGACGGACACGATGCGTACGACACACTAATGGAGCAGCTGGCATCACGGAGTCTTGGCGCGGTAGAACCGCAAGGACGCATTCGTCGCCAACGGATCACTCACCTGCACCGTCCCGTTCGAGTTCAAGAAGCTGGTGAACGAAACCCAGTCCACGAGATTGCTGGAGTGCTGCACCGTCACGCTGTTTCCGGCGGTGCCGACCACTTTCAATTGCGTCGGTTGCTGCGCTGGCGCGCTGAAGGCCTCAAAGTGCAGCGGCACGGACGTGACGGTGCAACTCACCGTCACCGCATCGAAACACGCGGCCTTGAAATTGCCCGTGCCGCTCACCGAACCATCCAGCCACAAGGTCATGCTCGGGGCGGCCGCCACAACCGTGCCGCTGAACGCGACCCAGTTGTTCGTGCTCGCGGATTGCGGCGGAGTCAGATCCACCGCCGTGGCCCAATCGGTCGAGGCGCTGGGGCTCACCTTCACGCGCGTAGTGGCCGAGGCCGAATTGCCGCGCATGTAACCGGCCACGCGATACTTGGCGCCCGGGGTGCAACCCGTCACGACCTGGCGCACGCCGCCGCCGCCCGCGGCGTTCGTCAACGCGATCTGCTGATACCGCGTGCCCGTGCCAGCGACGGGCGCGGCGGTTTGGATGCTCCACAGGGCAATTGCCGGGTTTGGCGCACGCAAATAACTGGTCCAATTCGTGCCCACGCCGGCAGCGTCGTTGCTGCTCTCGAAACTGCCGTTGAGCACCACCGCGGGCGAGCAGTCCACCACCACCGTCGTCGTCGCAATCACGGCGGAGTTGGCGCTGGTGCCGTTCGTGTTGTAGGCGCGGACGCGGTAAAAATAAGTCCTTCCCGGCGTCAATCCGCTCAAGCTGAGACTCAGGGCGCTGCCCACGTCCAGATTCTGATAGCCGGCGAGAAATGTGGTGAAATTACTGTTCGTGGAAACATCCACCCGATAGCCCGTCGCCGGCGCGGCCGGTTTCCAATTCGCCACCAAAGCGTAGCTGGTGACGTTCGTGGCCACGTTGGCTGTGGGCGGTGGCGGCGGGCTGTTAGTCGGAGCGAACTTCATCAACACGGCGTCGGCCAATCCCTGATTGAGACTGCCGTCCAAGTCCCCGTAACTCCAGCCGGTCACGAACACGCCGCCGTTCGTGTCCACACAAACGGCGCTCGCAACGTCGGTGTCAGCCGTGCCGAGTTGCGCTGACCACAGCAAACTTCCCGCTGCGGAATATTTCGCCACGTAAACGTCCGGCCCGCCGGCGTGAAGGTTCCCTTGCACTGACCCACCAGCTTCGCAGGCGATGAAAATATTTTGCGCGGCATCCACCGCTACGCCCCACGCCTGATCCGTCTCGGTGTTGCCGTCCTGCGCGCCCCAGAGGAAATCACCGGCGGCGCTGTATTTCGCGAGAAAAATTTCCCGTCCGCCGTGATCCGTGCCGTACAAAGTCCCGTTACTGTAACCGGCGACAAGCACGTTGCCATTCGTGTCCGTGGCAACCGCGTGCCCGGTGTCCGCGTTGAACGTGCCCCATTGCCGCAGCCAGAGCCGCTGCCCGTTCGAGTCGTACTTGGCGAGCACGTTGTCACCGCTGCCGAACCACGGGTTTCCCTCGATGCTCTCCTGACAGTAGCCCGTGACAAAAACGTTGCCGTCCGCATCGCACGCGATGCCGAAACCTTCATCCACTGTCGTCGAGCCAAAGAGCGCCGACCACAACCGCGACCCGGATGAATTGTATTTGCTGATGAAA
>CAYWCK010000387.1:0-5147 GCA_964456685.1 uncultured Bifidobacteriaceae bacterium | reverse complement strand
GTTTCCGCGGTGAATGAATTCCGCACCGGTTACTTGCAGGGCAATAAAATGCAGTATGACGTTTTGGCTTTGCAGGTCGGTGGTGGCGCCCGGTTCTTTTTCAATGATCATCTGAGCCTCACCCCGGCTCTCAGCGGCATCTACGGCCATACCGAAAATGAATTCCAGCCCCTCAACGCCACCGGCGAGGCGGTAAAATCGGTGGCCAGCGGAACCTTCGTGGACTGGACGCTCGATTCCTGGTCCGTCGTGCCCTCGATGGAATTGCGCTACGGATGGTTCTGGCGGCGACTGCTCTTCGAGTTTTCGTCGCGCTACAATTATTTCTACACGGAGGGATTTGCGAGTTCCTCGCCCGTCGTGAGTGTGAGTGGCGCTTCGCACACTTGGGAGAACAAGCTGGATGTGGACGTGCCGCTGGGCTGGAAACTGCTCGGGCACGAGTTGCACACCGGCGGATTCCTGGCGCGCACGGAGCTTTTTGGCGGTGCCGCTGCCGGTCTTAACGAAAACCATATTTACACGGTCAACGGTCGCTTTGTTTTGGATCTGCTGGGCGAACTCTGGAAGGTCCGCTGGCTTGGGCTCGGCGCTTCCTATTTCTTCGGCGATCACATGGCCGGTTGGTCGGCTGGCGTGGATGTGAATTTTCAATTCTGAACCGCATGGCTTCCACTGACGTCAAAACCACCTCGCGCCCGGCGGCCTGGCTTTACCCGTTGCTGCTGGCCGGGCAAACCGCCGGCGCCGTCATGGTGCTCGCGAACGGTGTGCCCATTTACCGGCGGATCGTTGGCGATACGAACCGGCTGGATCCGCACCCGGAAATTCTCTGGTGGGCTGTCGCTGCTGTGAGCCTGATCCAGTTCTGCTACTGGTTGCGGGTGCGTTTGAAACCGGCTTTGCCCCGGGGTGGATTTCCCGTCTTCGGTCACTTGGCGCAGTTCGCCGCCCGGCTGAGCTTTGTCTTCGCCAGTTCGACCTTTTCGGTCGTGTTCCTTGCGCGCTTCGACCAGCTGTCGTTGCCGCCGCATCGCATCGCCATGGTGTTGCTGCTCCTGTTTTCCATGTTTTGCTGGACTCTCGAACTCGAACGGCTCGCCCGGGCTTTGAACGGAACGGAATCCGGCTCTGATTTCACCCAACCAAACAAACTCACGTCTCCAACATGAAACTAACAAATCTATCCCTCTGTGCGTTCGTTGCGCTTTGCGGAATGACTCTGCGCGCCACCGCTGACGTTCTCGAACTCAAGGACGGTCAGGTTCTCACCGGCAAATACAATGGCGGCACCGCGGGGACGATCCGTTTTAACTCGGACTCGGGCTCGCAGGTATTCGAAACCAGCAAGGTCCTCGCGCTGAGCTTCACCGGCGGAGACGCGCCCGTTGCTGCCGCGCCAGCCCCGGCGCCCGCGCCTGCGGCTGCACCGCAACCCACGGGTTCACCCACCCACCTCACTGTCAACGCCGGTACCGGAATCTTGGTGCGAATGGTGGACGGTTGTTCTTCGCGGGATCCCCGCGGCAAACGCTTCGCGGTGACGCTCGAACTCGATCTGATTGTGGACGGCAAAATGATCGCCAAGGCCGGCACGCGCGCATATGGGCGCGTCGCCAATGCCCAACAGGCCGGACGCTATGCCGGCCGGAGTGTGCTCGATCTGCGTTTGAGCGAATTGACCATCGGCGGCGTGTTGGTGCCGGTTATTACCGGGCCGTACATTGAAGCGGGCAAGAGTAGCCTCGCCAAAACCGCCAAGACAACCGCGGTCGGCGCCGCCATCGGCGGCATCGCGGGCGACGCGGGCAAAGGCGCCGCCATCGGCGCAACCGCCTCGGGGCTCAAGCGCGGCCAGACGGTTGGGGTGATGCCGGGCGAACTGCTTGAGTTTCAATTGCAGCAGCCCGTCACCATCAAGCTCTGAACCCGTTCTCCAAGTGAATTGAGACCAAAGGAAACTTACATGAAAGCTAAATTCGGAATTCTCGCCGTGCTCGTTGCCACCGTTCTTGCCATGACGGTGGATTGCTCCCTCGCACAAACCGTTATCGATGCCGCCGAAGTCGCGCGGTCCACGATCAAAGCTGACCGCAAGGTCGTCATCGCTGAGAACCTGCGCCTGACCGAAACGGAAGGGAAGGCTTTCTGGCCGCTCTACCGCAATTACCGTTTCGAGATCGAGAAGGCCAATGACGATGTGGTCAAACTGGTTTTGGAATACGCCGACCTCTACCCGAATGTGCCGGAAGATCGCGCCAAGGCGATGCTCAGCAAGTACACGTCGCTGGAAAAGCGCCTGGTGGATATCCGCGCCAAGCACCTCAAGAAAATTGGCAAGGTTTTGCCGGCCACGAAAACCATGCGCTTCGCCCAGTTGGAAAACCGCCTCGACCTCGCCATGCGCATGAGCCTGGCAACCTCCATTCCGTTGGTGCCTTCAACAGTGAAACCCGAATAGTGATCAGGCCTACAGCCGAAAGGGAGAACGAATCATGAAACCGTACCCGAAAAACAAAGCTGCTGCCCGCCCCATCGCCACCATGGCGCTGATGACTGCGCTGGCCATGCTCATCCTGGCCACCGGCTGTTCCACGACGGTGAAAACGGAATTCAAACCCGATATGCAATTCTCGGCGTACCGCACGTTCGCGGTGCTGCCCTATGCCGGCCACAGCCCGGCGGGGGATCCGGGCATGGCCCTTCGGCTCGCCGAGCCGGCGAAGGAAGCCACGGTCGCGGCCTTGACGGCCAAGGGATTTCAACAAGTGGAACTCAAGCAGGCAGACTTCGCCGTCAATCTGCGCGGCGACTCCATTCCGCGTGTCAAAGTTGATGACTGGGGTTACACCCGCTATGCCCATACCGCCCGCTATGGCCGTATCCCAATTCACTACGGCGAAGTGGACGTTCATTCCTACGACGAAAAAACCCTGACGGTTGAAATCTTTGACAATAAGTCGCACGAGCTCGTTTGGGTGGGATGGCTGAAGCGCGAAACCGCGGGGACGGTCAGCGCGAAGGATGTCCAGAAGGCCGTGGCCAATGTGCTGTCGAAGTTTCCACCCACTCCCGCGAGCGCAAAATGAAATTCCCTCGCACGATACGATCGCAATTGCGCCTGGTGTTCGCATTCTTGCTGCCGCTCGGGCTGTTGTTCGGCACGGGTTGCCGCTCCAGCAAGCTGCCGGCGTCGGCGAGCTTCGCTTCGGTAGTCATCGCCAACCGGACCGTGGCGGAGATTCAACGGGCCAGCGCCGCAGTGTTTCTGGAAGCTGGTTATTTCGAAGGCCTCACCAGCAATGGTGAGATGACCTTTGAAAAAGAAGGCACGCGTGGCAATCAGATCGCGCACGGTGGCTGGCAGGCGAACGGTCAGGTGCACGTACGAGTGCGGGCCCAAATCGTGCCGTTGCCTGATGGCACTCATCGGTTGCAATGCAAAGCCTACATGGTCAACGACCCCGGCGACATTTGGTTTGAAGAAGAAAAACGGCTCGCCAATTTCCGGAGCGGTCCGTACCAGAAACTGTTGAACCAGGTCGCAGAACGACTGAAATGAAGCAGCTCGCCGCCAAATCGCTCAGCCTCCTGTGGCTGGTGCTCCCACTCCTGACGGGTGGCGGCTGTGTTTCTGCCAACGTGAATCCCGCGACGCCAAAGGCGAACCTGGCGTATGTGGATTTTTACCCGAAAGACCATGAGGCCGTGGCCTGGAGCGTTCAACAGTTCGACGCCGGCGCGAATCAATTCCGGAAGTTGTTCTGGGATACGCAACCGCCGCCGGAGGGGATCCTGCGTTTGGCGCTGCCGCCGGGGAATCATCGCCTTCAAGTTTCCATCCTGAATCGCATCGTGCTTGACCCGGTGATCATCGAGATTGCCGCCGTTGCTGGCCGGGTCACTCCGGTTGAAGTTCAACTCAGCGCCGCAGGTACGGCCTTGGTGCGGACGACGGAAACACGGCGCGGTCCTACTTATCGCGGTCGTTATGGGCGGGCGACGTCGGTTGATTACGTCGAGAGTCACCCGTTGCAAATCCATGCTGCCGCGCAGCCCTCGCAACCCTACCAACGCAAAGAACGGATGGCCTACTATGAATCCAACAACTCGCGCTGATCATTCCAATGCACGGTGTGCCTGGTCCACCGTTACCGCGCTGCTGGTCATGCTGGTCACCTCCGGCTGCGTAAGTATCGGCCCGCGCACCATTGCGCCAGATCGTTTCGAATACAGCAGTTCTATTTCGGAATCGTGGAAGCGCCAGACGTTGCTGAACATCGTCAAACTGCGCTACATGGATCCGCCGATCTTTGTGGACGTGGGCCAGATCGTGGCCGGTTATTCCTTGGAAACCGGGCTCACCGCTGGTGGCAGTCTTCCGGAAACCATCAATTTTGGAGGCAACACCGCCACCGCCGGCGGCTCGATTCGCTACACCGACCGTCCGACGATTACCTACACACCCCTCACGGGAAATAAATTCGTAAAAGCCTTGATGACACCGCTGCCGCCGGATTCGGTGTTTTTCATGGTGCAATCGGGCTACGCCGCGGATGCCGTGTTCGCTGCGGCCGTGGGCGCGATGAACGGCTTGAAGAATCAGGAAAGCCACCTCGGCGGCGTCACGCAGCCGGATGCCGATTTCGTCCGCGCGCTCGAGTTGCTGCGAAAAATCCAGCTCTCCGGCGCGGTGGGGATGCGGATTCAACAGGACGCGCAGAAGCGCCAGACCACGCTGGTCACCTTCCGTTCCGAGCGGATCAGCGCGGAAACCTTGGCGGACATTCGCACGCTTCGGGGTTTATTGCAGCTCGATCCGGATGCCACCGAGTTGAAACTGGTCTTTGGCGCCGCCGCCAGCAGCAACAAGGAATTCGCCATCCTCACCCGGTCGCTCCTCAATATCATGAACAGCATGGCGGCGCAGGTGGAAGTGCCGCCGGGCCATCTCAACGATGGTCGCGCCGCGCCCGGAGTGAACCCCTCGCTGGCTGCCACCGGGCTTGAACGGCCGCTGCGCATTCAAAGCTCGAAGGAAAAACCGGCGGATGCTTATGTGGCCGTGCGGTACCGCGACCACTGGTTTTGGATTGATGATCGCGATATCAAGAGCAAGCGCGCTTTTGCCTTCTTGATGATGCTCT
>CAYWCK010000386.1:0-5155 GCA_964456685.1 uncultured Bifidobacteriaceae bacterium | reverse complement strand
AGGTTCACCTGCGATTGAACACGGCGAACTTGAAACCGGAAAACATGGAAGCCGTCCGCGACCTCGTGGCCGCGCACCAGGGACGATGTCCGCTCCTCCTATGTTTCCGCCTGCCGACCGGCCAGTCAGTGTTTGTTGAGCCGCACGAACGCTACGCCGTGTTGCCGTCGCGCCAGTTGCAGGAAGCCGCCGACCGTCAATTCGGTGAGGACACTTACTACGTGAAGGTGGACATGACGCTGCCGGAGAAACAGCAGCGGTGGGGCAAGCGGACAGAATCCATCGGCGACGAGTAACGCTAAGAGCGCTTCAGCGACGCCAGCAAAGCATTCGCACACGCCTCCGCGAATTGCGGGTCATTCACGTTGCAATCGAGTTCGCGGACGGGAATATCCTTTCGCAATCCCGCCTTCAACGCGCTGAACAAGGCTGCATCCGCGGCGGCGTCATGGAACGGACCGCCCGGCGCGCTGACCACGCTGCCGCCACACAGCGGCAACAGCACCGTCACCGGGCCGGTGGAAAGATTCAGCTTCTCGGCGATGATTTTTCCGAGCTGCGCGTTCTCGTCCGGCGTGGTGCGCATCAACGTCACCTGCGGATTGTGTTGGTAAAATTTCCGACCAGTGAATTTCGCGGGCACGGAATCTGGAGTGCCGAAGTTCACCATGTCGAGGCAGCCGGTCGAAACCACCGCCGGCACGCCACGGCACGCGGCAGCTTCGAGCCGCGTTGGGCCGGCGGTCAACACGCCACCGACCAATTCATCCGCCCACTCGGTTGTTGTGACGTCGAGCACGCCCGCGATGAGCCCGGTTTCGATGAGCGATTCCATCGTGCGACCGCCCGTGCCGGTGGCCGCGAAAACCACCACTTCGTAACCGGCGGCTTCCAGGATTTTCTTCGCGTGTTCGATGCAGGGCGTGGTATTGCCAAACTGGCTGGCGACGATAATCGGTTTGTCAGCCGCTACAGGCGGCTGCGCTTCCACCATGCCGCAAATGGCTCCCGCCGCCCGGGCGAGAAGTTGGCGCGAGATGCGGTTCAACCCCGCGATGTCCACCACGCTGGGAAACATCACGATGTCTTTCACGCCGACGTACGGCGCGACGTTTCCACTGGCGAGCGTGGAAACCATGAGCTTCGGAAAACCCACCGGCAACGCGCGCATCGCTGCCGTGGCAATCGCCGTCCCGCCGCCGCCGCCGAGTGAGATCACCCCATCAATCCGCTTCTCCGCCGCCAACTTCGCCAAGATGACTGGTGCGCCGCGTGACATTGCAGTGACGGCTTCGCCACGATCTTTCTTCGCGACCAGCGCGGCGAGATCTACGCCCGCCGCCGCGGCGACTTCGTTACGCGAAATGTCCGGCTTGAGCCGCGGCTCGCCTAGCGTGCCGACATCAATGACGAGCGCCTGGTGACCGCGTTGACGGATGAGTTCGGCCACGAAGGCGTGTTCAGCGCCCTTCGTGTCCAAGGTTCCAAGGATGGCGATCGCAAGCATGACGGTTACGCGAGAAGTCCCCTTCCACTCGCACGGGAGAGGAACCACTGTTCTGACACCTGCGGATTACTGTTACAGCTCATCGATGTCGAACCGTTTGGACCGAGCTAGTAGACTTAGGAGCACATATATGGATGCGGCCACCAAGAAGGTATTCAATAGAAAATATCCCCAATGATAGTGCGTCGCATGCGTATCAATTAACGAGACAACTTCCCGGTACGCAAAAGGAAAGCCATAGCCTAAGCACTGAGTGAAGTTTCCCATGCCATCGTCGTGAGTCGGAAACAGGACGAGCGCGCGATTTTCGAAGAACAGCGTGGCGAAAACTAACACCGGCGAAGCAAGAATCGCCGCAAGCGACAGTTTTACGCATTGTGCTCTCTTCGACATTACCGAGAATGCATTTCGGTTACTTCCTTCCCACCCATAGCACGGAATTTCTCAACAGACGAATGTAAGCCGCGTGATTGTGCGCCTCGCCGTCGTGGCCGAGCGTGAGGCCGACGACGCGCGCCTTTGGATGCTGCACGATGAAGACTTGCGGGAAGTCTTTGTTCTTTGACGGCGAATAGGCAGTGGCCAGAACTTTGATCGGCGTGCCGGTGGTGTCCGGTTCAAACCAATAGAGCTCGTCTTTGATCGTGAATTTTTCAGGCACGCCCGCCACCACCGGATGTGCGCCATCAGCGGCCACAACGTCGAACTCGGCAAACTTGTCGTGACCGCGCGAACCGCCACCGACGAGAACGCGATTGTATTCCGGCCAGTCCTTCCAGTTGTACCACAGCCCCGGATGCAGACCGATGAAGCCTTTGCCGTTCTCGATGTGCTTAACAATCGCCTGCTTCGTCGCGTCGTCGGTGAAGGGCTTGTTGTTGCTGACGATGAGCACGTCCACGCCCGCGATCACGTCGGCAAGTCCGCCGGTGGTTTCGGTGTAATTCGCGCTGATGCCGCCGGCGGCGTTGAGTATCTTGACGTCGGCTTCGTTGAACCAGCGGTTGTAATCATGACTCGCCCCGCCGCCGAGGATGAGAACCTTCAGTCCTGCACCCCATTGGAAGTTGGGAGCGGCAGCAGATTTGTCGGACTTGGCCGGGCCGGAGGCCGGCGCTCCTTCGCCGACTTCGGCGGTGATTGCCACAAACGTCGGTGCGACTTCATTGGCGTAACTGGCGAGCGTGAGTTTCTCCACCATGCCGCGCTTGGTGAGCGGGCGCGCGAAGTAACGCAACTGCCGGCCTTGGTTCAACAGGTCGTCCAATTTGTCGAGCGCCTCCGAACCGGGCACGTCGTAGCGGCCGATGTAGTCCGCGATCTCGACGCCATTGCGCAAGATGAACTCCTCCTTCTCGCCGCCGGCGAAATGCGCCGTGATCCGCGCCGTCGGTTCGTTAGAGCGGCCGAGCGGGAAACCCCAGCCGGCGACGCCGCCGAGGAAATGGAGTTTGGTCGCGGGCAACCCGACTTTGACTTCCACTTCCTTCGGGTAATTGCGCGAGATACCGGCGCCGCCTTGCAGCACCGTCACGTTGCGACCGGTCGGCGTGCGCGCGGGATTCACGATGTCGAACGGCACATCGCGATGCTTCATCGTGCCCCATTTCTTGAAGCGCAACGATTCGTCCTTCGATTCCAGCGCATTGTAGATCCCGCGCGAAGTGTCAGCCGTGAACGCATCGGTCATATTGAGAATCCGGTAGCGCAGTTCGTCGGCGCAGATGTAGGTGAGCAGGTCACGCAACCCTTCCGCGCCCAATTGCTCGAATCCTTCCGGCATCAGCGAACGTCCGGTGCTGCGGCGCGACGCGATGTTGTTCTTCCGGATTTCCGTTTCCGCCGTCTGGTTGCGCAGCACGATCATGTTGTTGTTCTCACGCAGCACGATGCCGTCAATGCTCTGGTCGTCCTTGGTCTCGATACTCACCGCGATGAAGTTCGGTTCGACGACGCGATTGGGATCGAGGATGTGGATGAGCAAGTCTTCCGGGCCGTGCGCGCCCATGCCTGTGAGGTTCGGCGCGAAGTCGGCACCTTCGTTCTTAAACTTGTGGCAGACGGCGCAGTTGTCTTTGAACACCTTCGCGCCGTTCCCGGTATTGCCGGGTTTGACCACATCGTTGTGGAACTTGGCGACGAGCGCGTTCTTTTCCTTTTGCTCCGGGCCCTTCAATTCCGCAATCACGTCGGCCGCGCGTTTGGCGACCGCCGCATCAGCATGGGTGCGCAACCGGTACAAGTTGCCCGGCCCAAGCAACGCCGGGTCGAGTTTCTTGTCGGCGAGCGCCTGCACGACCGCACTCGACCAGTCCACGCGGCGCAGCAGTTGGCCAAAAGCGGCTTCGCGCAAATCCTGGTCCAGCTTCGGCAGCGCGGCGAGCAAGGCAGCGCCCGCGCCCGCATCGCCGGTCGCGCCCAGCGCCTCGATGATGCGCCGTTGCAACGCCGGGCTGGCCTCGCCTGCCACCAGCGCGGCCACGGTCGGCACGATGCCCGCATCCACGGCACGCACCCCAAGGAGATTCGCGGCGACCTGGGCCCGCTCATCATCAGAAACGGATTTGTCCGCCAGACGCGCCTCGGCCTTGGCCACGGCAGCTTTGGTCGCGTCTCCGAGTTGATCCAAAAATCCCCAGCGCGCAATCAGCGGCAACACGGCGCCCGCGGTTTGGTCAGAGCCGAGCAACTTTTTCAGGGCGTCACCGAGCGCGCTGTCGGCGTTCGGTTTGGCATCGCCCTTCAGATTAGCGGCCAACGCCTGCAACGCGACCGTCTTCAGCGAAGCGTCACCGGGTGCGTTAGCCACGGCGAGCACCACCGCCCGAGCAGCCGCGGGATCGTTCTGGCCAGCAGCCTGGCGGGCGAGTTGGGTGATGAAGCCGGCGAGCCCAGCTTGGCTCTTCGCTTCCAGCGCTGCATTCAGGAAAAGCAACGGATCCTTCGCAGTGATCGCGAGCGCCGCGGCTTCGAGGTAAGGATTCTGAAAACTCGGCCAGGCTTCGACCAATGCGGTGGCGAGATCGCTGTTCGGCGTGAGCGTTGTGCCGGCGACGAGCGCGGCGATGCGCACGCGTTGATCTGAATCGGCAAAGAGCGCACGCACCATGTCGAGTTCCGGCTGGCGACCGGAGTTGTCCAAGCCGGCCGCGAGCCAGAGCGCATTCTTGCGGACGACCGGGTCTTGATCGCGGATGGAGGATTCAAGCTGGTCTTCGCCAATCTCGCCGAGATTGGCCAACGTCCAGAGCGCCAGCATGCGACCGTAGGCCGTGCGGCCTTGCGCAGCCTCCGCGCTGAGTTTTTCCACGACGGATTTGCCTGCGCCTTCGCTGAGCAGACGATTTGCGGTAGCGCGGACCCAGCCGTTCGGATGGTCGAGCATCTCTACGAGGCGCGCGGGATTTTTCACGTTCAAATCGAAAGCCGGCAGCGCGAGCTTCTGCTTGTGTTGAATGCGCCAGAGTCGCGTGAAATGATGATCACGATCGGGGCGCGTGGCGGCGTTATGCGCGCCGTGCGCCGGACCGCGCGTGTCGTTGTGGACGGCGATCTGGTTGTAAAAATCCACGAGATAAAGCGCGCCGTCCGGACCAACGCGGCTGTGGATGGGCTTGAACCAATA
The DNA here is from genome assembly GCA_964456685.1 of uncultured Bifidobacteriaceae bacterium. Classification (GTDB taxonomy): domain Bacteria; phylum Verrucomicrobiota; class Verrucomicrobiia; order Limisphaerales; family JADLHS01; genus CAYWCK01. Next base: position 23 of record CAYWCK010000386.1, on the reverse strand, counting down.
GTCCGTGCTCGCGATGAAATGCG
>CAYWCK010000385.1:0-5161 GCA_964456685.1 uncultured Bifidobacteriaceae bacterium | reverse complement strand
CGCGGCTACCACGCTCGTCGCTGAAAGTGTCCCGGGGCGGTTTCGCACGGTGGCGCTGGGTTCGTTGCAGGCGCTGTCCGCATCGGGAAATATCATCGGCTCGATGATCACGCTCCAGATTCAACCGGGCGCGGCCCATTTTTGGGGCGATTACTCGGGCTGGCGGGTGCTCTTCTTTGTCGGGATACTGCCGGCACTGTTGGCCGTTCCCATCCTCTTCATCTTGCGCGAACCCGAAGCGTGGAAGCGCGCCAAAGCCGAAGCCGCGGCGGGTCGGGGACACAAAGCCGGTTCACCCATCGAACTGTTTCAACATCCGCGTTGGCGCCGCAACGCGCTGGTGGGCCTTTTTCTGGGGCTCGCGGGGATGTTCGGCTTGTGGGGCATCGGATTCTTTTCGCCCGAACTGATTTCCACGGCGCTGGCCGGCGCACCGCAACATCAAGTGGATACGGTTCGCGGCTGGGGGCTGGCATTTCAGGATGCGGGTGCGTTTATCGGGATGGTGGTCTTCACCTTCGTCGCCTCGCGCTGGGGCCGACGCGGCGCGTTCCTGGGATCGTTCGTACTTTGCCTGGGCATCACGGCCTTCGTGTTCCTGTCCTTGCGCTCGGCGGCGCAAGCCTACTGGATGCTGCCGATGATGGGCTTCGCGCAACTGGCGGTGTTCGCCGGCTACTCGATCTATTTCCCGGAACTTTTTCCGACGCGACTGCGCGGGACTGGCGTGGGCTTCTGCTACAACACGGTTCGTTATCTTGCCGCCCCGGCCCCGTGGTTGATGGGCAAACTCAGTTCGGAACTGAAGGCGCACCAGGTTGAAGAACCATTCCGCGTCGCCGCCGTCATCCTGTGTTCGATCTTTCTCGTGGGGATCGTTGCCCTGATATGGGCGCCGGAGACCAAGGGCAAACCGCTGCCGGAAGATTGATGCGCCTCAACGCGGCGGCAAATCGCGGGCGTAGAGGTTCATGAACTCCACCTTGGCGCCAACGTCCGCGAGACCAACCTTGCGTCTGCCGAGCGTGCCTGCCGGCAACTTGATCATCTCAATCGCTTTCTCGCCGCGCTTGACGGTCAAGTCGCCACGCTGCACCGCGATGCTGAAGCGTTCATAGCTGTTGGTCGCGCCGGTGAGTTGGATGTCGAAGTTGAAGTTTCCCGCCAGTTGCATTTTTACGACGGGCACGACGGGCTTGTTGGTTTCGCCGGCTTTTTCCACGCGACAATCGAGCACCAGTTCAAAGTCCACCCACTGCTTCTCCGCCCAGAGCACGGCGTCGGATTTTGCCTCGCCCGCTTTCAACACCAGCCGGTTGCCGCCGGCCTGCCAGCGGGTTGCCGTGGCGGCATTCGTTTGCCAACCGCGCAAATCCAGCCCGGTGAAGAGGGTGCGCAGTCCGTTGTCGGCCGGTGCCGTCAAGTTGGCGGCGGTGTCGCTGGCCGGCAGTTCCTTGATCCGCACCTGGCGGAACTCCACCGGCGCGCCTTCGGATTCGAGGGCCAGATATCCTTTGCGGTAGTTGCAGTCCTCGCCGCCGGAAACTTCCTTGCCGTTCACGCTGAGCCGGATGACGCCATTCGAGCAAACGATGCGGTAATGATTCCATTCGGGTGAACCTTTGCTCCGCTCCTCGGACGGAAAGCTCCGCATCCCATTGTTGCGGCCAAACGGCTTCATCGTCGCGCCATGAATCGGGAAAACATCGCCATGCGTCGTGTACCATTCGTTCTTGCCGGGAATATTGAACCCATGATCCAGCACCTGCACCTCGATGCCACGCAGGAATGGCACGCCCGGCGCCGCGATGGGTGTGCCCCAGATGAAAATACCGGAATTGCCGCCCTTGCTGAGATGCCGCCACTCAGCCTCCAGGATGAAGTTTTCGTACTGCCGCTCGGTGCGCAGCGCCCCGGTGGGCTGGCCGGTGCAGTGAATGACGCCGTCGCGCACGCTCCAGGTTTCCGGGGCGCAATTGGCATTGACCCATCCGCTCAAATCGCGGCCGTTAAACAGCGGGACAAATCCATCGTCGTCCGCCGCCAGGACGGTGGTGGCCAGCACGAGGAGCGGGAGCAACAGTTTTTTCATGGGCTTTGATAGCGTGGTCGAATTCCGTACGAAGCTATGCGACGGGCGCCGCCTCTGGCGAGCGGAACTTTCGCCGCCGGTCGCGCCGCCCCGTTTGCCATTGCTCCGGTTGCGCGCCGTCGCTAGCCTGCCGCGCCTGGATGAGCCCATGAACATCGCCCTCGAAACCACGGGATTGACGCGCGACTTCGGCTCATTCCGCGCCGTAAATCAACTCAGCTTGTCCGTCCCGACGGGCTGCTTTTACGGATTCCTCGGGCCGAACGGCGCGGGCAAATCCACCACCATCAAGATGCTCACGGGCCTGCTGGCCCCGACCGGAGGCAGCATCCGCATCCTCGGCGAAGACGTCAGCGATCCCGACCGCGCGCTGGCCGTCAAACGCCGCATCGGCGTGGTGCCGGAAAATCTGGCGCTGTTCGACAACCTGACCGGGCGCGAGTACCTCACCTTCATTGGCCGCATGTATCTGTTGCCGCCCGAAATCGTCAAGGCGCGCAGCGAGGAATTGTTGAACATGATGGATCTGGCGAAGGAGGAAAAGAAACTCACACTCGAATACTCGCACGGGATGAAGAAAAAACTGGCGCTGGCCGCGGCGCTGATTCCCAACCCGGATCTGTTGTTTTTGGACGAACCGTTCGAAGGCGTGGATGCGGTGGCCTCGCGCGTGTTGCGGGACACGCTCAAGCAATGCGTGCAGCGCGGCGCGACGGTTTTTCTCACGTCGCACGTGCTGGAGATCGTCGAGAAGCTCTGCACCGTGGTCGGCATCATTGCCCGCGGGCAGATGGTGCACCAGGGCACGATGGAGGAATTGCGCCGGGACGGTTCGCTGGAGGACAAGTTCCTCGCAGTCGTCGGCTCGGACTCACACGAAATGCAAAAGTTGAGCTGGCTGGAGAGCTGAGTGAACTGGGCGCAACTCCAAACGATCTTCTGGCTGCGCTGGCGGCTGACGCGCAATCAATGGGCCCGGAGCGGCGGTTTCGGGGCGGTGTTTGCCGCGGTGGTCATGGTCGCGGCGCTGACCCTGGGCGGTCTGAGTTTTTGCGGCGGCCTGGTGGGCGGCGCGCTGGGCCTGGGCACTGCCACGCCGATGATTCTGCTGGGCATCTGGTCTGGCTTGGTGGCCGGGTTTCTCTTCTTCTGGCTGATCGGGCTCGTTAGCGAATTGCAACGCTCGGAGACCATTGATCTCCAGCGCCTCATGCACCTGCCCGTGGCGCTGGGACAAATGTTTGTCGTCAACTACGCCGCTTCGCATCTCGCGGTGAGCATCGTCCTGTTCCTGCCGGCGATGACCGGCCTGGCGCTCGGTCTCGTGTACTCGCGCGGATTCGCCATGCTGCTGCTGCTGCCGCTGGCGTATGCCATGATCTTCATGATCACCGCCTGGACTTACTGCCTGCGCGGCTGGCTGGCGGCGATGATGACCAATCCGCGCCGCCGCCGCGCCATCATCATGGGCATCACCATGGCCTTTGTTTTGATCGGGCAATTACCGAACCTCTATTTCAACGTCCTGGGCCGCGCCCAACGCGCACCCATCCCACCCGGCGCCACGCCCAATGAAGTTCAGTCCATTCGCCGCCAACGGCAGGAGTCGGAAAAGGAAATGCTGAACAACTTGCTGGCCGTCCAGAAGTTCATCCCGCCGTTCTGGGTATCGGTCGGCGCCCAAGGGCTGGCGGAACATCGCGTCGTGCCGGCGTTGCTTGGCACGCTCGGCTGTTTTGGTTTGGGAGCGTTCGGATTGCGACGCGCTTACCGGAGCACCTTGCGCTTCTACCAGGGAGAAACCGGCGGCAAAGCGGCGAGCCCCAAAGCCGTGAACGCGCCGGAAGCACGGCCCGGGGCTGCAGCGAAGCCGGCGACGAGTTTCCTCACCTGGCGCGTGCCCGGTGTGCCGGAGCAGGCCGGCGCGCTGGCGCTGGCCACCTTTCGTTCCATGCTGCGGGCGCCCGAGATCAAAATGGCCTGGGGCACTTCGTTTCTCGTGACCATCATCCTGGCGGCGACGTTCCTTTTCCGGGCGAAGCTCGACGTGCCGGAAGCGGCCAAACCTTTCATTGCCACCGGCAGCGTCGTCTTCTCGATCTTCATGTTGATCCAGTTCTTTGCGAATCAGTTTGGTTTTGATCGCGACGGTTTCCGCGCCCTGATCCTGTGTCCGGCGGAGCGGCGGCTCATTTTGCTCGGCAAGAATCTGGCCAGCGCGCCGGCCGGATTCGGCTTCGGCGCGTTGCTCCTCGGTTTGATGGCGGTGCGATTGCACTTGTCGCTGCTGACTCTGGTGGCGGCATTCTTTCAGCTCGTGGCGCTTTTGTTGCTCGCCGCCCTGTGCGGCAATCTGCTCTCCATCCTCGTTCCCTATCGGGTTCAAGCCGGCTCCCTGAAACCAACCAAAATGCCCGCCGGCGCCACCCTCCTGATGGTGGCGTGCCAGCTGATGTTTCCGGTTGTGATGCTCCCGGCCCTGGTGCCGCCGCTTATGGAATTCCTCTGGCGCGGCGCCGGCTGGCCGGAAGCGGTGCCGGTAAATCTGCTGCTCTCCCTCCTCCTGGCCGGCCTCATGATCGTGGTGTACTGGCAGGCCCTCACGCCGCTGGGGCGCTTGTTGCAACGGCGGGAGACCCGGATTCTCAACACGATCGCCGCAGAAGTGGAATAGGCCATCCGGCCGGGCGCAGCTGGTCAAACAATGCTTGTCGCCGTGCCGGGCTTCCGATTCTCTTTCCGGCATCAGCGATGAACATAACTCTGATTCTCCGCCGCACTGGCTTTGGTTTCCTGCTCGGATTGATTACCGGCAACGCAACCGCCGCCGACCAGCCGCAGTGGGGCGAGGCGTGGTCGCGCAACATGGTTTCGCGCGAGAAGAATCTGCCGGCGTCTTTCGATCCCAAGACCGGGCGAAATATTTTGTGGCGCGCCAAACTCGGTTCGCAGGCGCACTCCACTCCCATCGTGGCGCGCGGGCGAGTTTACATCGGCACCAACAACGACGAGCCGCGCGACCCGAAACACCAGGGCGACCGCGGCGTGTTCATGTGCCTCGATGAGCAG
>CAYWCK010000384.1:0-5171 GCA_964456685.1 uncultured Bifidobacteriaceae bacterium | reverse complement strand
GGCTGCTCTACGAAGAATCCGCCCGCGTGCCCCTCATCCTCGCCGGCCCGGGCATTCCCCACGGCAAAACCTCCCCGCGCATGGTCGAACTCGTGGACCTCTACCCCACGCTCGCCGACCTGTGCGGCCTCAAAGCGCCCGCCGACCTCGACGGCCGCAGCCTCAAGCCGCTCCTCGCCCAGCCTGATGCCAAATGGAATTTCCCCGCCTACTGTCAGGAAGTCCGCTTGCAACAAAAGGAACGCCCCGTCGGCTACAACGTCCGCACCGAACGCTGGAGCTACACCGAATGGAACAAAGGCAAAGCCGGCGCGGAACTCTACGATCACGACCGCGACCCGCACGAACTCACCAACCTCGCCGCCGACCCCCAGCACGCCGCCACCGTCGCCGAAATGAAAGCGTTGTTGCAGAAATATCATCGGTGATTCCTTCTCCCTCGCCCGTTCACCGACGATGCCGCCCCTGACGGGGCTAGCTATTTATTGGGCTGGTTTTCTACAAAGATTCCGCACCGACAGCGCTGCGGCGGGTCGGCCTTCGGCAACCTCCGGGCGTTTCCAGCCCCGTCAGGGGCGACATCTATGTAGAACCCGCGTAAAAGAAAATTCCCAAGCTCCGTCAGGAGCGGCATCTTCTGTGCATGGCCAACACCGCGAACGCATCTTCCTCGTCGGCTTCCGCGAACGCCGCCATTTCGAGTTCCCGCAATTCCCAAAGGAAGGGCCGAAGCTCGAATCCATCCTCGACGCCGAAGTCCAGCCCCGTCAGGGGCGGCATCTTTGTAGAAACCGTTCAAAAAGAGAATTTCCAAGCTCCGTCAGGAGCGGCATCTTCCGGGAATAGCCAACACTTACACGCAAATCTACATTCAAGTCGTGTTCGCCGTTGAAGGCCGTCAAAGCCTCATCGCCCTCGAACACAACGACGAGTTGCAGAAATTCATCACCGGCATCGTCTCTGGGCAAAAGCAAAAGCTTATCGCGATAAACAACATGCCGGACCACTTGCACATGCTCGTCGGCCTCAAGCCGGACATGGCACTTTCAAACTTGGTGCGTGATGTGAAAGCTGGTTCGTCGAAATTCATCAATGAGAAGCGTTGGGTGATGGGACGCTTCTCGTGGCAGGAGGGATTTGGTGCGTTCTCCTATTCGCGGTCACAACTCGCTGCGGTGATTCGTTACATCGAGAACCAGCAGAAGCATCACGCGAAGAAATCGTTTCTCGATGAATACACCGCGCTTTTGGACAAGTTCGAGGTGGAATACGACCAGCGCTACATCTTCAAACCGATTGACGAGTAATTCCCGACTATGCCGCCCCTGACGGGGCTGGATATTTGTAGGGCCGGTTTTTCTACAAAGATGCCGCGCCTACGGCGCTGCGGTCAGTTCTGGAAAACTTCATCGCGATGGTAGCGAACAAAATCTCCGTCCGGCTCGGCCAGCTTTTCCGGCAGGCGAATCGGCCGGCCCTCGAAGGGAATAAAATTCTGCTCCAGTGCTGGCTGTGGAAAGAAACTCCGCAGTCGCTTGCTGAGAACCACATACAACTTGTCGTCGAGCGTGATGAGGCCAGCATCGAAAGCAGCATCGTGAATCGTCGAGAGGCAAAGACCGTTGCGCGGATTTAATCGCTCGGCCGGAAATTTACCCCACGGCTTTATATGACTGGCAACAAGCAGGCGCGGGACGTTGATGCCGCTGATGCAGCAGCGAATATCGTAAGCCGTGAGTACAGCTTGCCGGAAGAATTGCTGACCTCGGCGGACCTTGACGGTTGCTTGCGTCTCCGTCGGCCCGCTCGGAGCGATAAGTCGCACCCGGTCGCGCGAAAGTAGGTCAACCTCCTTCGTCTCATCCTTGGTGAACAGGTCGTGGAGCAGTGCTTCACTTTGCTCACCGAGAAGCGGAATGTTCTGATGAAATTCTCTCCACATCTCCCGGTCTTGATTGGATGCACCTTCCAACCCTTTGATTCCGCGAGCGCGTTGAACCGGATCAAGGGAAGCCAAATTGCAGAGCTTCATTGCCAGACTGTTTGCGTTGCGTCCCATCTTGGCCGCCACCTCAACTATGATTGGGTTCGTGCTGGTGAACTGGCCAAAGGGCAGCTTGCAGTAAAGATTCAACGCAATGAGCGTATGCTCACGCGTCCACTTCACCGCCGGTGCTTTTGCCATGCGCCCAGGTTGCCAAAGGTCAAAGCGATGGCGAGCGATAAAGTTCTTGCCTGATCCGCAGTACCTGGCCAGGTGTATCTGCCGTAATATGCCAAAGACATTTCGCATCGAGTTGAACGATCTCGATCTCGGCCAACTGCTCGATGGACTGGACGCTCGCGCGGCGGCGTGGGAGAAAACGGCGGACTTTCATCGCACAGGCGAATCGCCAACAGACTTCATTGTCGAGGAATGCACCGACGCAGACGAGGCTGACAAAATCGCAGCCCACTACCGCTCAATCATCACCAAGATTCAGAGGCAGCGGGGGGCGCAATCATGAGCGACGAATCATCACCCAAGGTGCGGGACGGTTTTTGCATTTACATCAATACGTTTTGCCAAGGGCCTGTGCCAGTCGTAAGCGACGAGAACGGCTATTGTGTTTTTGAAACGGAGTTGGAAGCGCAAAAGGAAATTGTGGACAACCAGATGACCCGGCTTCGGCAGTTTCTCGACGGTGAGCGAGACTTTGAAGTTGCAATCGAAGTTGAGGAATACGTTGTGCCAGTGTCGGTTCATCCCGACGGCAAGATCGTGGACGAGGATGGAAGATGTTTTGGTCCTGAAGTGTTCTGAGTGTGGCGTGACGGAACATCGCGGCGCTTTACCAAACGGTGGAGACGTGGCGGTGTGACCAAACCGCTAATCTCCGCTCATCAGCGCTGATTGGCGTCAATTAGCGGTTAAAACAAAATGGCCGACGTATTCACCAAGCGGGAGCGGTCAGAAGTGATGTCGCGGATTCGAAGTCGCGGCAACCAGGACACGGAACCGGCGCTCGCCCGCCTATTGCGCCGGAACAAAATCACCGGCTGGCGGAGGCAGATTGAAGTACGGATGGTGGAGCGCGAAACACGGAGTAGCAGCCGAGGTAACGAGGCTCAAACTGAAAATCGGCAAGCGGCAAGCGGCAAAGCGAAAACACCTCACCCCGGCCCTCTCCCCATTCGTACTCCGCGCCCCTCGCGAACGCGGAGAGGGAGACCAATCAGAGCCTCCTCACGTCGGCTGCTACGAGCGCAGGTGGATTTCGTTTTCCCCAAGCTGCGGCTCGCAATTTTCGTGGACGGCTGCTTCTGGCACGCGTGCCCCATTCATGCCACGAAGCCGAAGAACAACGCGGCGTTCTGGCTGGAAAAGCTGGCGGGCAACCGGCATCGCGATGCGCGGGTGACGCGGACTTTGCGCCGGGCGGGTTGGCGCGTGTTGCGCCTCTGGGAACACGAGTTGGCGCGGAAGAACGAGCTGAAGTTGCTCCGAAGAATTCAGAAAGCGGTGAGACAGGAAAATGGGTGACAGAAAAATCAAGTCTCGCTGAATTTTCCTGTCCTCAATCTTCCTGTCAGCCTTACGGAGATAGCGCGTGGAAGTTGCCGATGGCTTCGCTGGTGCGGAGGGCGCGGGTGTAGAGGCGCGCGTGTTTCAATTCGCCGTTCAGTTGCGGGGCGAGTTGCAGGTTCTTCCCGCCGCTGATGTCCTTGAAGGTGGGATTGAACCGGCCGAAACCGAATTGCCGCTCCTTGCCGCCGTCGCAGAGCGCGCCATCAATTACGAAGCTGATGACTTTCGCGCGGCCGTCCAGGATGGCGACAATGTGCTGCGTGGCGTTGGTCTTGAGCAGGCCGGCGTCGGAATCCCAGAACGCGGACTGCCAGCCGTCGGACATTTCGAAGCGGACGTTGGCGCGGTCGCCGGTGCGCAACACGTAGCCGCGGCCCGCGTCGTCGCGCGAATCGAGCAGGATCTGGCCGGGCGCGAGATCGGTGAACTGCACCGCGACGTCGAGCGTGAGGCTGCCGGCGTTGTCGTCGCGCGCTTTGCGGCGCTGAATGTCACCGGTGAGTGGCGCGATGCGCGGGGCTTTGGCGACGGACTTCGCGGCGCACTTCGCGCCCGAGAGATTCAGCGCGAGTCCGTTCGTGGCGAGGGCGTGAAGTTCGTGCTGTTGCCAAAGGCCCTCGAGCAATCCCGTTTCAACCTCCTGCACGCGCGCCTCGGTCTTCTGCGTGGAGCTGAGATAATATTTCCCGCCGTCCTCGATGAGATCGGGATAGCTGCACCCGAGCAAGCCGCCTTCGACATACACGCCGATTTCCGGTTGCGACCAGTGGAGTTCGCCGTTCACGAGCCGCCCGCCGCTGAGCCACGCGATGTTGCGGCTGCCGGCGAACGGGCCGTTGTTGTAACTGGTCGTGCCGTTGTTGTGATACCAGAGCAGGTAGTGGCCGGATTTCGTTTTCCAGATTTTCGTGCAGGCGCGGGATTGTTTCATCACGCGGCCGCCGGGCGTGTAGCGGAGGGAATCGGGTTTGGTCCACGTGTGACCGCCGTCGCGACTGTAGGCGCTGCCCGGGTGACCGGTCGTGGTGCGGAACACGGTGAAGAGGTCGTCCTGGTCGAGATGCACGATGTCGAATTCCTCCTGCGCACTGCCGAACTCGGGCAGGCGCACGCCGTGATCGCCGTCGGGGAGCAATTGCCAGTCGAGCTTCGCGGGATCGCGCTCGGTGAGAATGTTGTCCGAGCGAAAGAACCAGCCTTCGCCGTCCTGCAAAATATATTTGCCGAGTTTGGTGAAGCCGAACATGGCCTTGCCGTCCCAGATCGTCGGCGTGCCGATGGCCCACCACATCTGGAGTTTGCCCTGCCAATCGTTGCCGCGATCCGCCGCGGTCAAACGCATCGGCACGCGCTGGCGCTCGGACCACGTCGCGCCTTTGTCGTCGGAGTAACGGAACGCGCACCAGCCCTGCATGTCGTCGCGGATCGGTTTGCCGTTGGGCAGCGTGCTGATGCCGTCGCCGTTGTAGCAGTAGAACGCGTAGATGCGATCCGCCGGCGTGATGAGCGTGATGGCATAGGCGGAGCGTTTGTCTTTTCCGGATTCAACATCCACCAGCGGCGTCCACGTCTCGCCCTTATCCCGACTGCTCGTCGCGACGAC